>CAYZXN010000221.1:0-56441 GCA_964482425.1 uncultured Syntrophobacteraceae bacterium | reverse complement strand
GTTCACGTTTTTACGGTCAACGTTGTACTTCATCGAGGGTTGGAAGTTATTCACTCGCCAGAATATTTGACGGACCTCGTTAGTCAAATTCTTCGTGTTCTTCGACCGTAGGATCATCCTTGGGTACCTGTCATGCGCCGGCTTGTGCGCGCCGTGATTGGCTAGACATGGAGATAACACAGATGCGCCACTTTCAGCCATCCTTTTCTGCACAACAGAAAAGGGAACGGCTGAGGTCATTCGTCGATGGCCCGCGGGGACATTCTCTGCTCTATCGCGGCAGCCATGTTATGTCGCCGCCTAAGAGGCAAGATAATCTCGCCGCAGGCTTGGCCTCAATGGACGATCCGGGTATCGGAGTGGCGATTCTTTCCGTCGACACGCGCCGCCGAGACCTCCCGAGCGCCAGCCCAGCCGATGTTAAAAGCGCCGGCTATCCCGGCGAGACTGCAATGGCGGCGACGAAGCTCGCTCTCGCTGGCGTGCTGGCCGACTATCCTGACGTAAAAATCATCTGCTCACACCTAGCTAGGCGGTGGTTTGCCGTCGTGGCTGTCAGCGTTACTCTAGCTGCCCCCATCCGCCCAGTTACTTTGCTACTTCGATACCGCGTGCACTCATAGTCCAGCATTAGAATGTGCGCGCGCAAGTTGGGGTGTTGGCACTCTGGTGTTCGGCACCGATGTGCCTCATGTGCCGAACACCGAAAAAGAAACCATCGCCGCGCTAAGAGCAACCTCGTGGTCGCCATCTGAGCTTGAGGATATTCTTGGCGGCACGGTACGAAAGTTGATGGTTTGAAGATGGGTTCCCGAGATTGCATAATCTCACCGCGAACCATAAACCTTAAAACAGAAATGGAGATCTCTCTATAATGGTATGTCCCTTCGATGAGAGCCGCTTGTTACTGATCCTGCAATTTCGGCCTTCCAGCAGTTCTTTAAGCGGTAAGCCGCGTCTACCGATTCTTCCCTTCAGACTCCTATTTTGAGGCAGGTTCTGTTGTCATCCCCAAGCGGCTTTGATTCTCGCTTACGCCGTGCAAGGTGCTTAAGTTTCAGAGCTGCGTGATGCTTTTTCGCGTCGGATCTTCTTGCCATCGAAGTTACGGGCTAGTTCGCCTTTTTTTTCTCCGATATGGGCAAACAGAGCAATCCGATTCTTCTTGGGAGTCTCAAAAGGCTTGTTTGCGCCCGCGTTGGGTATTTCTGATACTGTTTTGACTTGGTCCGGGTGTTGCTGTCGCTGCAGTTCATGAGCGCAACGTTGAAACGGCCTTTGCCTCCGGGTTTTCCGGCTCCCAAGCAGGAAACCGAAAGATTACTCATCGAACGGCTTCAGAATAGTAAGACGGAAGAGGATTACTTTCGTTGGCTCCTGTTCGTGGTAGCCTTCTATCGCGGCATTGAAAGGATTGAGTCAGCCCGAGCGCTGCTTCAGCTTTTCCTGGAAACCACGAAGGATCCTGAACAAAAGGCTCATTGTTATCTCGCACTAGGGCAGATTGCGACCGATCAGCAGCATATCGAGACCGCTCTTAATCACTTTACTGCCGCGCTTCGTCTCAGCCCAGCAAGAGCGAAGGTCGGTTATGTTTTGCACAACAACGTTAGTTACTGCCTGAATCAGTTGGGCCGGTATCGGGAGGCCGAGAGCTATTGTCGAATGGCTATTGAAATGGATGGCCGTCGCGCAAGTGCTTATAGGAATCTCGGCATCAGCCTTCAGGGGCAAAAAAATCTGATTGGAGCAGTGTGGGCTTTGGTGGAAGCGATTAGGATGGATTCGGTTGACGATCGTGCTCGGGAACTCTTGAAAACGATAATTGCAGAGCACCCGTCATTGGCAATTCAGTGCCCTTGGGTTGATGAGGCGTTTGATTCCTCTAGTCCCGCTGTTGAGGTCCTTGCGACTTAATTCGGCAACACCTTGCCCGAAACCGCGGCAGCGATGACAACTTTGTCGAGATCTCGTCACTCCTGAGTATCGGCAAACGGGTTAAGAATTTTGCGGTTGTTAACTAAGCGCCTGCCTGTACAAGTACAAGGTTTTCTCTTCCGTCCTGTTAGCCGATACCTTCTCCAGAGCATTGTGAGCTGCCCTGCCTTTCTCTTCTAGCTTCGAATCGCTGGCAAATAGAACCGGACAGAGAGTCGAGAGCCACTGTTTGCGGATCTCTTAAAGAAATGATGTTCACCACTTGACATGTGGCTGCTGCTTTGACATAAGAATTTTAAGTTTTCTCACGGTTGTACCTTAGGTTTTTAAGTTGATCGATCGAACAGATTTAAAAATACTTTATATTCTTCAGAATAACGGTCGTGCCCGGCTCGCCGATATTGCTGAAGAAGTCGCGTTGTCCGCGCCCGCAGTCATGGAGCGTGTGAAGAAGCTTGAAGGCAGCGGCGTCATCAAGGGCTACCAAGCCTTAATCGATGGCAAAAAAGTCGGCAAAGACATCACAGCTTTCATCGGTGTATCCATTGGAAATCAGCGGGACATTGACCAGTTTGCGTTGCACATGTTGCGGTATCACGACGTTCTGGAGTGCCATCATGTGACGGGCGATGAAAGCTTTATTCTGAAAGTAAAGTCCGCCAATACTGGCTCACTCGAGAGGTTATTGGGCGAAATCCGCTCGATCGAAGGGGTTACCCGGACCGTAACCCAAGTTGTTCTCTCAACGGCAAAAGAAAATCAGATATTTGACCTAGACCAGGGATTCGCCGAAAACCAAAATCCTACTAAAAGAAAGTGATGCTATCTTTAGAAGTTCCTTTTGTTCAAAAAAATCGATCGAGATTGTAGGTCCGACAATTACCCGATTGAATTTAGTTTTTGCCAGCATTAGCAAAGCAAAGGTGACACGATGACACTTTCCGGATTACCTCCTAAGCAGGGACTTTACGATCCCAGGTTCGAGCACGATGCTTGCGGCGTGGGTTTTGTTGTACACATTAAAGGCGAAAAGTCCCATGAAATCGTCGAGCAGGCGCTCACAGTGCTGCAGAATCTGGATCATCGTGGCGCCTGTGGCTGTGAAGAAAATACCGGCGACGGAGCTGGTATCCTGCTACAGGTGCCGCATGAGTTTCTTAAGCATAGCTGCGAGGGCTTGGGTTTTCGGTTGCCGGACCCGGGCGAATACGGTGTCGGCATGGTTTTCTTACCCGACAATCGTGAACAGCGGCAGCAGTTTTCAAGCATCATCGAAGGCATCGTCGCCGACGAGGGTCAGCGTATATTGGGATGGCGCAAGGTGCCCACGGATAATCTTTACCTGGGCGAAACCGCCAAATCATATGAGCCGTTCGTCAGGCAAATTTTTATCGGACGGGGGGATGAAATAGCCGACGAGATGGCTTTCGAGCGCAAGCTTTACGTCATTCGTCGGCGCGCCGAGAATGCGGTGCGCTATGCCGGGCTTGCGGGCGCCGATTTTTTTTATATTCCCAGCCTTTCGCAGCGCACCATCATCTACAAAGGCATGTTAACCCCGCGGCAGGTGGCAACATTCTACCCCGATCTCGGTGATCCGATGCTCGAATCGGCTATTGCTGTGGTGCATTCGCGCTTTAGCACCAATACTTTTCCGAGTTGGGGCCGCGCCCACCCCTATCGTTATTTGATCCACAATGGAGAAATTAATACCCTGCGCGGCAATGAAAATTGGATGTACGCCCGCCAAGCAATGCTGGCTTCGCCGCTGTTCGGCGACGACCTGCAAAAACTTTTTCCAATTATCCAGGAGGATGGTAGCGATTCGGCTAAATTCGACAACACGCTCGAATTCCTGGCGTTGAGCGGACGGTCGTTGCCTCATGCCGTCATGATGATGATTCCCGAACCATGGGAGAATCACGACAGCATGGATCAGACCAAACGCGCGTTTTACGAATACCACAGCAGCCTCATGGAGCCGTGGGATGGGCCAGCGTCAATCGCGTTTACAGACGGGACAGTGGTCGGCGCGGTGCTCGATCGTAACGGGCTGCGTCCATCAAGATATTATGTGACCAAAGACGATTTGGTGATTATGGCGTCTGAAGTTGGGGTGCTCGACGTGCCGGCGGAACGAGTGCTCGAAAAGCGCCGCCTTCAGCCCGGGCGGATGTTTCTCATCGACACGAGCGAAGGCCGCATCATCAGCGACGAAGAAATCAAACAGCAGATTGCCAAAGGCCAACCGTACGGGCGATGGTTGAACGAGAACGTCGTTCATTTCGACGATCTCCCGGCTGTCAGCGAGAAGCAACCGACGGCAAACCATCGAGCCACGCTGCAGAAGTTGCAAGCGTTCGGTTACAACTTTGAAGATCTTCGAATCAATATCGGGCCCATGGCGCAGAACGGCATTCAGCCGGTGGGATCCATGGGCACGGACACGCCTCTGGCGGTTCTCTCCGACAAGCCGCAACTTCTATACAACTACTTCAAGCAATTGTTTGCCCAGGTGACCAATCCGCCTATCGATCCCATCCGAGAGGAGATCATCACATCAACTACGTTGACATTGGGTTCAGAAGGCAATTTGGTCGATCCGAAGCCAGATAGTTGCAGGCAGCTGAGGTTATCGGCACCGATTCTGAAAAATTCGGAGATGGAAAAACTGCGCCATATCAATCGGCCGGGAATCAAGACTGTCACGCTGCCGATCTTGTTTAAGCCCACCGAAGGCAGGTCCGGTCTTGAAGGAGCGCTTACAGAGCTTTATCGCTGCGCCGACCAGGCAATCGCGGGCGGTGCGACGATCCTGATCCTTTCCGATAGGGAGATGGATCAATTTCATGCACCCATACCGGCATTGCTTGCCTCCGCGGGACTGCACCATCATCTGATTCGCTCCGGCACCCGCACCCGCATCGGGCTGGTGCTCGAATCTGGCGAACCGCGTGAGGTGCACCACTTCTGTCTGCTCCTTGGCTACGGCGTGCAAGCCGTTAATCCTTACATGGTCTTTGAATGCCTCAATGACATGATTCATGAAGGAATGTTGAAAGACATCGCCTACCACGATGCGGTCAAGGGATATGTCAAAGCAGCGGTGAAGGGCGTCGTCAAGGTTATGGCCAAAATGGGTATTTCTACCATCAAGTCGTATTGCGGGGCGCAGATTTTCGAGGCGGTCGGCTTGGGCCAAGAACTGGTGGAACAATATTTCACCTGGACGCCTTCGCGGGTCGGCGGTATCGGCATCGACGAGGTTGCGCTCGAAGCGCAGCGGCAGCATGCCAAGGCATTTCCAAGCTATCCGCTGAACGGCCACACCCTCGATGTTTACGGCCAATATCAATATCGCACAGACGGGGAATTGCATCTTTTCAACCCGCGAACCATCCATCTTTTGCAGAAGGCGTGCCGCACCAACGACTATAAGGCGTTCAAAGAGTACACCCAATTGATCGATGACCAATCGCAGCGCCTGGCAACACTGCGCGGTCTGATGGAATTAAAGCGGGGGGAGCATCCGGTTCCCCTCGAAGAAGTGGAACCGATCGAAGAGATCGTTAAACGATTTAAGACCGGAGCGATGTCTTATGGATCCATCGGTAAAGAAGCGCATGAGGCATTGGCGATTGCGATGAACCGTCTGGGCGGAAAGAGCAACACCGGCGAGGGTGGAGAAGACCCGGCGCGTTATATTCCAGATGCCAACGGGGATTCACGCAATAGCGCTATCAAACAAGTCGCCTCCGGCCGATTTGGAGTGACCAGTTATTATCTCACCCAGGCCCGTGAGATCCAGATTAAGATGGCTCAGGGCGCCAAGCCGGGCGAGGGTGGCGAATTGCCCGGACGGAAGGTGTACCCCTGGATTGCCAAGGTGCGCCATTCGACGCCCGGAGTCGGTCTGATCTCACCGCCGCCGCATCACGACATATATTCGATTGAGGATTTGGCGCAATTAATTCACGATCTCAAAAATGCTAATCATCATGCGCGGATCAGCGTCAAGCTGGTGTCCGAAATCGGCGTCGGTACGATCGCCGCAGGCGTGGCGAAAGGTCATGCCGACGTGGTCTTGATCAGTGGACATGACGGTGGCACCGGCGCTTCACCGCAAACCAGTATCAAACATGCCGGTTTGCCATGGGAGCTCGGGCTAGCTGAAACCCATCAGACATTGGTGCTCAATAACTTGCGTAGCCGTATTGCGGTCGAGACTGACGGGCAATTGAAGACAGGACGCGACGTTGTGATCGCTGCTATGCTCGGCGCCGAAGAATTCGGCTTTGCCACCACCGCGCTGGTGACGTTAGGCTGCATTATGATGCGCGTTTGCCATTTGGATACCTGTCCTGTCGGAGTGGCGACGCAGAATCCTGAGCTGCGCAAAAAGTTTGCCGGAGATCCGGCCCACGTGGTGAATTTCATGCGCTTTATCGCGCAGGAGATGCGCGAATTGATGGCCATGTTGGGGTTTCGCACTATTAATGAAATGGTCGGCCGGGCGGATCGATTGGAGGTTCGCCAGGCGGTCGAACACTGGAAGGCAAAGGGTTTGGATTACGCGGCAATACTGTATCAGCCCAAGGTGGGCTTGGACGTCGGTCGTTATTGTGAGATTCCGCAGAATCACGGACTGGAGAACGCGCTTGATAATCAAGTGCTGCTTGACCTGGCGGTACCGGCGCTGGAGCGCCGCGAGAAGATAAAGGCGACGTTGGGAATTCGCAATACTAACCGCGTGGTGGGAACCATCCTGGGCAGTGAGATTACACGCCGTTTCGGTCCGGAAGGATTGCCCGAGGACACGGTTCACTTTCACTTCGAAGGCTCCGCCGGACAGAGCTTCGGTGCGTTTTTGCCGCCTGGTATGACACTCGAACTCGAGGGTGACGCCAACGATTACTTTGGCAAAGGCTTATCCGGTGGAAAGCTCATTCTGTATCCTCCCGAAGGTTCGACCTTTGCGCCTGAAGAAAACATCATCGTTGGGAATGTCGCTTTTTATGGCGCCACTGGGGGCGAAGCGTACATCCGTGGCATGGCCGGAGAACGTTTCGGTGTCCGCAACAGCGGTGTCCGCGCCGTGGTCGAGGGTGTCGGTGATCACGGCTGTGAGTATATGACCGGTGGAAAAGTTGTCGTTATCGGCGCCACGGGACGCAATTTCGCAGCCGGCATGTCCGGCGGGGTGGCCTACGTGCTGGACGATGATGGTGTTTTCAAGAACCGCTGTAACTCTGAAACTGTCGGCCTAGAGCGTTTGAACGATCGAGATTTGCAGGAAGTTGAGGAAATGCTCAGGAGACACGCTGTCTACACACGTAGCGCGCGTGCTTGGCAGCTTTTGGCTTTGTGGGAAGAGACCGCCGTGAAGTTCGTCAAGGTGATGCCGAAGGACTACCGGCGCGTTCTCGAAGAGCTTGAAAAGGCGGAGGCAATGGGGCTTGCCGGTGAAGCAGCGCTGATGGCTGCCTTTGAAGCGAACAAAAACGACGCTTCACGTGTGAGCGGAAATTGAAACCCTGCGAATAAAACTGAGATTTCGCCGAGTCGACATCAGCGTGGCCGCGAAAAATCGAGAGCCAGAATAAGAATGCCTCGAGTATTCTGCTTAGATGGGCGAGCGTCTTGCAGCTTGTGGGGAGAGCCTAAAAGATGGGAAAACCAACCGGATTCATGGAATATGATCGTGAGCTGCCGCGCGATCGGTCACCACTGGAGAGAGTAAAGGATTGGCGCGAGTTTCACGAGCACTTTGCCGAGGCCAAGTTGCAGCAGCAAAGCGCTCGCTGCATGGACTGCGGTATTCCATTCTGCCACACCGGGCAGTTGATTAGCGGCATGGCGTCGGGCTGCCCGGTCAATAATTTAATTCCCGAATGGAACGATCTCGTTTACCGCGGGCTTTGGCGGGAGGCGTTGCACCGGCTTCACAAAACCAATAACTTTCCTGAATTTACCGGCAGAGTATGCCCCGCGCCTTGTGAGGGGTCCTGCGTGCTCGGCATAAACGAGCTGCCGATAACCATAAAAGCCATTGAGTGCGCGATCATCGACAACGGCTTCGTCCGAGGTTGGCTGAAACCGGAGCCGCCGGAGAATCGAACCGGCAAAAAAGTTGCTGTCATTGGATCAGGACCGTCGGGGCTCGCGTGCGCCGCGCAATTAAATTATGCCGGCCATTGGGTCACGGTCTATGAGCGTGCGGACCGCATTGGCGGGTTACTCATGTACGGCATTCCCAATATGAAACTCGACAAGCATGTCGTCCAAAGACGAGTCGATCTCATGGCTGCGGAGGGAGTCAAATTCGTCGCAAAGGCCGCGATCGGCGCCGATATTCCCGCGGCGCAGCTCAAAAATGACTTTGACGCTATTGTGCTTTGTTGCGGTGCCACCAAGCCGCGCGACCTGCCGATACCAGGTCGCGAGCTCCGAGGCATTCACTTCGCCATGGACTTCCTCCATGCCAACACCAAGAGCTTGCTCGACTCCGACCATAGGGACGGCAACTATATTTCCGCCAAAGACAGGCATGTCATAGTTGTTGGCGGCGGCGATACGGGCACCGATTGCGTGGGTACATCAATGCGGCACGGATGCAAAAGTTTGACTCAGCTCGAAATTCTGCCGCGGCCTCCGGAAACGCGGCAGCCCGATAACCCGTGGCCTGAATGGCCGAAGGTTTACAAGTTAGATTATGGGCAGGAAGAGGCCAAGGAAAGGTTCGGCGCCGATCCGCGTGTTTACTTGACCACCGGCGAAAAATTTGTGGGCGATAAGAAAGGCCACGTGAAAGAATTGCATGTCTATGACGTCGAGTGGCTCAAGAACGATCAGGGCGCATTTATTCCCAAGCGGGTATCCGGAACCGACAGAGCGCTCGAAGCCGACCTTGTGTTGCTCGCGATGGGATTTCTTGGCCCGGAGGAGACGGTTCTCACCCAGTTGGGTGTTGAACGCGATGCGCGTTCCAATGCAAAAGCCGAGTACGGGCAATTTTCAACCAATGTACCCGGGATATTTGCCGCAGGGGACTGCCGTCGCGGCCAGAGTCTTGTCGTCTGGGCTATCAATGAGGGACGCGGCGCTGCCAGAGAATGCGATCGCTACCTGATGGGCAAAACGTACCTTTTATAGCAGAACTGTCGGTGCAGTTCCATCCAGATCCGTTCCGGTTGGTTTCTAAGCACGAACTGCAATCGCGCATACGCCCTACCATTTAAATGACCTCTCTGTCACTAGTGTCAGACAACCTATGGCAAGTGTCAGGCCCATACCGCTTACCTCGAACAAAGCACGTCGTTAAATCAAGTATTTCCAAAGCACCGGCGGTGGCCTCCCGATTGCTCCAGCAGTCAACCAAGGGTTACGGCGGAGGACTCCGTCGGAGTATTCAACTCGCCTGAAAAAGCCAAACTCTCTGCAAGGGGAGGGCGGAAAGCCAAGGGTCAGAGGCGTTACACGAATCGAGCGCCACCTCTGACAGCCGAGCTGCCGAAAGCGAAGAAAGTCGAGACTGCGGTCAAGCAGCGGGACGGACAACGCTTTGGCGGTTTGACTATGAAGATCACCAATAATTTACTGAAGTCGGATTTTGTGGAGTCTCATCAAGACGCCCATGAAATTCTAAGACCGGATGATAGGCCTCTCCCCTCCTATGCCCGAGACCTTCGGGTGGTGGGTCAACTACTGGAGCGCCGGGAGATCTCAAGCGCTGATCTGGTATGGGTCGCAGATACCTATATTGTCCGGGGAATTGTACAACCCAGTAGTAAAAGGCCTTCCATTGCTGACGTTCCGCGCCTATGGATGACGCAGCTCGGAGCATTTCTTAGGGGCCATTTGGGGTCGGCGAGCTCAGAGGTTCTCAACCTCCGCTACAACCTTGAAGAAATTGTAAAGTTTGACCATCTGGCTCAGACAAAGCGCTCTGGCTTGGATCACATGCCCGATCCTTATAGTTTGTCGCATATACTACGAACTGTCGGCGCCTATCTGGATGGTCGGAATAACAGTCTGCTGATCGGAATCTCTCTACACAGGCGATGGGTTACCATTCGTTTTGAAACCGCAGAAGGACGTCCTGAAGAAGCTACGCAGGACATCCAGTACTTCTATGATTATTGGGTCAAAATGTACTTGCGGCGTGGCAGCCGGGCTCAGATTTCGCTCGCTGATCAATCAATCCGTACCTTCTCTTGGGACAACCAACAGCGACGATTCAAATCGCCTTACCCTTGAACAGGGAATAGCAATCCAATTGATCATCGATGGCCTCTCCTGCGAGTCCAGTCATGAGACCCGAGTTTTGTTGCTATCCACAAACTCCTCGGGATCAAAACTAACTGTACCAGTCCTTCTCATCGGACCCAGAGTTGGTTCAAGTTGTTAACCTTCGGTAGCAGTCCTAGGGATATTCCCGATTGCAGAATTTTGTTCTGGGTTTCGAAGAAATCATCGCCCCAAAGGTCGGCAAAATTTTCCTGATTCTTTTTCATACCGGCGGCAATTTCCTCAGGCGAGCTGAGATTGAAAAACTCTTTCGCTTTGGCTTTAAAAAAATCTTTATCTTGTCCTGCTTTAATCATCTTAACGGCATCGACATAAGCGCCGCGAATGCCCTTCACTAGCGCCGGCTGCTTTTCCACGGTGTCTTTAAGCATACCCACCGTCGACTTGAGCGGTGGCGCGCCAAACAACTTTTCGAGCTCGCTGTCGAAGTCCAGCAGTACGCGGTATTTTCCCGACAGAACCAGTCTCGTTGTGTGCGGCTCGAACATGTTAATCGCTTCCACCTCGCCTCGTTCCAATAGCGCAATGAGAGCGCCGGTTTCTGCTGGAATGTTCTGGAAGCTTTTCTCTATATCCAGTTTTTTCTCTTTGGCGATCACCGCTGAAAAGAAGTAAGCTCCCGTAACTCTTGCAAAGTTTCCTACTTTTTTGCCCTTGAGATCCATGAGTGACTTGTACGGCGCGTCTTTTTTGACGATCCATGAGTTGCCTGACCAGATCTGCGGCGTTATCAGCCGTATGTCGGTTCCGCTCCTGAGGAGATTGACGGCAGTGCTGGGTTGCATCGCGCTGGCGGTTGCGCGTCCCAACCTGACGGCATTGGCGGCCTCGGTGAAGTCCATCATTAAATTATTGATTTTGATGCCGTGTTTCGCGGCGAGCCCTTTGGCATCGATCAAGGCCGCGATGTAGCCGGATTGCCCGGCGGCAGCAGTTGCGATGTTGACTGTCTGAAGCGACTGGGCTTCTCTTGGACGCTTTGTAAAAGCGTCCAGCACGAAAACCATGGCAATGATGCTTATAAGTATTCTGATTTTCATAAATCGCTCTCCTCCTTGAACGTAAGTTTGGCTTCCAACTCAGCGGCAAATCGATATACCTCTGGAGTCCAGTTCGCGGCACGGGCAGCGGGTTCAGTACGTACTCCGACATTTTGGCCGGACGTTCGGTGAGCGTCACCAGGTAATCGCTCATGTAAGAGGCTTCGGGAAGGTTGTGAGTGACAAAGATAACAGTGCGGCACAGTTGCTCGCACAAATCAGCACCAGATCAGATTCGATGGCCAGCGCCCGCGCCAGTCCGATTCGCTGACGTTGCCCTCCGGAAAGTTAAAGCGGATATTGACCCGGCGTATTCTTTGAGCCCTACCAAGTCGAGGTATCGCTCGACTCGTTCCTGCCAGTGGCGCCGATCTACTCCAGCGCCTTGAAGAGCCAGCCGGATATTATCGCCAACAGTCTTCCATGGCAGCAATCTCGGGCTCTGAAAGACATAACCGATCAGCGGCTGGCGCTGTAAAAGGACGTCTTCATTGAGGAAGGTCAGTTCACCGCTGTCGACACTTTCAAGCCCGACAATGGCGTTTAACAGCGTAGATTTGCCGCACCCCGAAGGACCGACGACGACCGTAACACAGCCCTCGCGGGCTTCGAAGGAGAGACGATCCAATATTTTCAATGGTTGGCCGTCTTCACGGCGAAACCACTTTTGTATATTATGAACGACTAAGCGAGCCACTTAGCGTCTCCAAACATCCACCTTCGGACGCCATGCGGTGAGGCGGCGCTCTGCGAGATCGATCAGGCAGTATTCGATGACTATCATGGCGGCGACAAAGGTCAGCGTCCAGGCGATTACGCCTTCCATATTAAAAAATCTGGTAGGACTTCATGACTTGGTAACCGACGCCATTACTGGTGCCGAACATTTCCACGACCACGACCACTTTCCACGCCAGGCCAAGGCTATTAGCGTGTGGCGGCAAAGATATTGGTACTGGGAATGATAACTTGGGATTTTTCATCCACGCGCTGAAGCGAAAGACATGACTCATATCGATCAATTCTTTGTCCAATGCCTTTACGCCGGCCCAGATATTGATGACCAACATCGGAAAGGTCGTGACAGCCACCGCAAAATGAGACGCGATTTCATTGATACCGAACAGCATTACGGAGATAAGCGCCCACATCAAGCCCGGAATTGTGAGTCCCAAAACTACCAGTGGTTGGAAAAAACGTTCTCCCATCAGAACCGTTCCCATGTATATGCCGACAGCGACGCTAAAAAATCATCGCCACCGCGGCGCCGACAAAGACGCGGCGCAGGCTTTGTAGCATGTGAAAGAAGAAAGTTCCGTCCGAGAGTAGCTGCACAGCTTCATGAAATGTGCTTAGCGGACCTGGCAAAAGCGTGGGAAAATCAGATAAAGCGCCCACCACACGCCCAGTACGCTCGCCAAGGCGAGCACCGGCGGCAGTATTCTGCCGCCGATTGCGCGGCTCAATGATCGACTACTGAACGGTGCTTCTTGCGTTTGGCTTTGATCTGCACGCGGGTTCGCTGTCATGGATCCGCTGCTCGATTTCGTTGTCATACTGTTTTTTGATTCTTTGAAGTTGTTGCGCGACCCAACGAGCTTGCAGGGTCCTATGTACTGCACTTGCCGCCGCTCAAACGAACCCCTAGCTTGGCCATTTCTTCGGTGATCGGAATTTCCGCTCCCAAGGCCCTACCGACTTCTGCTGCGAGCGGAACGTCTTTGTCGTAAAGATTTGAACCTGAAGCAAATCTGAGCTCAGGCTCGGATAGGTCAAATCTCGTCTCCCAGCGATTCAGGAACGGCTCCGATTGGGTCTTCTTCAACAAATCTAACGATACACGGTAATCGATACCAGCCGCTTTGGCGATTTGCATCGCTTCATACACGATCAATGCTTCAGAAGCGGTGACCAGGTTCTTAATCAGCTTTGTAACGTTGCCGGATCCTAACCGTCCCATGTAAAAGGCATCTTTGCCCATCTTGAGCAGATGCGGCTGGGCACGCTGGAACAAAGCTTTTTGTCCCCCGACGAGAAAGGTCAGGCCTCCCTGTCGCACGACCGAGGGAACTGCAGTCATGCAAGCGTCAATGACATAGACACGCTTATCCGCCGCGGCTTCAGCAACCTTCCTGGTTGTCGTCGGCCGAATGGTGCTGTGCAATAGCACCAGAGTGCCAGGCGAGGCGCCCTCGAAGATGCCGTTTTCGCCCAGTGTGCAATCGAGCACTTCCCGGTCCGTGCGGACGACCACGTCAATGAGAGTCGATGCTTCCGCCACGGCTTTGGCGGAGATCATGGGCTGGGCGCCTAATGCCTGGGCTTCCTCGAGCGCCTTTGGCGTGATGTCGAATGCCGTCGAGGGCACCCCGGCGATCTTCAGGCGCGACAGCAATGCGCTGCCCATCGCTCCCGTGCCGACAAAACCGATCTTTTCCATGCACGCCTCCTAATTTCTATAAAGGTATTCGATGGGACGGACGCTCAAGCGAATCGCGTCAGCGGGTAGAGGAGTATCTTACTTTAGCGGCGTTCCGACGCCAGATTACCGCGACTACCCCAGTTCTGTTTCTCAATCTCATGAAACAGAATATTGAGAGACTCCAACTTGATGCCGGTTACTTCTTCAAAATCAGCGGAGATTCTTTTTACCAGCTCGTTTTTTTGTTTTTTCCTCTTTCCGCTATACATGTAGATCTGTACCACCGGCATAACATCCTCCTCTGGCCGATTGCGTCAAGCCTGTTGAAGTTTCGTCTTGCGGCTATCACAGGGTTTTCGTCCCGTCAACTGGCCGGCGTGTACAAGTCTTCATATCGAAATGCTGTGATTATACAGAGGTGCGTCCGTCTCGGATCGACTGACATATGCTGCGCTACCGGAAAGTGGCGATAAGGGGTTGAGCTATCGAAGCAGTTAAGCCATGAAGGACATTCTACCGTTCGAATTGTTGCTGTCGTAGTCGGTCCAGGTCCTGCTGGACTTGATTCCTGCGTATCTGATCTCGGAGATTGTCGATTTGTTGTTGTCGTTGGAGTTGATCGATACCTTGCTGCCGCCGTAGTTGATCGCGCTCGCGTTGGATTCGCTCTATCTGCGCTTCGGTCTGCAGCCGATTGAGTTGCTGATCGAGCCGGTTTTGCTCCAGTTGCCGCTGGATGTCATGCCCTTGTTGCTTGTGCTGGGACTCTGTGGGGACTTGACGCTGAATTTGATCAAGCTGCTGCTGTTGCTGGCTGTCTTTCTGCTCCCGCTGCAGCCGTTGGATTTGTTCCTCACGCCGCAACTGATCGAAACGTTGCTGCTGGCGGCTCTCCGTTTGTTCTTGCTGAATGTCATAAACGGCATCCTGCGCCGTTGATACGGCTGGGATGCCTGAACAAGAAGCCAGGAAAAGTCCAGCCAAAAATATTTTTAGCATCGGCTCCCCGACAGTCGGCGCTTTCATTTTTTCAAAATAGCACGATCGCAGGGCATAGATAATAGAGCGCGCATTGACTTCGGCATTTGCTCTGATAGGTAACCAAAAAGAATTCGAACTGAGGAGGCACTCATGGGACAAACGATTACGTTCAAGCGGCCCGACGGCAGCGAATGCAACGGCTACCTTGCCGCTCCGGCGGGCAGCGATACCGCGCCGGGTATGGTTGTTATTCAGGAGTGGTGGGGGCTTAACGATCAGATTAAAGGCGTCGCCGATCGATGGGCGGCGTTAGGTTATCGTGCTCTCGTTCCCGACCTGTACAAAGGTAAAGTGACTCTGGATGCCGCCGAAGCGCAGCATATGATGACGAACCTCAACTTCGCCGACGCAGCCGGCCAAGACATTCGGGGCGCAGCCCAATACCTGAAGCAATCGAGCAAAAAGCTAGGCGTCGTCGGTTTTTGCATGGGCGGCGCGTTGACGGTTTTAGCGGCTGTCTTCGTCGACGAAGCCGACGCAGCCTCTTCATGGTATGGCTTTCCTCCGGAAGGAGCCGCGGACGTCACCAAGATCAAAATCTCTTTGCAGCTTCACATGGCTGAAAAAGATGCGTCTTTTAAACCCGAAGCGGCGCGCGCGCTGGAAGGCAAGTTGAAGGAAGCTAAAGTTCCATTCGAATCATATTGGTACGATGCCGGTCATGCCTTCGGCAATGAGAAAGGCCAAAACTACAATAAGGAGGCAGCCGATCTCGCCTGGCAGCGCACAACCCAGTTCTTCGAGAAAAACTTGAAGTAACCATTCAGAATTACGGGCTTATGATTTCGAATATCGGAGTATAAACATTCTTGCGCGGTGATTGCCGGTGTTCTGTCAGCGGCGGTGCGATGATGCTCGTGTCTCATTGAATGCCGCGCAATGCAGGCATAACTCGTTGGGTGAACAGCTCCAATGAGCGGAGTGTCTCGGCGAGAGAGAGATCGCCGAAAGCAAATTGACCGACCAGATAATTGGCGCCGGATTCCGTTATCTGGGTGTTTAAAAATCCAGAGACGGTTTCTGGACTGCCTGCAATGCCCTGGCCGATATTGACCAGGGTCTCCAGATCGGGCGGTCTCTGATGGACGGGACCTTTGCCGCCGCGCAGATGGAAGAGATAGTTAAAGCTGCGGTGCCATCGCGGATACGCTCGGCGGGCGATCTTGACAGCCTCGCTATCGCTATCGGCGACGACAATGAAACGGCCGAGGCCAAGCATCGGCTCGGCCTCATTTTTGTTTGCTGTAGCGCACCGGACGGCGCGATACCGATCGGTAAAGGTGCGGGTTTTATCGGCGGGATCGAGACTGACGATATGAAGTCCCTGACGCGCCGCGCGCTCGGCGCTGGCCGGTGAGTGAACACCGTACCAGACCGGCGGGTGAGGTTTTTGCAGAGGTTCAAGCTCCATGGGCACTTCGTTAAAGGAATAGAATTCGCCGCGAAAACTCAGCGTCTTGTGCATTAGCCCGCGCATGATGAGGTCGAGTCCTTCCACGTACATGAGCTCGGCCTTGGCTGGATCGTTGCCGTACATAGCTGCCTCTATTTGCGAAGCTCCTCGTCCGAAACCGATGTCGAGTCGGCCGCCGCTCATCTGATCGAGCATGCAGATCTCTTCGATCAAACGAATCGGGTGATAGAGCGGCAACGCATATACAAGAGGGCCGAATCGAAGGCGCCTGGTGCGTTGCGCGACAGCCGAGAGGAAAACACTCGGTGATGGGGCCATTCCGAGTGGCGTCGAATGATGCTCGGCGAGATGGTAGGAGTAAAATCCTGCTCGATCATATGCCTCGACTAATTGGAGGCGTTCCTCGTAATACTGGCTTAAAGGTAAGTCGTTGCGGTCCAGATGGTCAAATACGCCAAAATGCATGCATGCTCCGGATCCCTGCCACCGATTTTCGGCGACGTGAGTTTCTGCGGATCTTATATGGTGCATTATTTCCTTACAAGCCAGTGCTTGACAGCGTCGAGCCGATAGTATGAGAATACCGTCAGCTTTAACGGGAGAGAGTCAAAGATGGAAAAAGTAACTGCTGTAAAGTTGGGGTTGGCGCTGCCGGAGCCGCTTTCGTTCTTTTTCAAATCAAGCATGTTGATGTTGTTGTCGGGCACCATTCTTTGGCTGGCCCTTGCCGCACATTATCCGACGGTCCACGACACGATGCACAACTTCCGTCATGCGTTAGCCGTAGTTCCTTGTCACTAAATTATTTCTGCGCACCCGGGTTTTTTCTCGTTTGCCTGATCCTCATTCCCACAGTATCGGCCGAAAATCTCAACATATATTTCAAAGCGTCGCCGCTTACGGCACAGTTGCGGCCGTTTTCGGAACCGGCGACGCTTTCACTTCTGGTCACGGAAGCCAACGGTAAGCCGCTCGCCGTAGCCTGGCTAGAAGTTCGTCTCGACGCGCCGCCGGCCCGCCTATTTTCGACTGATTTTCCGCTGATCGAAGGGACCCGACTCCTCGATATGCGCATACCGCTTAAGGCGGGAAAAGCGGAATGGAAATATCTGTTCCCTATCAGAGGCGAGTATCAATTGTTTGTTGACGTGCTGACGCTGGATGGAACAAAAACGAGTAAAACCTTCGGTCTCCGGATTCGTGAACACAGGGACAAATGGCTGGTTCTGACTAGTTTCACGGCCGGGTTGTTGGTTTTGGGCTTTGTCGCTGGCAGGATTTTTACACGAGCGCCGCGCAAGGCTCATGGAGCTCTTTTGCTCGCCGTTGCGATCTCGTTAGTAACGACCGAATCGATTGGCGCCGAGATTGCGGCTGATGATACGACCGTTGGGCGTTTGGAAGTCGATGTGCCGGCGGTTGGAAAACCGGCCGGGGTTCGCTGGACAATGCTGGGGGGTAGGGCACGCGCAAAACGTGGCGCGCTCTTATCGATTATGATAATTCACGTCGAAAAGAGAAAAGCGGTGTTCGCCATCGAGCGGATGTTCGTCGAGGGGGAGTACTCCATGAAGTTTCAATTTGCGGACGGTGCCGAGCATCGCGTCGTGGCAACCGCTGAACTGCCGGACGGTCAACGGGTTCGAGCTGAACAGGTTGTGGCCGTGTCCGGAGGCGAGCCGCCATTATCGGCGATGGTGCCGGCGCTGGGATTGTTCCTTGGCGCGATAGCGGTCGGTTTGGGTGCGGGTCGATGGAGCCGCCGCAGGGCAACTCCATCATGACCGCTCAAAGCATGTAGGATTGAAAGCTACTTCTCGGAAACATCGATCAAAACGCCATCGGGATCGGACATTTGAAACTGTCCGAAGCAGCACTTGGCGAATAATTTTCGTCTGACTTCTCGCTCGGGATTTTTCTCCGGGCGGTCATCGGTGACGGTCGAATGGGCGGCGGTGTACTTCTCCAGATCGGCTTTGAAGGCTGACATGCTTTCGACTTTGAATCCTATATGATCCAGCGCTGGCCGCTCTATGCCGGAGCCCTCGTAATCGGTGATCTGCCAGGGGAGGATGGCTAGCGTTACCCGGCCATCGGAGAGGTAGTGGTTGGGATCGCCGGAAGGCTTTTCCAATTCGGTTAGCTCAAAAACGTTGCGGTAGAATTCGGCGATCATATCCGGCTCTAGAACGCGCAAGGCGATATGGCTCACACGCCGGGGTTGTTCCTGGTCACCTTCGGTGTAAAGATCGCGGCGATTTTCCATCCCCTTCTGAGAGAGATCGAAAACATTGCCTGCAGGGTCATGCAGACTGATGCCGGCGAAGGGACGATTGCCCGGACGCTTCAGAACTTTAATCTTCGGATAATTCTCTTCTAATCGGGAGAAGACTTTTTCGACGTCCTCGACTTCGAAGCCAAAGTGATCAAATCCGGCCTGGCGCCCCGGGGCGCGCGGGTTGAGGTTCAGTCCAACATAACCGTCGCGCACAACCACCGCGCCCCCTGCACGCGCGAGACCGGAGCGTTTGAGCCCGAAGATGTCACGGTAGAAATCGCCTTCCTCATTACAGTTGCTACTAACGATGGCCATGTGTTTCATCTGTGCAAACATAGCAGGCTCCTTTACCGGTCAAGATGGCCTAAGCTAATCGAACCGGAGACAAGTTGTCAACCTGATGCTGAAGCGGCTGCGGGTGGAGTGGCGAACGATCGACAGGGCTATGAACCATATCGCAACGGATTCCGGATCTCTGCAGCGGTTTGCTGATCGGCAAAGACTTTTAGAAATTCGAGACGGAAGCATGAACACTGTTGTCGGGCTCGTACGGCCGCCAGCCTGAATTCCAGTCGAGGTACTCAACGCCATGGAATCTTTTCTTGTAGTCGTAAGTAAACGGTTCTCGATAGGCGTATCCCGGATAGTAGTAGCGGCAACCGCGCGACCGCGATAATTTCAGCGAATGCAAAATCATCAGAATGCCCAAGCTCCTTCTCGCCTGGATCGGATCGAAAATAGCGTAGACAGCGGAGATGGCGTTTCTCCCGATGTCTAAATAGGTGACGCCGACAAGCCGCCCGCCCAGGTAGACACACAGCTCGCGAGCGGGACAAGGCATGGAAGCGGGTGAGGATGACAGCACATCGTCAAGCGATGTGGGGATATTCTCCTGAAAACGCACTCGATGTTTTTCGAAGAGAATCTTTCGCTCGTCATCGACCGAGGCCGGCCGAATCACAATTTCCGCGTCCCGGTTTTTTGCCAACACGCGTTTTTGACTACGGCTCAAGGTAAACCGCGCGAGATCGATCCGCAAAGGAATGACCGAGAACTTTTGATCGGCATGGAACGAAGTCTGGTATCGGAAAAAATATATGCCGAAATGACGCCATCCCTCAGCCCAGAGAAAATCCATCTGGGCCGGCGAAACGTTCAAACAAGCAAAGTACTCCTCTTCGTTTGCCGACGTCATGGTAAGGTTGCTATAGGAGATTTTATCAACGATCTTGCCTGCTACAAGCCCACGTGTGGATAATATCCTCGATTAGTCCCGGCACTGCGTGGGACCCTTCGGCAGAGACGGAAATCATCAAGCCTGAGCGAACTGTGAGATCTAGCACGAGAACAGCGGAGCTGATGTGTTCCAGGAGGCCAAAAGTTTCTGGCCTCCTGGAACACAAGGAAGGATCAAACGTTGACGACAACAACACCCTTGGGCTCAAGATAGTAATCGAGCGCTTCGGGCCCATGTTCGCGCCCGACGCCGCTGGATTTTACGCCGCCGAAGGGGAGTTCATCGTAGCCGTAGTGGAGCGAATTGACCCAGACGTTTCCAGCCTGCAATTTGTCGATGGCCCTGTTGGCGTGCAACAGATTGCGCGTCCAAATCGAAGAACCGAGTCCGAACTCGGAGGAGTTGGCCTTTTCCAGCGCTTCGTCGAGCGTTTTGAAGGTGTAGACGGGTAGGGCGGGACCGAACACTTCTTCCGTAGTCATGCGCGCGTCATCGGGCACGTTGCTCATCAAGGTGGGCATATAGTAAAAGCCCTTGTCGAGGTCACCGCCCTTGGGCCGCTCGCCGCCGAACAGTGTCTTCGCACCGCGGGACTTGGCGTCTTCCACCTGCTCCTCGACTTCTTTTCTCTGCGACTCGAGATGGATCGGACCCATCCGAGTTTCCTTGTTAGCGCCGTTGCCGACGGTTTTTTTCTTCAGGATTTCGACCAGGCCGCCCATGAATTTATCGGCGATGGATTCCTGCAGGAAGAGACGCTTCACGCCGAGGCACATCTGGCCGCAGTTGAAGTATCGGCCTACGTCGGCCATCTTGACGGCCAAATCGACGTTGGCATCTTCCATTACGATCATCGGATCGCTGCCGCCGAGTTCGAGAGTGACGCGTTTGATTTCGCGGCCAGCCACTTCCATGACGCGACGTCCCACCGGTGTCGAGCCGGTAAAAGCGATGCGGCGAATACGCGGGTTGCGCAGAAGTTCTTCCCCCACGCTGCCGCCCGGCCCCGTGACGATGTTGACCGTTCCTTTGGGCAGAGTCTTCTGTGCCTTGCCCTCGCCGAAGGTTGCCTGGCCGATCAATTCAATGACACGAGCGGTGGCCAGAGGCGTAGTGCTCGCCGGCTTGATGATGATCGTGTTGCCGGCGGCGAGAGCGGGACCCAGCTTCGTGCCCATCAGCGTCAGCGGAAAGTTCCACGGCACGATGCCGCCGCATACACCAATCGGCTGGCGGACGACCATGCCATAGGCGCCTTTCTGCGGCAACGGCACATGTGAACCCCTTACCTTCGAGGCCAGTCCGGCATAGAACTCCAGGCCGTGCACCAGATGATGAATTTCCAAACCGGATTCAAATAAAGTTTTACCTTGCTCTTGCGTTAGTAATTGGGCTATTTCGCTTGAATTTTTTTTGATCAGTTCGCACGCGTTCATCAACGCGTTGCCACGATCCTCTGCGGTTACATCGGCCCATTCTTTAAATGCAGCTTCCGCCGACTGGATCGCCTGCTGCACGTCCTTCTCGTTGCCCTTGGGTACCGAATCCACCACCGCGCCGGTAGCGGGGTTGCGAACCTCATAGGTCTCTTTGGTTACGGAGTCGACCAGCTCTCCACCAATTAACATTTTCGCCATTAGCTCTCCTCCAGTTTCAGTTCGCCCAAAAATGCTCACCTGACTTGCCGCGTTAATCGCTGCGATATGAGGTGAGTACGCTTCGCTCGTCCCCTCGGCTTCCTTTACTTCGAGTTGTCGAGGGATCTGAGAATTTCAGCTTCGTAAAATGTTTTGTTTACCTGCCTTTGAACTGCGCGGTTCTCTTTTCGAAGAACGCTTTGACCCCTTCGTTGCCGTCCTCACTGGCGAAGGTCTGCGCCAGCAGTTCCCGCTCGAACGCCAGACCTTCGGGCAAGGATACCTCCAGGCCGGTGGTGATCGCGCGTTTAACTTTACCCACTGCCAGGCTGCTCTTGTTTGGCACGATGAACTGCCGCGCGTAATCCATGACTTGTTCCATGAAAGTGACTTTTACACCGCCGTCATCCTTCTCCTTTTCATAGATATAATGGATGAGTCCCATCTCGACTCCTTCTTCGAAAGAGATGAGCTTGCCGGTGGCGCAAAGTTCCATGGCCCGCGCTTTGCCGACCAGTCGCGGCAAACGCTGAGTGCCACCCATGCCTGGTATGACACCCAGATTGATTTCCGGCAGTCCGATTCGCCCGCCTTCTTTTTTGGCGATGCGGATGTCACAGGCCATGGCGATTTCCAGACCACCGCCTTGAGCATGGCCGTTGATGGCGGCGATCACCAGCTTGGGCGTGTTCTCGATGCGCATGAGAACCTCATGGCCGTGAAGGGCGAAGTTGTTCTTGGTGGACAAAGTCGCGCTGCCCAACATCTTGATGTCGGCGCCGGCGGAAAAAAATCGCTCGAGTTTGCCGGTGATGACGATGGCGTGGACATTGTCGTCAAACCTGGCATCGAGAATCGCCGTATCCAATTCTTTCAAGAGTTCGGTGGTGTAGGCATTCGCGGGCGGTCGGTTGATCTCCAGCACTGCGACTCCGCTGTCAACGCGGTATTCAATCATTTTTCCTTCTGCCATGACTCAAGCCTCCTGCTCTGATTCGTTCTCAATGACTTAACCGTCATCCCTGCTCAAGTCAAGTCCGCTTTTCCTTCACACGACACGGAAACGTTGTGAATCCGGTGAGTTGGCTAAGCCATATTTAAGAGCTATGTGATCCGTTGAAAGACGCCATCCCTGTTGGCAACGCGAGGGAACTGTGGCATGACTAAACGGATATTTTCACACCGAGGAGGCAGTATGAAAGTGAAACCGAACAGATCTCCGATCAAGTGGCCCAACGGCGCGCGCATCGCCATCACACCTTGCGTCGCGTTTGAAACCTGGCCGGAGGACCTCGGCGGTCCCAACACCTTGCAACAGGAAAATCGTCGCAGCTTTCCGAGGAACGCGGTGACCAAAAAGAATCTTGCTATCATCACGGACCGTGAGTTCGGCGAGCGGGTTGGTATTTATCGCATGCTCGAAATCTTCGAGAAGGAGAAAGTTCACACAAGCTTTTTCCCCACCGGTATTACTATCCAGAACTATCCGGAGATTTTCAAAGAGATCGCCGCGCAGGGACACGAGGTCGGCACCGAAACCTGGATTCATGATTACAGCTACATGAAAAAGCGCGCCAAAGAGAAAGCGGACCTGAAAAAAACCGCCGAAGCGGTAAGAAAAGTCCTCGGCACTACGCCGGTCGGCTATCTTTCGACCGGCGTTGCCCCCAGCGCATCGACGCCGGAAATCATCCTGGAGCTCGGTTATAGTTACTGGATGGACCCTCAGCATGAAGAGACCCCCTATACCCTCAAAGTGAAGGGCAAAGATTTAACAGTCCTTTCGTACTTTCAGGATCTCAACGATTACTCGAGCTACCAGCGCGCCGGCAGAACCCCGAGGGATCTTTTGCAGATGTGGAAGGACTGCTTCGATTGTCTCTACGAAGAAGGCGCCACCGATCCTAAATTCATGATGTGGGGAAATCACCCGTTTGTCGGCGGCCGGCCTTTCCGCGCGCTTTTGTTGCGTGAGTTTATTCGCTATGCCAAGAGCCATAGAAAGGTATGGTTTGCCACCGCGGGTGAAATCGCCGGATGGTATCGCGAAAATTATCGCGATACGCAAGTGGAGACCTGGCCGAACTTTGCTTTCGCCGGGCGGCAGGGTAAAGTTGCCGATCTGATGTCGGCTAAGTAAATCGCAATTTACCTGGCACGACGAAAAAGAGATACGCGAGTGGCCAAAGCCAAATTACAAGAACAGGAGATCAAGAAGGGGCTCGAAACGCTGCGCCAAGCCGGCGTTGCCGTCGATCAAGCGGCGCCGTCGCTTGTACCATATCTGCAGCAGCAGTTTGGAAGAGAACCGCAGATAAATCTCGCGGTAGTTTGGATGCTGGGGAAAATTGCCGACCAAGCCGCGGTCGACGTGCTTGTGCAGCTGGAAAGCGAAACGCGCGACAAGGCACTTAAAAAGGAGATTCGCCGTTCGCTATTTAAGCTCGGTCAAAAAGGTTTACATGTTCCAGACTCGCAACCTGCGGCTGCTTCCACGGCAGCTTTGGGTTCATGGACTTCCGCCAGCGTCGAAGCCTATATGTCCGCTGTCGACGGTGCCGGCGGTCGGCTTCTATGGATCGTCAAGCCGCAGGCCGGTCAGGGATTGCAGACCATACAAGCTATGGTCAGTGATCGGGAAGGATTGTTGCGCATCGGCGGAGCTCGGATTCGCCGCAAAGAGTTGCGCAACATGTTCCGCGAAATCAAAGAAAAACACGGCATCAGCATGGTTCCGGTCTCTTGGGATTATGCCGATGAAACGATATATGCTGCCTATGAAACGGCCAAAGCCCAGGGGCGAAGCGGGCTGGAAAATTTTCATGAACTGCGGGCGGTCATCGGCGTAGGCAAACCCAAGCCGCAGGATCATCCAGTTTACCGCCGAATCAATGTGGATAGCGCAAGGGATGGCGACTGGCGGGAGCAGTCGCGCCGCTTGTTGGAGGAGCCTGAGTTCCGCTATTGGGTTCTCGAGGAGGATTGGGTCTCGCCCTATCTTTCACAGCTCGAAGACGCCAAGAGCAGCCGGTTGGTTTTGAATGCGGTTCAAAAGGAGGAGCGATTTGCCGGCATCGTGCGCGACGCTGTCAAGGCGCTTTGCGCCGGCGAACTCGGTCGCGTGCTGCAGCGGCGCATGGAGGACATGGCGCTCTATCTGCTTGAAACGGGCCGCGAGGAATCGGCCAAGCTATCGGCGGCCGTGGCTGTGCAAACCGGCAGCGGCGATCCCGGACCGCTGGATATTTCGTTTCTCACCGGACTGGTGCAGAAGAGTTTCGCATTTTATTTGTCTCAGCAAAAAACAAAACAGACCGAGGAGCCATCCCTAATCGTCAAACCTTAGTCATTTACTCGAGCGCAGCCATGATCAGACTTTACGAATATCCGCCATCGAGCAATTGCCAGAAGGTGAGACTCGTCCTCGCCGAAAAGGGCCTGAGCTACGAAAGCGTGATTATCGATTTACGAAAAAAAGAGCAAACCGCCCCCGAGTATCTTCGTATCAATCCATATGGGCTTGTGCCCGCCATGGACGATGACGGTGTGGTCATTTACGAGTCGACCATCATCAACGAATTCCTTGAGGAGAAATATCCTCAGGTACCCGTTTTTCCGCAAGACCCCGCCGCGCGCGCCAAAGCGCGTATCCTGGAGGATTTCCGCGACAACCATCTCTATCCCGCGCTGAAGACCATCTCGCGACTCACTCGCAGTGTTGACAAGGAAGATTGGGACCACACGCTGATTGCCGCGGCATTTGAAAGCATGGCGAGCATCTTTGAGAGGCTCGAAGAAGAGCTGGACGGCAAAGATTTTCTGGCTGGCGAATACAGTATCGCGGACATCGCCTTCACCCCGAATCTGTCCCGCCTCGTCGACATGGGCGTCGGCCTGCCGGATCGATTCCCCCGTCTCAAAGCATGGACTGACCGCATGATGAAGCGCCCCAACCACCGATCCATCGCCGAGTACGGAGCGCGGCACTGAGCTAAAGATGCCCGCCGCGAAGATCCCGCAGATCGGCGATCTCTTCCTTGGCCGCCTTGAGAATGCGGGAAAGATCGCTAACGTGCTTGTATTAGTCGATCCAAAGTTAGAGGGATTCCCGCAGCTCACGTTTACGCCGTTGACAACGACAGATCTGGTTTTTGTGACCTCACCCGACGATCCGTTGACAAAGAGAAAGAAGATAACGTGGGACGATCTCGCCGAGGCCCGATGGATCTTGAACCAGGAGGGCTGCCAGTATTGTAGTTATATAAAAAGAAGATTCGAAGAGCGCCGGCCAGCCCATGCGGATCGAGGTGGAATTCATAGGCTTGGAACTGCAAAAGAAGCTGAGCCAGTTAGGACTGGGTGTCGCCCTCTTGCCGAGCCCGTTTGTGAAGAGCATCGGATCTTAGCCTCCTCACAATTACGATAGTTGCGCGGCGGGTGCGGCCAAGCGAGCCCACCGAGTTCGATTAGCATTAAACCGCTCCGCGCGTCTAATATAGGATCTGATGATCTGTGCATCCAATGATATCTTTTTATCGATCCGATAACTGTGAAGAATCTCGACCAACGGTCGGCTGACGCGCATCAACTCTCTTGACGCTGGGGGCCAATCATTTCACAATGCTTCCATGAAACAGTGCCCTAGTTGCTCCGCGCAATACGGCGATGAGGTCGGTTTCTGCGACACCGACGGCAAGGCGCTGGTGAGCACCAGTCGGGATCAGGTGCGCCTTTGCCCTCATTGCGCCAACAGCATTCAGGAGGACGCCCCTAGCTGTCCTTACTGCAAAGCCGATTTCAAGGCGGCGGCAGCGCCGCAGTGGCCCGGTCGCGAGGAAAGCGCCGAACCCGGAGAGCGCAGCCCGCGTGCCGCGAGCCCGCTAACATTGCGATCGAAGGCAATACTGGCAGCCGGTTTCATCGTCTTCGCTCTCGGCGTGTATCTCATCGGTAGTCATCAACAACGAAGCGAAAGCCAGCAAGAGGAAATGGCGAATCTCAGGAAATTGCAGGACCGAGAGCGAAACATAAAGGCGCTTGAAGCGCAGCTCAAGCAGGCTCGCCAGGAACTCGAAGCGAATAAGGTGCAGATAGCAGCGCTCACGACCAAACTTCAGGAAAGCCGGAGCGAAGTATCAAAGGCACAGGAGCGGTTGGCCAGCGTCACCCGCGAAGCGGCGCGCCAGGCACCGAACCGCGCGCCATCCACCGCGCGCGCTGCGGAGCGCCCTGCGCCGGCGCCGCGCCCTGCGACGCCGGCCGCTCGCCGAGCTGCCGAGCCCGGAGTCTATGAAGTGATTCGGGCCACGACTGTCCGTCAGGGGCCGTCCGCCGGCTCTCAGGCCCTCGCGATGATTGGCAAGGGGACGAAGGTAACGGTCGTGCGTGCGTCGGGAGAATGGCTTGAAGTCCGTTCGAGACAGGGCAAGCCGCCTGGATTTATTCGTGTAGATGATGCTATGTTCGTAAGCCGAGTGGATTGAACGTCAGCGGCCGGTATTCTCGCATTGCCCCGCACCCAGAATTCCTCTCCATGTATCGAATACCGAGATGGTTGAGCTGTTAGAAGCTCATCGAATCCGGCTCGTTGCGCCTTAGTGCGCAGCCGAAGGACCCATCAGCTTGGAAGAACCAACAACTCTGCATCAGGAAACCCGCGCCCAAACGCGCGCGCCACGATTTCGGCTGGGTACTTTCTCGTCGCTGCGCCACGTTAATTTTCGTTATCTCTGGTTTGGTACGCTCTTCATGAGCGGCGGCCAGTGGATTCAACAGGTGACCCTGGGATGGCTGCTCTACGAGCTCACGGGATCATCGATCCTGCTCGGCGCGTTGAACGGCCTGCGCGTGTTGCCGTTTTTGATCGCCAGTCCAATTGCCGGCGTTGCCGCGGACCGGATGAACCGGCGTGGCCTGATTCTCGGCACGCAGTACGTTTTGATGGCCACCGCCGTTGCCATGGGAATCATCATAGCCTCCGGCTATCTGGAGATCTGGCATCTGTTTGTCTTTACACTGATTACCGGATGTGCCTGGGCGTTCGTCGATCCGGTGCGCCAGAGTGTAATTCCCAACGTGGTGCCGAAAAGCGACTTGATGAACGCCATCGCGCTCAATTCTTCGGCGTTCAATCTCACCAAAATCCTCGGTCCGTCACTGGGCGGCTTGTTGATCCTGTGGTTCGGATCGGCAGGAAATTTCTTTGTCCAAGGTTTGGCCTATGCGGCCGTGCTCGTCGCCATGTACTGGATCGAGGTGCCGCCGACGCCCGGAGATGCGCGCCGTTCATCGGCATTGGCCAACCTCAAGGAAGGATTGGTCTACGTATGGTCCAATCCAATCGTTTTCGCTCTGATGACGGCGGCGCTGGTGCCGAGGGTTTTTGCCATTCCTTACCAAACGTTGATGCCGGTCTTCCAAAAAGACGTGCTCGGTGTCGGTCCGGAAGGGTTGGGCATGCTGCTGGCAGCGCCGGGAGTAGGTGCGATCTTTGCCGGTTTGTTTCTGGCTACACTGGCCAATCGCATCCGCCATCAGGGCTTCGTTTTGCTGGGAAGCCTTATCTTATTGGGCGTGATGTTGAATGTGTTTTCCTGGACCCGTTCATTTCCTATGGCCTTGCTAGCGTTGGTTGGCATCGGTGTCTTCCAGATCCTGTACATGGCGACGACTCACACCCTGTTGCAAGTCATCGTGCCGGATCAATTGCGCGGCCGCGTGATGAGCATCTATGCGTTGGATCGCGGTTTGATGCCGGCCGGAGCGCTGGTCGCCGGCATCAGCTCGCACTATGTGGGCGCGCCGATGACCGTGAGTTACATGGGTATCGTCGTGATTGTGCTCGCCTTGCTACTCGTCTGGCGGGCACCTGTCATACGTAACATCGGCATCTGACCGGCCGCTGAGAAATACTCATAGCTCCGTTGCGTTCCATCTCCTTGAGCCCCTCTGCTGAACGACATCAAAAGGATGGAGTTTCCATCTGTTGCTTGAGGTCTGAGTCCATCACCCATCGCCAACTGTTCTGGTTGACTTGGCCCTGCGAGTGTTTTTAAGATCCTACATGATGCGACTGGCGATCATCATCGCTGTTCTGCTGCTGCTCGCGCCGCATCCTGCATGCGCCGACGGATTTCGCCGGGGCGGCGGTTTTCATGCCGCCGGCACAGCGCGTCAGCGCGGCACGGCATCGACGGTAAAGCCGGACTTCGGCACATCGCGCCGCGCTTTTTCAGATCAGCGTATTGTTATTCCGCATTTGCCCGGTGTCCGCTTTCATTATCACCAGCGACCCTTTATGCGTTTCAGAGTCGTACCTGGGGCACTTTCGCATCGAATCTACCGGCCGTTCATCTACTACTATCCATATCGTTATGGGCATTTCACCGAATATTTCCCTTACGGCGGCAGCTCTGTGATTATCCAGGTTCCCGCCGGCTCGGGACCGATGGTAACGACATCGATCATGCCGGAGCTTCCTGCGGGGCACTTCGCTCCCGCGCCATTACTTGGCGGATCACCGGCGCGGAGCCTTCCCGAGCAACTGGCGCCTTTCGATCCGACGCCGCAAGAAGTCGTGGATCGCATGCTGGCCTTGGCGGCAGTCAGGAGCGACGACGTGATTTACGATCTCGGTTCGGGCGACGGGCGCATGCTGCTTGCCGCGGCGAAAAAGTACGGCATCAAGGGAGTGGGTTTCGAGGTCGATCCGGGACTGGTGAAACTCGCCCGCGAGAAAATTAAAGACGAAAATTTAGAGCAACTCGTGGATATCCGGCAGCAGGATTTCATGACCGCGGACTTGTCTCCGGCTAGCGTGGTGATGCTGTATTTGTCCCAGGACGGCAACGCGGCGTTAAAGCCGCATCTGCAAAGGCAACTCCGGCCGGGTGCTCGGATCGTTTCGTACACCTTCGATATGGGCGACTGGCCGCCAAAGATCGTCGAATCCTACCGCGACGCTGCCGGGAATGCGCACATTCTGTATTTCTGGGAAATAGCTCACCCCGGCGTCTACGGCGAAATGCCGCAGTGAAGTGTGCCGGCCGGACCATCGCTGATTTCACGTCGCGTAGAGCCTATCGATAAAACCGCTGTCGTCGATGGCGCGCAGATAGTGTAGATCCCACGGCTCCATCGGGCCGATATGTCTCATGGCCGGATCTTTACCCACGTCAAGGTCGTAGACGTTTTGAATTGCGCTTGGCAGCGGATAGGGTTTTTTAGACAGCAGCTTTGCCCATTCGCGTTGCAGGTGCTCATAGTATTCATCATCTTCCAGGCCGAAGCGCTGCGCTAAATTGTTCTTCAAGATCGACATGACTTTCTCCGGTTGAGTTTTGAAGAAATGCAGAGCTTCGATGAAACCCTTGAGAAAGGCGTAAACGGTTTCTTCGTTCTTCTTGATGTAATCGCTGGTCGCGAGCAAAGTCGTGTTGTGAATCACCGGACGGTCGGGAAGATCGATCACGTGCAATCCCTTTTTGACACCGTAAAGATCGAAGGGCATATCGACCAGCGCGGCCACGGCTTTGCCGGAGGTGATTTCATCCACAAATTCGAGGAATTTACCGGAGCTATCGGTAATCACATCGATGTCTATTTCCTCCGCTTTGAGACCGCAGGTCTGCAGAACCGCGCGCAGGTTGCCGGATACGCAGGGAGCCTTGGAGTGGCACACGATTTTTTTGCCTTTCAGGTCTTCGACTCGCTTGATGGCCGGTGATGCCACCAGCCGGTCGTCCCAGTTGTTTTGCGCCTGAGCCAGGTACGTCAGCCGCTTTTCTCCCTTGGCGCGCTCGCGGTACGTCTCATGGTGCAAGCCGCTGAGAAAATCGATTTCGCCGGCTAAGGCCAGCTTGGCGCGGTGCTTCATGGTCGGCGCCTTGGCGCCGCCAACGATGTGAAGATCGATTTCATAGCCGTACTTCGTCATGACGCCGGACTCTTTGAAGACGAACAGGAAAGGCAGATGTGAAGGATCGCTGGCAAGCAAGTCCAGAGTACGCATGATACAGCTCCATTGAACGTTGTCTCTCTTGTTTCGATCACGACCCGGCCGTATGTAGACCGTGGCTAGAAATCTTTCGACCGATTTGACGGTCCGCCAGACTCCGCGGAGGATTACTTCCGCTCCGACGGCTGCTCTATGGGCAGGTCGCTGCGGTCGCCCCATTCTTTCCAGGAGCCGATGTAGTTGCGGACTTTGGGAAAACCGATCAGGCGCAGCGCCACATAGCCGTGCGCGGCACGGTATCCGCCCTGACAGTAGGAGATGACTTCTCTGTGCGGCGTGATACCGGCTTGATCGTACATCGCCTCGAGTTCGGCTTCTGACTTGAACTTTCCGACGGCGTCCAGATTATCGGTCCATTCTATGTGAATGGCGCCCGGAATCGCTCCGCCGCGCGCGGCCCTCACCTGGGTGCCGAGGTATTCGCCCCGGCTGCGGGTATCGAGAATCGCAACGTGCTTTTTGTCAAGCGACTGCAGGACATCATCGGCGGTGGCCAGCACTTCGCGGCGCGTTTCAATCTTGAAGCTGGCGGCTTTGGGGGAAACCGGCTCTGTGCTGACTGGAAATCCCGCGGCTTTCCACGCCTGCATGCCGCCATCGAGCATACGCGCGTCGCGATGGCCGAAGTATTCCAGAAACCACAGCGCCCGTGCTGCGCGCATGCCGGAATTGTTCTCGTAGCAGACCACTTCTTTGGTCTCGCTGACGCCGCGCAATTCGAGCACGTGATGGATCATGTGCATGAAAGCCTTGAGCGGCGCCTCACCGGTATCGACCAGGCTCAGCCCGAAAAGATCGAAATGAACCGCTCCGGGTATATGGCCGCGGGCGAAGTCCTCCGCCGGCCGCACATCGATCAAACAGAGATCGGCCGCGCCGATTTTTTGCTTCAGCGCATCGGCGGTTGTGAGGAGTGATTCGCGAGTGTATTTTGTATCCATGAGGTTCCCTATAGCACTCCCGGTCCGGTGAAAAAAGGCCACCTGCTTCACTGCGTCGCTTGATCAGTTCAACGATTCAATAGTTCAACAGTTCAAGGCGCACGCCTTGGCCGGGATTTTGGCTTGGCCCATTAAGATTGTCTGACATAGGCAGAACGGTGAACATGGAATTCATTATGCGATTGTCGATGTTTTCGGCTCGGCTTGTCGGATGGCTAGGGCTTTTGCTGCTTGTTTCCGGCTTCACGTATCAGCCGGCGCTGCCCGGCAGACAGATCACGTTCCCCGCCGATCACTACTCCCATCCCGGATTCAAGACCGAGTGGTGGTACTACACGGGCCACCTGCAAGCGGCAAGCGGCAGGCGTTTCGGTTATCAGGTCACTTTCTTCCGTTTCGGTGTGCGCGATCGGCAAAAAGGTATTGAAAACAAGCCGCCATTGTTCACCGAGTTGTATATGGCTCATTTCGCGCTCTCTGATATCGGTGCTAGGAACTTTATTTTTCGCGAGCGCATCAACCGCGGTCTGGACGACAGAGCGGGTGCCAGAACGGACCGTTACCGGGTGTGGAATGAGGACTGGAGGGTCGAGGGCGATGGCGATAATCACACGATCATCATCAATGATCGCGGTACGCAGCTTCGCCTTCGGCTCAAGTCGCTGAAACCGCCGGTGCTGCATGGGCAAAACGGCCACAGTCAGAAAGGCGAGGGTGAAGGCCGTGCTTCCTATTACTATTCGTTGACGCGGATGCACACCGAGGGAGAGCTGACGGTCGCGGGCAAAAGGGAAAAAGTTCGCGGTCTCAGCTGGATGGACCACGAGTTCGGCAGCAACCAGCTCGGCGAAGATCAGGTCGGCTGGGACTGGTTCAGCATTCAGCTCGACAATCGCTCGGAGCTCATGCTGTATCTGATGCGCCGAAAAGACGGCTCCATAGACGGGTATTCACATGGCACACTGGTTTACGCCGACGGGAATACGCGGCATTTGACTCTGAAAGATTACCGGATCGAAGTGTTGCGACGATGGAAGAGCCCAAAGAGCGGCGCCGACTATCCAAACCAATGGAAAGTCGCGATCCCCTCAGAGCAGATCGAGTTGGAACTGGTTCCACCGTTTCCCGAGCAGGAGTTGATTACCAACAGAAGCACCCGGGTTACCTACTGGGAGGGCGCGGTCCAGGTTAAAGGAACGATGCGGAGCAAGCCGGTTGCGGGATCCGGCTATGTTGAGATGACCGGCTATGCGGGCACGGTGAAATTTTAGCACGCCAAGCGGTTCCGGTGCCTACGCTGCCTGTAACTCCGGTCGATCGCGGGTGTCCTTTGGAATTATAGAGAGTAAATATTGACAGGAGTTCCCATAGAAATCTCAAATCCTCCTTCAATGTCGGCTATCTGACAGAACTCCATCGCCATCTATATTATTAAATGGGCGGCAGTCTTTTCAGGCGATCGAAGCTTGGCGACCATTCTCGATCGGTTCTCAGCTCGCGCGCGTCTTTTTCCGGCACGATCTATCGCGTGCCAGATGATCTGAGAACCGGTATGTACGCAAAAGTCAGAGGAAGAAAAAAGAGCCATGGCAATCACGCATCATGTCGACGCGAATGCTTTACAGCAGCTGGGCAACCTCGGCGGATTTTTGCCTGGGCAATTGGAGAAATTGGCTGCCCATTGTACGGTCAAAGCGTTCGAGAAAGCTGAAATTATTTTCGATCAAGAGGAGGGCGCTAAGTTTCTCTATCTGCTGCTGTCCGGAATCGCCAGTATCTCCTATATCAATAACCAGAAAAGGGAGACCATTGTCAGACTTCTGGCACCGGGGGAGTTCTTTGGTTTGGATTCGCTGACGTCTCAGGCGCGCCATCCGTTTCGCTGTGAAGCTTTCGAAGACTGCACCGTCGGACTTATCAGGCCGCGGTCATTTGTCGAAATACTGCTGAGCGCTTCTTACGAGCCGTTCCTGCGCTGGTACTCCGCCGCAATCGACCCAGGAAACTATTCCTACGTCCACTGTATCAAAGGCATCGGACTCGACTTGCGCCGGCGCCTTGCCCTAGAGCTTTTGAACCTGGCCGATCGATTCGGCACGCCGCACGCGCGTGGAATTTCGATCGCGTTAAATCTCAGCCACGAAGTGCTGGCAAACATTGTCGGCGCCTCGCGCCAGCAGGTGACGGAGTATTTGAATAAATTCGATCACGATAAGGTGATTTTCAGGGACGGCCGGCGTATTATCATCGACGCCGAGAAGCTTCGAAAGATCCTGAACTAAAAAGGGCGGCTTCATGTCTGCACCTGCGGGTCCTGGTTTGCTATCCGATCAAGAGCTTTTTTCGCTCCTGGCCAGAATCTCTCCCGTGGGAATATTTCAAACCGGTCCGGACGGCCATTGCATTTATGTCAATAGCCGATGGTGCGAGATCACTGGATTGGCGCCCGAGCAGGCGTACGAACGCGGCTGGATTGTCGCCCTTCATCCGGAAGATCGCGCCCGCGTTCACGATGAATGGTACCGCGCGGCCAAGGAGAATACTCCGTTTCAGGCCAAGTATCGTTTTCAAAAACCGGATGGAACGGTCACCTGGGTACTTGGCCAGGCGGTCCGGCATGACGGCACCGATCTGGACAGACCCGGTTATATCGGAACCATCACTGACATCACTGAGGTGACGGCACACGAGCAGGAGCTATGCGCCGCCAAAGAGCAGTATCAGCTCCTGTTCGAGCGTAACCCGCTGCCGGGCTGGGTCTTCGATATCGAGACGCTCGCCTTCCTCGAAGTCAATCAGGCGGCGATCCGTCACTATGGGTATACGCGCGCGGAGTTTCTAGCGATGACCCTCAAAGACATCCGACCGCCGGAGGAGTTCGCGCGGTTGGAAAACAGCCTGAAGATTATGCCTGCCGGATTGAAGCGAGCCGGCGTCTGGACGCACAAAAAAAAGGATGGAACGTCGATCGAAGGCGAAGTATTCAACTACGGCGTCACTTTCAACGGCAAACCGGCGCGCCTGGTGTTGGTCAACGATGTCAGTGAGAGAAAAAGCTATGAAGAAGGGCTGAAAGAGATCGGCCGGATGGCGGCCCTGAAGCACACCGCGGCGATCTTCGCCCATGAAATCGCCAATCCGCTCAACGGCATATCGGCAATCTTGCAAGTCCTTACGCAGCAGCCGATGCAATCCGAGCAATCGCGCTCCCTGTTGCACGACGCCATAGGTGAAATCAACCGGCTCGGCAGCCTCTTGAACGATTTCCGGTCCTACGCGCGGCCGGAGGATATCCGGCGCGAACCTGTCGATATGAAGGCGCTTGTTCTCGAAATGTTGTCAACCGAGGCTCCCGAGTGCCGCCAGCTTGGAATCACGATCGCGCAAGATTTCCTTGCCGGCGCGCTTTGGCTGAGCGCCGATCCGAAAAAACTCAAACAGGTGTTTCTTAATATTTTTAAAAACGCCGTCGAAGCCATGCCTGCAGGGGGCACTCTTAGCATTTCCAATGGGCAAGATGCTCGGCAAGCGTGGATCGATATTGCCGATACCGGGATTGGAGTTGCCGAAGACCTCGATGTATTCGAGGCCTTTACGACCACCAAGGCCCAGGGTACCGGGCTGGGTCTGTCTATCGTGAAGAAAATCATGACTGCCCATGGCGGCAATGTGACCTACACCAGCACGCCGGGAAAAGGAAGCGTCTTCAGGCTGTTATTTCCGCTGGATTAAACCGATTACAACTGGAGACGAACCTATTGAGCTATCGCGAGCTTGAGCAATTGGCATTTTGCCCTCACGCATCGTAAAAAGCCGAAACCGAGATCTGACAGGTGAATTTCCGGCGGTCCAATAAGCCGCACGTCAGAGATAAGCCAGGAGCCGGCCGCACGCAATTACGCCTGCCCAGAGTCCGAGCGACAAGACGGCGGCGATTTTAGCCGCCGCCGGCGAGGGAACGCCCGCATCCCAGCGGCTTACCGTTCCCAATGTCCGCGTGTGAAATACTGTCGCATTGATGCCGGCGGCTGCCAGCAGCAAGAGCTTCACGCGGAAGGCCGGGTTATCGGCCATCTCCGTGGCATGGGCCATGAACATCAGGAGCCCCGATGGAACGATAACCAGCAAGCTCATTCGGGCCCAGGGAAGCAGATGTCCCGCCAGGGCGCGAACGGAAACGGAACGTGAAAAGCCCAGCAGCCTCAGGTCGAACAAGACGGCCGCTCCCACAAGCACGGCCAAACCCAGAATGTGAACGATCTCGACGGCGGGATACAACCACAGCCACTGCCGCATCGCCGCTGCCAGAGCAGTCGATTCAAGCCACACGAGCCAGGCGGGGCCATCCGGTGGGTGCATGAATGTCGCGTCGGTGCTTCTAGGCCGGGTGGAAAGCCGCCTTCAGGCTCATCTGAGTTCGACACTGCGGCCATCAATACGGATGCGTTCCGCGCGCATCTCTTGAAAATCCGTGCGCTTCGGATAGCCGATCACCGTTGCTTCTGTGCCGGGAGACAAGAGCTTGCGCGGCAGATTCCTGCGCTCCATTCTGGATGGCGGGGCCAGGACAACGAGCCATGTCTTGTCTTCGGTTTCCAGCCGGACAAAGCCATGCGGGTGTTCGTAACCGGACTCGACGATCTTGCCTTTTAGCTCCAACACCCGGCTTGAATCATAGCCGCTCCATCCGTGATGCGCGTTTACAGGACTCGAGGCGGTTAAAAGCGCTGCGGCGATAACGATGACGCGCATCGCATTATCAATTCGCTTTGGCATCGTCGGAAATCTCCTCCATCTGTTCGCGTCGCGGCAAGTGAAGTCAGCGCGACCTGAGCTGCCCGGGCCTTAGCTCAGTTGGCGCAATACTTAGGGAACTCTCATGCATCCATGAGCGCGTGCGGTTGTTTTCGTTGGTTCATACCCGAGAATTTTCACTGTGTTCGCTATCGGTGAGAGAAAGTTGCAGCGTGCGTTTATCCTGGCGCAACGCAATTTTCCCCTCCCGGGCAAGCCAACCGATAGCCATACACACCAGCGGCTTGGGAGCGCCGACGCCGCGTTCAATGGCGGTGAGACTGGACTCGCCGCTCTTGCGCAGAAAAGTCCAAACTTTGCCGGCGGTGTTTCCGATGTCTTCCGCTCTCCACGTTTCCATTGTGAGTTCCTCCTGCTCGCTACTTTAAAAATGAAATCCGCCGATACGGATCAATTTTCATGGTTTCATTTATGGAGAGATTGTCAAGATCATTTCCCGAATGACCTTTACTTAATGCCGCGCAAGGAAGACGCTTTTCGACTTTGTTCGGAAATGGCGCTGGAGGTACCGATTTCAGCCATGAATCTCTGGTTGCAATTTCCTGCCTTGACGTTTCCGACAGCGCCCGTGTAATCTCCGGGTGTTTGCCGATGAAGAAGGGGAAGAGAAAACCGGAAGGGGATGTCCATGATAGCCAAAACCGCAAGGTCGATTCCTGTTGCGTCCGGTGCCGAAGCTTTCCTGGCGCAGGTACGCAACTTGGGATCCGTCAAATACATGTTTGCCAATACCGGGACGGATCACGGCCCTATCATCGAAGCCTTGGCCAAGACCGCTAAAGAGGACCCGAACGATATACAGCCGATTGTCGTGCCGCACGAGCTGGCGGCGGTTTCCATGGCACATGGATACTACAACGTCACGCGAAAGCCGCAGATGGTCCTGGTGCACACGCTGCCGGGCACGGCCAATGCGCTGGGCGGCATTATCAACGCGCAGTCGGCAAACGTGCCGGTGCTCCTGGTGGCTGGCCGAACGCCGATCACCGAGGGAGAACTGCGGGGCGGCAAAAGCCAGAACATTCATTGGCGGCAGGAATCGCGCGATCAGGGTAATGTCGTGCGGGAGTTCGTCAAATGGGATTACGAGGTGAGAACCAATCAAAATCTTGCCGCGGTGGTGACACGCGCTTTTAAGATCGCCATGAGCGAGCCGCGCGGCCCGGTGTACTTGACGCTACCGCGCGAGTGGCTGTGCGAAGAGCTGCAGTCGACCCAGCTAACGCCGGACTCCCTGACGCCAGCAACCAAAATGCAAGCCGATTACGCGGCATTACAAAAGGCCGCCGAGATTCTCGTGGCGGCGGAAAGCCCGCTGATCGTCACCAAGTATCTCGGACGTAATCCCGAAGCCGTGCCGCAACTTGTGGAGCTGGCGGAACTGCTTTCCATCCCCGTTGTGCAGCAGCTGAACTATGTAAATTTCCCAACGGATCATCCGCTCTATGTCGGTGCGCAAGCGACGCAGCACTGCCCCAATGCCGACGTCCTCTTCTTCATCGATACCGACGTGCCGTGGGAGCCGCCAAGCCGCAACTTTCTCAGAACCGATGTGAAGATCATTCATCTCGAGCGCGATCCGCTGTTTACCGCAATTCCGGGCTGGGGTTTTCCCGCCGATCTGCCCGTGACCGGCTGTTCGGAGATTTCTCTGCCGGTATTGATCTCGTTGGTCAAAGCTAAATTGCATGAGGGTGCGGTTGCGCAAAGCAAACTCGACGAACGGCGCAGAAGGGTCGAGGTCGAGCATCGCGAGATGTGGCGGCAAGTCGACGCAGCAATCGACGCGGTCAAGAGACAAAAGCCGATGAGCCCGCTGTGGGTGTCGAAATGTATCGGTGAGGTCACAGATGAGAAGACCATCATCGTGAACGAAACCGTCACCTCTAGGCTAGCCGAAGTGATTCATTTGACGAGGCCGGGCTCTTTATTCGGCACGCCTTTGGCCGGCCATCTCGGTTGGGGCTTGGGCGCGGCGATCGGTATGAAGTTAGGAGCACCGGATGCCACTGTCATTGCCGCTGAAGGCGATGGATCGTACATGTTCGGTGCGCCCACAGCATGCCATTTCACGGCTCAAAAGTATGGCATTCCGTTTCTCACAATCGTGTACAACAACCAGGCTTGGAACGCGAGCCTCAATGCCGCCCGCGGGCTCTACCCGGACGGCGTGGCGCAGAAGACGCGCAACTTTCCTGGCACGGACTTGAGCCCATCACCGCTGTTCGAGTTGACCGCGCAGGCGTGTGGCGCCCATGCCGAGCGCGTGGAAGAACCGGAAGAGCTACCCGGCGCGCTCACGCGCGCGCTCAAGATAGTCACTGAAGAGCGGCGGCAGGCTTTGCTTAATGTGATCTGCAAAAATCCTCTGGACTAGAGCTCTCAAACACCACGGCCGATCGACCCTTGAGTACAATTGTCCCATTTATAAGACGCGTCTGACGCAGCGGGGCGCATCACACCTTCCCTGTCTAAAGCCTTTTTTGGCTTTTTGTCAGCGTGCGGATTGGAGTAGGGCTTGTAGGGAATTTAGTACAACCCGGGTTTGCACGCACCGCTCCACGGATAAGAAACACTCGAAAAATCAATGACTTATGAAATTTTCTGGGGTCGGCGGCATACCTCTTGCGGTAGAGACCATCGCAACAAGTTTCGTCACAATAACCGGCGAATGAGCCCGGTTGGAGAGGAGGACACACAGATGGTCTCGCCAAAACTTTCGAAACAGGTTTTCTGCAATACGCCACGGTCACAATTCGCACCGGCGTTCTTGTTGGTTGCCGGGTTGATGCAAGGCTGCGGTTCCGTATCCGGATCAGCGCTACAAGCGCTTCAACCGAAAGCTGTTGAGGCGGCATCCATCGACAGCTCGGCGTCTCGTCCAGTTTCGCCGCCGGTTCAAGCAAAGCGTAAAGCTCAGGTTCAAACAAAGAGAGGTAGCATTCCAGAAAACAGGGTGATCCGCGGCGAAGCTTCTTGGTACGGTCCCGGATTTCACGGCAGGAAAACAGCCAGCGGCAAGATTTTCGATCAGGAAAAACTTACAGCCGCGCACAAAACACTGCCGCTGGGCACCAGAGCGAGAGTTACTAATCTGGAAAATGGCAATACCGTTGAGGTGGAAATAAATGATCGCGGCCCCTATGTCGGTGAAAGGGTCATCGATCTGTCGCGCGCGGCAGCCGATAGACTGGGTTTCGTCGAGTCAGGAATAACTCTGGTTCGGATCGAACTGTTGCCGCGGGAAGGTGAAGTCGAAGAAGCGGGTTAAAATAAGTTAACCGCGGAACAGGCGCAGTTACCTATAGACGGAGACAGACAATGCTTAATTGGAGCATCTTATTTCTAGTCGTCGGTTTGATTGCCGGCCTTTTGGGCCTGTCCGGCATAGCCGGGACGGCGACCCAGATCGCCTGGATCCTTTTTGTTGTTTTTCTGGTTCTTTTCCTGGTTAGTCTCGTCACCGGTAGGCGCGGGCCTCTGGCTTGACCAGACGAAACGCCTAAATAAGTTTGACACCGCCGGATCGGCACGGCTGATAATCAGCCTCGATCCGGCGTTTTTTTGGCCTGGAGTCTGCCGGGCCGGAGCTTGCCGGGTTATTTAGTTTTGAACGTTTTGGCTTCGTGCTTCGGCTTTGGCCTGGCCTTACACCTGCCATGGTACTTATTCCCTGCTGCGCATCCGAACACGCTGACTGCTCAGGCGGTGCTGCTTGTGGTATTTTGCTGGGGCAATCCTTTGAGCTTCATGGTAGAGTTACCCGTCTCAATGGTCGTTTTCGCCGTCTAAAATGTCGTCAAACTCCTTGCCAGGCGTGGATCACTGGCGGTGCCGGCTCTTGGAGTGGCTCATGAATTCTTAATATGGAAGCCTCAATTGAGTGGGCAGTGAGCAGTAAGATGTCGCGAGCTGGGCCCTCCCGGAGCGGAGAAATGATCCTGCGCAAAGAGCAGAAAGAGAATCGCTTCGCAGGCGTTGAACTTCAAAACGTGATCGTCGCGGCACGGCTACAAATTGGTTAGGTGAACGAATCTGTTGGAGAGAGCGGCGTCGAATGCGCGCGAGTAGTCCTACAAGTCTTCGTGTGCGGCTGATTCAGCTGGTTTTGCTGGCCGTTCTTCCGGCGCTCGCCCTGATTCTCTACAGTGCCGCGGAGCAGCGGCGCTTGGCTCGGACGTCAGCCGAGGGCGAAGCTCTGCGCGCGGCGCGAGTGCTTGCCGTGGGTCATGAGCGATTGATCGATAGCACGCGCCATTTGCTCGTGGCCTTGTCGCGGTTGATCGACATACGCAACGGCGATTCGCGAGGCTGTAACCTTCAGCTTGGCGAGCTGATCAAAGAGTATCCTCTCTATACCAACCTCGGACTGGCCAGGCTCAACGGCGACGTCGTCTGTAGCGGCCGGCCCTTGGCGAAACGATTGAACATCGCCGACCGGAGCTACTTTCAACGGTCACTCCAAACGACCGGCTTCGCCATCGGTGAATATCATGTCGGTCGTATCAGCGGCAGAGCCAGTTTGACTTTGGCCTATCCGTTTTTTGACGATGGCGGAGAGGTTCACGGGATTGTCTACGCGGGCCTCGATCTGGCGTCCTTCAATCAGATTGTCGCCGCGGCCCAGCTCCCAAGCACCTATACGTTGACCGTACTGGACCGTCAAAATACGATTCTTGCGCGCCATCCGGATCATGAACAGTGGCTCGGCAAGCGTGTTGTCGGCGGCCAGTTACTGAAAAACACCGCCGCTTCCGGCGAGGGTATTGTGCACGGCAGCGGGCCGGACGGCAAAGAACACCTGTTCGGCTTCGTAACATTGGGAGATTCATCGCGCGAGCGCGATCTCCACATCAGCATCAGTATCCCCACTGAAGTCGCCTTGAGCGAAGCTAATCGGGTGCTCAAGCGAAATCTGACCGCATTGCTTTTGGCTTGTATCCTGGCACTGGCGGCCGCGTGGTTCGGCGGCGAAATGTTCGTCTTGCGCCATTTGAACGCTTTAGTGACGACTACCGAGAAGATCGGCAGGGGCGATCTCGGCGCGCGCTCCGGGCTGCCGCATTCGTCAAATGAGATCGGCAGGCTGGCCGCTTCTCTCGACCGGATGGCCGCGACTCTCCAACGCCAACGAGCGGAAGCCGCCGTTGCTCGCGAGCAGGTTCAGAGAAATCTCGAGCGCACGCGCGCTTTGCGCGAGATGGATCTGACCATAGCGTCGACCCTCGATTTGCGGACGATGCTCGATCTCCTGTTGGAAAAGATCGATGTGGTACTGCCGGGCGCGGTCACGACCGTCAGACTCCTTAACAAAGAGAGCGGCGAGTTGGAACCGATTGCGTGTCGCAATATTGACGAGAACGCCTGGCGCGCCGGAAACCCGAAGTCGTCGTCGCAGGGTTTCGCTAAATTAGTTCTGGCGAGCAGGCAACCGCTTACGATTGCCAACGCGCAAACAGAGCCGCGCAACACCGCCCATCAGTTCGCCCGCAGGTTCGGCCTGGTTTCCTATCATGGCGTTCCCCTTATCGCCAAGGACGAGCTGCTTGGCATTATTGCTTTCTACACCAAGGAGGGTCATTCGTTCAGCCGCGAAGAGATCGAGTTTTTGACTACGCTGGCGGGACAGCTATCGCTGGCGATTCACAATGCCAAGCTCTACGAAGCGGCGCGGCGAAGCGAAGGTGAAATTTCGGCGCTGCATTCACTGACAATCGCGGCAACCCAGTCGCTTGACCTTGCGGTGGTTTTGAAAGAAGCCATTCAGAAGGTCACCGAAATATTTCGCTTCGACGCCACCCGGGTGTTTCTTTTCAACGAGGAGATGACCGAATTGCACGTTCAAGCGGCTTTCGAGTCGAGGCCGGAATGCTGGAACGAGGCTATACATTTCCAGCGCGGCGAATCGATTGTCGGCAGAGTCGCGGATACCGGAGAGTCTTTCATATTCGAGGATATCGTTACCGACGCGCGCTATCTGGCGTTGACGCAAACCAGGAGCTCGTTGAAAGCCCAAGCACGGTTTCTGGGCATGTTTCCGATCAAGACCAAACTCAAAATCTGGGGCGCCATGGTCTGCGTAGGACTGGAGCCGCGAAAACTCGATCCGGCTGAGGTCACCTTGCTCCAATCCATGACGCACCAGATCGGAATTGCCGTAGAAAACGCCACGCTCTACCAGCAAACTGCAACCAAAGCGCGAGAGCTTTCGGCGCTTTACGCGATTGCGGCAATCGGCAGCGAATCGCTCGACATTAAAACCGTCCTGGAAAAAACCATGCGCAAGGTCTTGCAGATCTTCGGTTTCGATGCCGCGCGTATCTTCCTGCGGCAGGAGGCCACGGGAGATCTGGAGCTGGTGGTCCATGCCGGCATACCGGCGGACATTTCGTTGATCGAAAGTTATCGCCCGGGACAGGGCCGACTCGGCAGGACACTGGAGACCGGCGAACCGATGATCGTTGAAGACATGCAGACGGATCCTATTTACAATCAGACGGCGCACAGCAAAGTGATGCTGCGAGCCGGTTTTCGCAGCTCGTTTCTGATTCCTATTAAGGTCAGACAAGAAGCCCTGGGGGTCATGAACTTCCTCGGCAGGGAGCCGCACCAATTTTCCGAATCCGATCATCAGTTGATCAATTCGATCGCCTACCATATGGGCATTGCAGTAGGGAATGCCAATCTCTTTTCGCAGATTCGACAAAAGACTGAGGAGCTGGAGAAAGCCAATCGAGGCAAAGACGAGTTTCTCGGAGTCGTGTCGCACGAGCTGCGCACGCCGCTGAATGTGATCAAAGGATATACGGAACTGATGCGCACCGAGGCGTTCGGCCGCATCAATGCCGAGCAGCACAAAGCACTGGAGAAGATCGTCAGTCAGACCCAAGATCTCCTTGGAATGATCGATCATGTCCTGCAGGTGACGACCATTCAGGCGGGCGCGGCCAAAGTAAACTATGGTGATGTCAATCTTTGTGATCTTCTCGACGAGCTGCAATCCAATTACGTCATTCCCAATCAGAGAAAGCTGGTGTTCGAATGGAGCTTTTCGCGTGACCTGCCGGTCATTATGAGCGACGAAGAAAAACTCAAGGCAGTGATTCAGAACCTGATCAACAACGCTGTAAAGTTTACGGAAAAGGGCAGTATAAAGACTTTCGTCCAGGAACTGGCCGGCGGCGCCATCGAGATCAAAGTGGCCGACAGCGGTGTCGGCATCCCTGCGGACCAATTGAGAACTATCTTTGAAATGTTCGAGCAGGTGGACAGTTCGACCACGCGCAAACATGGCGGCATAGGACTGGGGCTTTACATTGTCAAGACCTTCACCGATCTGCTCGGCGGGAGGGTTGAGGTGGAGAGTGAGTTCGGCAGGGGATCGGTGTTTACAGTAACTCTGCCTATGCTAGGGGTGGTCGAACAAGCGCCGTCGGCTACTTTATCTATCTAACTAGCCCGGCTGATCGCTGCCAGCAGCAATCGAGGAATGAAGCCTGCGAGCCAAGGTGACAAGTGTGTGCCTTGGAGCGGCAGCAAACTGAAGTTGTCGAGCCACGCATGGGAAAGTACAAGCGGCGATCCGTCCCGCGGGTTTGCCCCGCGAGCATAAGCAACATTAATGAAAGTTGATCACGGCTTTGACGACCTGGTAGCTCGCCATCGCCTGCAGCGCTTCATTGACTTGTTCGAGGTTGTAGCTGGCCGTGATCATCTCCTCGAATGGAAAAGTGCGCCGGCGCGAGGCCAGAAAGTCGATGGCCTGCAGCCAATGGCGCGGCTCCGCCGAGCGAACCGTCAGTAGGGTCATCTCCTGGGGCAGGCGTTCCACCGCGATGTTGGCCTTGCCGCCGGCGCCGATGTTTAAATAGCGGCCGCCGCCGCGCAGCATTGTGAGCCCCTCCGGAACGGCCATGTTGTTAGCGACCTGTATGACGATATCGCCGCCGCGGCCGTCGGTATGATCGAGCACCCACTGGCGCCGCTCTTTGGCATCGGTCACGTCTTCCAAATTCAGCACGGCGTCGGCGCCCATGCGCTTCGTCACTTCCAGCCGGGCGGCCGGCGCACCTATGACAAGAACCTGTTTGGCGCCGTGATCTTTGGCCACTGCGGTGGCGAAGTTGCCGAGCGGACCGCTGCCCTGGATCACCACGATTTCGTTACTCTTGATGGCGCCCAGCCGATCGAAGCCGTGCATGACGGTCCGGTAGGCGCATGCCGAGGCCGCCGCCGAGGCTGAGGAGACTTCTTCGGGCACTTTGATGATCAGACAAGGCGGCGGCACGTACATGTACTCGGCGCAGCTGCCCAACAGATAGGGAAATCGGTCGCTGCGATTGTGGCCCCAAGATGCGCGTCCGGGACAGATGCAAGGCTGCAGGGCGACGCTGCAGTAGTAACAGCTGCCGCAGGCGACATAACTCCAAACGATGCGGTCGCCGCGTTTAACCGGATTGCCCAGAATATCGGTGCGCTCGCCGTTGATTGCTTCGACGTAGCCACATGGCTCGTGACCGGTGATGATCGGCAGCGTGTCGCCGTCACCCAAGGGGCCGTGCCAGCGGTGCACGTCGGTGCCGCACAAGGTCGAGGCGGCGATCTGCACCAGCAACGCGCCTGGTTCCAGATCCGGAATAGGCACCCGCTGAATCGTCAAGGGTTCATTATGAGCAGTGATAACGGCGGCGCGACAGTCGTTCATCATCTTCCTCCAGAGATACCTCTGCCCTAAAGCGGCAGTTTGTAGAAGCGCTCGGCATTTTTGTAAAGCAGCGCCGCCTTATCTTCGGTGCTGATCTCATCGCTTTCCATCAACTCGCCCAGATCGTGTTTGCAGCTCTCGTGGGTGACTTCGTGCGGAAAATCGGACGAGTAAAGAAACGGCTGGTTGCCGACGATCTTGATCGCAAACGGCATGGTCAGCTCTTCGGTCTCGATGCCGAGGAAAAACCGCCCGTCATTGATTTGTTTCTTGATGTACTTGGTCGGGTCGTCTTCTTCCCTGATGCCGAACTCGGACGGCGGAATATATTGGAAGTGGGTTTCATGCGAAGCGTGGAGCCGTTCGAGCAAGAGCAACAGCCAGGCGACTCCGCCCTCGAGGAACGCAATGCGCACGCGCGGGAAGCGGTCGAAGATACCATTGTAAACGATGTTCGCGCAGTTGAAGGTGAGACCCCACGGATGGCCCAAAGCATGCACCGGCACGTACATATTCATGTGATCCATGCCAAAGCGGTCATGCGCTCCGCCATGCACTGCCAGGCAGCAGCCGAGGCGATCGGCCTCGGCGTAGATCGGCCAGTATGTCTTGGCGCCCAGCGGCTGCGGCAAACCATTGGACGGCATCATGGCACCGAGCATTCCCAGTTCCGTTACCGCACGGCGCAACTCTTTGGCCGCTTCTTCCGGGTCTTGCATCGGGATGATCGCCATTCCTTTGAAGCGCGGGTTGTACTTGATGTAGGTTTCGTGAAGCCAATCGTTGTAGGCTCGAGATGCGGCTACCGCATAATCGAGACTGACGATTTTCCCATAGGCGAGGGCGGTCGTTGGGTAGAGCACGGTCCAGTCGATGCCGACGTCGTCGAGAAAATCGAGCCAACCCGTAGGTCCCACGCTGGGGCGCTGGTCGCGCTGCGGCGGCGTTTCCACTGCACGCCCGGTGTGAAGGTGATCCAGCGGCGGAAAAACGATGCCTTTGCGGTGCGCGATCTCGCGGTAAGGGGATTCCATGTGGGCGATGATTGCGGCATGGTCTTCTATGATATGGCCGTCGCCGTCGATAATTCTCGTTGCCAACGAACTGCTCATTTCTTACCTCCTAATGGAAAATCAAACGGACACGCTGGAATAAGCTAAGCCGATCCGAGTATGCCTGTGAACGATGGGACGTCAAGTATTAAGGACATATATAAACGGAGGGACTCCCGGTATCAAGCTATCCCCGGGACTTGAGGCTCAATCGCTGCAGCTTTCTTAGTGGCGGATTGTCTGGGCGACACATCTCCCGGGGTCATAGCGCGCAAAACATCACCGGCTCGTCTGCGACGTCGACGAGTTGAGACCGCTGTTTTCAGTCGACCCTTGTCAGAACTCCCGTTCGCCGCGAATATCGATCCAGTCGGCGCGGCACCCCTGAGGCTTGGCCGCTACAATCTTTATAATGTACATGTGTGGCGCCGCTGGAGATAAGCTATAAGGGAGCGCGCTACAAAACGTTGCCAGTGGGCGAAGAGTTACCTTGTTGGAGGATGGGGAAATTGTTAGCTTTATAGATCATGATCAAAACTATTCTGCTTACATTGCTGTTCTTCATGGGCTGTGCGGGGGTTACTCAGGTGACCCATATCGACAGCGTGGTGGTTGGCGAACCGACTTTTTTCCCTACCATTGCCGCGCATACCGACGCGCCGATTCTGGACGGCAACAGGGTGGATGTGCTGCTCAACGGCGAGCAAACCTTTCCGGCCATGCTCGAGGCGATCCGGGGGGCCAAGCGATCCATTACTTATGCGCAATACCTCTACCAGGACGGCGCCATCGCCTATGAGCTGGCCGAGGCTTTCGCCGAACGATGCCGCGCCGGCTTAACCGTCAAACTCTTGGTCGATTCACACGGCGGCAGCAAAATGCCCAAAGATATTCCCGTACTTTTGACTGAGTCGGGCTGCCAGCTCGAATGGTTCCGGCGCATCCGGTTGTTTCAATTCATCACCCCGTGGGAATTGTTGCGCTACAACTATCGCAATCACCGGCGCATTCTCGTCGTTGACGGCGCCATCGGCTTTACCGGCGGGCACGGCGTCGCCGAAGCATGGACGGGGGACGGCCGCACCGACGACTACTGGCGTGACACCGACGTAAGAATCGAGGGGCCGGTTGTACAACAACTACAGGCCGCTTTTGTCGAGAGCTGGCGCGAGACCACCGGCCATGTGCTGGGCGGCGATCTTTATTTTCCGGTGCTCAAGCCCAGGGGAAAAGTCAACGCCCAAATCGTTAAAAGCTCGCCGTTCGGCGGCAGCTTCGAATCATACATGCTGTTGCTGATCTCGATCGCGTCGGCGCGCAAAACCGTTCACATTTCGAACCCGTATTTTCTGCCCGACGAACGAATACAGGAGGCGCTTCTCACGGCTGTGAAGAGGGGTGTGTCGGTGGTGGTGCTGACGCCGGGAAAGATCGATCACAAGCTGGTCTACTGGGCCAGCCGTAGGGGCTTTGCGCCTCTTCTACTCGGCGGAATCCAGATCTACGAGTACCAGGCGGCTCTGATGCACGCCAAGACCATGATCGTGGACGGCGTCTGGGCCAACGTCGGCACGACCAACTTGGATAACCGCTCGTTTGCTTTGAACGAAGAAATCAATTTGATCGTCTATGATCGCGCGGTCGCCGGCGAGCTAGAAAAGGCGTTTGCCGATGATCTGCGCCATTCGAAGTTATTGACTTACGAAGAATGGCGCGCCCGGCCGTGGCGCGAGAAGTTTCTGGAGCTTTTTACGATCCCCATCAGGGAACAGCTCTAGCTGCGCGTATTCACATGCCACGATCACAAAACACGATTGTGATTCGCTAAGGGGCAAGGACGGCGTTTGTCCTTTCGAAGCCGCAGCGGCAGGAGAAAAGAACTAAAGAGCACGAAGCAAAAATAGCGGCGCCTGTATTGGGTGCGGTAAGACTTGTTATCGAGTTTGCCGGCCAGCATTCCAGGGCTCGGGTCAGTTTGCTGTCGGTCATTTTGACAGCAGAGTAATGAGGAGAAAATGCGTCGGTAGGTAAATGAACAGCGGCACGCCTGCCATTATCGATATGAAATAGAGCCGTGGTGAAATCCTCTGTTGCGGCCGCTCGCCTGGCCCGAACACCCAATTGATGTTCTCGCTCGGTTTGGTGAAAAAGAAGCAAATCGGTACTACGACCCAGAACAAAATAGTCTGCGCGATCCAGGCGCGCCGGTCGTAGCCGAAGCAATAGACCAACCAGAGCAGAAGGGGCGGCAAGGCAAGATGAAACAGCGACAAACCGCGCAGCCATAGAGGCTTGTCCGATTTGAACATGTAATCGACGAGTCCGGTGATCGGTTTGCGGGTCACCAGCGCCAGCAGAAACTCCGCGCTCCATATCAGTTCCAATAACAGCACCGAGACTGCCTGCATGCTCGCCAATAGGGGGCTTTCCAGCCAGAGCGCCGCCAGTCCGATCAGCAGCGCGAGATCGGAGAACCAGAGAAAATTAGCCGGTCCGTATTGGCGCCAATACGCCGGCACCAGGACGCAGACAAAGAGCGTGTAGAGTATTTTTACCGCCGCGGGGATCGGGCAGACGGTGAGATCCGTGAGCATTGTGGCGGCGCGCCTTTGGCGATCGGCTGTGCGGCCTATGCGGTCACCACGTCCCCGGCGCTGATCGCATCGACTTGCACCCAATCGTTGGGGCCGAGGTCGGGATTGCGTATCTTCACGCTACCCTTGCCCGAATCATCCGCGCTTATTTCGATGGCTCTCGACTCGCCCCCCTTGAGCGTAAAGGTGCCTACCGACCGCCCCCAGGTATTGTCAAACACTTCGAACTCGTTGGTCGCGAGAGTGGAATTATTGTTGCGCAGGATGACGCTTATTGTTCCCCCGGAGTCCATGAAAGCCATGCTATCAGCGATTCCCGGACGGCGCAAAATACCGCCGGAGCGCAGCGGTCGCAGCGCGCCGTGAGGGGCGGCGACAGCTTCATTATCGGCGCGCTCGTGGTATTCTACGGCGATGAAAAAAGCACCGGTGTCCGGTATGGCGCGCACGCAGTCCTATCTGACGACGCCGGAGATGCGCGCCCGGCAATTGAGCGCCGATGTGTTCTCGACGCCGGCGATGATCGGCCTGATGGAACGAACCTGCGTTGAATTGACCGAACCGTACTTGGATGAAAACGAGCAGACTGTGGGAATTTACGTCGATGTGCATCATTTGGCGGCGACAAGGATCGGTCAGGAGGTGACGATTACCGCGGAGCTTCTGGAGATCCAAGGCAACAAGCTCCGTTACGCAGTATCGGCGACCAATGATCAGGGCATTAAAATCGGCGAGGGCACACACCGCCGCGCCGTCATCAACACCGCGCGTTTTGCCAAGCCGCCGCAAGGCTAACCCTAATCCGACAAAAATTGCGCACAGTCAGGAGTGAGCAACGACGGTGAGACCGGAAGCCGTGGGCACTTGAGCGCACAGGTTGCGTTAAGGCCCGACGCACGAAACGTCACCCTCCGGGGGATTGCGGGGTGGCCTTCAAGGCAGTGTCCCATTGCCCACGGCTGTAGGGCTCATCGTCCGAGCGACTTCGAAACAATGTCGGATTAGGGCTAACGCTTGGGTCCCATGAGTTTGGCTGCGCCGGCTTCCATTATCTCACCGGCATTGGATAAATTCGGATTCTCCCTACGGCAAAAAATCTTCCAGACGGACCGTTTCCCAGCCTTTCGGCTTTAGCCGTTGAAAAGGCTGGCGCGCCTGCTCGCCGGCGCACAGCGGCGGCTTGGTGGCGTCGATAATTACTTTGCCGCCGATCCTGTGCCAGTAGGGGCCTCCCGGCGGCACCGGCTCGAAGCCGGTTGGATCCATGGGATGCATGCGCGTGCCGGGAATGACGACAATATCGTCTTGCGGGTTGCAGCGCGTGTTGATTGCCCAGAGCACTTCCCAGTAGTTAAAGATGTTGACGTCCGCGTCGACGGCGATCGCCACCTTGGGGTGCAGAATGGGGCTGGACAGAACACCCATGAGGACCTGCTTGGCCTCGCCGTAGAAGCGCGGCGTCATTTGTACGACGATGCCGAAGAGGCCCGGCAGCACCAGCAGATTATGCAGGTTGACATAGCCGCCGATGTTTTTGATGTGGTTGTAAACGGCGACGCCGAAAGGGACTTTGTGAAAAATACAACCTTCAACTTCGGAGCCGTTCTGGATCGCCTTGAAGATGGCGTCATGGCGCATGGTGATGCAGTCGATCTCGATAACGGGATTCTTGCCCATGCCGGCGACGTAATAATCGTGAAACTCCGAAAAGGGCCCTTCATCCTCGCGTACATTGGGTAGAATACGTCCTTCCAGAACGATCTCCGCGTCGAACGGCACTTCCAGATCGTTGGTCTGGCATTTGACAACCCGGGCGGATTCGCCGATGAGCCCGCCCGCCAGTTCCAACTCGTCCATCTCGAATGCCCCGGTGCTGGCTGCGGCCATGTAATAGAGCGGGTGGTGGCCGATAAAAATCGACACCGGCATGGCTTGGTTACGCGCCTCGTACTTGTTGAGGATCTCGCGGGTATGGCGCGGCACGATCAGGGCTCCGGTTCGGCGCGGCCCTTTGATCTGCAACCGGTGAAAAGCGACGTTACGAATACCGCTGTCGGGATCGCGCGCCACCATTAGCCCGGATGCGATGTAGGGAGTTTCTTCGCTGCCGGCGACATGTGCCGGCAGTTTGGTCAGATCGACCTGATCGCCCGTCAACACTACGTCTTTGACCGGCCCTTTGGCGACCAGCTCGACGGGCTGGCGCCTGAGAGTCCGTTCGGCGGCGGTGGGGATTAACTTTTCTATGGTCGTATCGAAAGCGAGCGCGGCATGGCGCAGGTTGGCGGGCGCCATCCCCAGACTGCGCCAGCCCGGGAAGCCGTTGAGGTTTTCAAAGAGCAGGCCTTTTTCGCGCGATTGATACAACAGCGCACCCATCTGAGTGTGCGGATGCACGGGCTTGGCGATGCGGATGAGCTCGCCTGCTCGTTCCAATTGCGCGATCCAACTGCGCATGTCTTTCGGCATATCTCAATCCTCGATTGTACCCGACTCTACTTTAAAGTGACGCCGCAACCGAACGACGAGCTACGCATGCAGCAGCATCCGGGATGACATCAAGCGGCCGCCTTCGGTTCTGTGCGTTGCCGTCATTATGGCTTGACGCCGCCATAGAGCTTTTTAACAAAAGACGATCCTTCGATCTTCTTGAGAAACGAGTGGTCGATAAAATCCTCGGCGCGCTGCGCCTTCGCTTCGCCCGAGCTGGAAAAATTCAACACCGCCTGGACCGAATCGCGCGATACGTAAGGAACCGGTTCCTGGAACGCCGGCAGAAAAGTTTCATACGTGACTTTGAGCGCTTCCGGCTCTGCAATCTTCGTGTACCTGGCGATAGCCTTGAGCGCGAGATCCGGTTCCTGCCGGGTTATTTTGATTGCCTCGATGTAGGCCTTGAGAAAGGCCTCCACCGAGTCCGGATTGCTTTTGGCGAATGTCCGGTTCACACCGATGGCGGTATGGATGTAGCTCAACTTGAGCGCGCCGATATCGATCAATTCCTTATAACCCATTTTTTTCGCGCGTAACGTAGTCGGTGCCGACAGGGTCGTCGCATCGACGATGCCTTTTTCCAAAGCGCCCAGTTGTGGCACCGGGCCGCCCAGGTAAACCGAATTGACGTCTTTGCCGAGGGTGAGACCGAACTGTTTCAGCGCGACAATGGTGGCCAGCTCGATGGAGCCGCCCTTGGCATCGACGGCGACGGTTTTTCCTTTCAGGTCCTCCGGACGCGCGATATTCGCTCGTGAATAGATGGAGAAGATGAAATGGTTGGACGTGCTGGCGATGTAAGCGATGTCGGCGCCGCGGAGCGCTCCCTCCACCAAAGCGCCGCCCAGTGCGGCTATCGGCGCCGTGCCGGCCACGAGCATTTGCGCCGCCGCCGGGCCGGTGCCGCGCAACAACAGCAGCTCTTTGACGCCAAGCCCGTGTTTTTTAAAAAGGCCTTGTTCCTGAGCGACAAAGAGCGGCGTCATAACGCCGCTGGGTGAAGCGTAACCGATGGCGATATCGTCTTTTCCGGTTTGCGCCAGAGCGATTGCGCTGGCGTGTACCAGCAGCATGACTAAAAAAAATATCGCGAATCGCAGGGTATGGCTTTGCCAATGACAAGCGGACATTGTTCCTCCTCGCCGCCCGACGGCCAATCCTCTCCAATGAAGCCGCAGGCGACATTTGCGGAAGACGGACGTGTTAGCGAGCCGAGCGGATTTCCATTTCCAGACCGTTGGGATCCTGGACAAAAATGGTCGTCAGTTTGCCGGACGCGTCGCGGTTTTCGCGCAGGATCTGCGTGTTTTTCTCGCGGAACTCTTTTGCCGTCTGTTCGATGTCGTCGCTGATGAAGCCGTAATGATGCACGCCGCTTTTGCCGGCCGATTCCATCAATTGTATGGACGGAACGCCATCGATGGTGACGAAACAGAATCCGTAACCCGCCGAGCCTTTCCGAATCGCGGTCGGGTGCCCGTTGAAATGTTTCTCATAAAACTTGATGGACTCATTAATGTCGTTACAGTAAATAGCCACGTGCTCCAGGCGGTAACCCATAAATTTTCTCCTTAGAAGCCCAGAGACTGGGCGTTCTGATAGTAGATTTTTTCTTTGTCCTCTTGAGGGATATCGAGCCTGGCCATGGCCTCCAGTGTCATCGGGTAGAACTGATCGTCGCGCCCGCCCCGGCCATGAGGATAATCGGCGCCGAACAAGACCTGCCCCGCACCCACCGTGTCGACGACGAGCTTTATGAATTCGGTCCGGATCGGGCCGGCAGTGTCGTAATAAATCTTCTTGAAATACTCTTCGGGGTCGCGTTGACAGTCGACGTTGCCTTCGCGCCAATTCAGGCGGTCGAGGTAGAGCAGAATCATGCCGCCCAAATGCGATGCGATCAACTTCAGCTCGGGATAGCGATCGAAGATGCCGCTGTAAATGATGCGCGAGATCGCCAGTGTGCTGTCCGTGGGCCAGAGGATCTTCTGGTGCAGGGAGTAGGCCTTCCAGTTGGACTGGCAGGGGGCGTTGGCGGGATGAAGAAAGAGCGGTTTGCTGCGCGCCGCAAGCGCATCCCAAAAGGGTTTGAACTGCGCTTCATCGAGATATTTTCCCGCAAGGTTGGTCGGCAGCATGACGCCGTGCATGGCGAGATCGTTGTAACAGCGCTCAAGCTCGCGAACGCAGTCGTCCATGTCGATCATCGGCAGACGTGCGAATGCTTTGAAGCGGCGCGGGTACCTCGCGTGAGCCTCGGCAAACGCGTCGTTGAGAATCCTGCAAAGCTCGAGGGCCTTGGCGCGATCGCCGCCTTGTTCGATGCGCCCGCCGGTATTGGAAAGCACACCGACGTCGATGCCGTGTTTATCCATGACATCTAGATATTCCTGGTGCTCGAACGCGTGAAAGCCGACGCCGCGCACATCGCTCCTCGATTGCTCCGGTACCCGCTCGAGAAATTTTTTCGGAAAGGCGTGGAAATGAGTATCGATGATCATGGCAACTCCTGTTACTCTAACCCGTACGGTGCGGTACGGCGATGACTGCTCGCGCTATACCGGCGCTTATCGCATCGCGTGGCGGCGTGTCAACATCTCACGCAAAATGGTACAGGGAAGACCGCGAAGTTTTACGGGTTCAAGCCGTTCAAATCGTTGAAGCAGTTCAAACCGTTTCGGAAGATTCGGATGGATCGAATTTCGGAATCGCCCGCCATGTTGCAGCTAAGCCACAACGAGATCTCCCCAAGAGCGCTAGCGCGCAAAGAAAATTTATCTAGAACTTGTTGTCCTTTGCGGTCTTTGCGCGAGGTAATCATTTGTCCGATTCTTGTTATTCGCCCCAACAGTTTGTTTTTATCGTGCCAAGAACGCCATGCCTGCAGAGCGCCAGGTAAGAGGCCGTCGTCCTGAGCGTAAAAACCGATTGTTGCCGTAAGCGCCCTCAGGTGGTAGAAGTCCTGGAAAGAGGAGGTGGCGACGATGAAGCTCTATTCCTACGGCCCCTGACCCTATGCTCATAGGACAAGGCTTGTCCTGGCGGAAAAAAAGATTTCTTACGACTTGATAGAATGCGATCTTAGCAACAAGCCCAAGGATCTTCTCGAACTCAATCCGTACGGGAAGGTTCCGGTCTTGGTGGACGGCGATGCGGTGGTGTACGAGTCGGCGATTATCAACGAGTATATCGAGGAGAGTTATCCGCAAACACCGTTGATGCCCAAAACCCCGATGGCCCGCTCGCGCGTAAGAATCTGGGTCGACTACTGTAACACCCGTCTGCAGCGCGCCGCGGGCTATATAGCCCATAACTACAAAGTCGAAGAATCGGCGCAAGAGCTTAAAAATTATCTGGCGACGCTGGATAGAGAAATGCGCGGCCGGGAGTTTATTGCCGACGGATACTCCCTTGCGGACATTACTTTCATTCCATTTTTTGTCAGGCGAGAGCGCTATCGTGCGATCATAAACGACGACTTGCCGCACGTGAAAGCTTGGATGGAGCGCCTCCTCGACAGGCCGGCGGTGCGAGCGACGCCGTGATTCAGTGAAAACAAACTGCTTTAAAGCTGGTGACTAAGATTCCCAAAACCGGTCCACCCGGCGCCAAAGTGCCCTTACGCTACGCAATGCTCCAAAGTTGCGGATAGCTGCGCCGATGGTGTCTAGTGACTTTTTTGTTGGTTTTTGGCTTGTTATTTGATACTTTAGCCCGACATGTCGTGTAACCTGCTCCTGGTTGAAGACAACCCTTTATCGCGTCGCAACATAGCGATGTTCCTCCAGAACGCCGAGTTTACCGTGCATCAGGCGGAAAACGGCGAGACTGCTCTGCAGTTGATTTCACAAATAAAATTCGATGTCGTGATCTCGGATTTTCGCCTGCCCGGAAGGGTCAATGGTCTCGACGTCCTCAAATACCAGAGCCGGATGGATGCCGGAAAACGTCTCATTCTTATTACCGCATTCGGTTCCGAGCAAGCGCAAGCTGAAGCTAAAGCGGTAGGCGCGCTCTATATCGAAAAGCCGATTTCGCTGAGCGGTTTGCTGCAGAGCCTAGAGCCGCTACATTGATCAGTCCTCGATCCTTGACGTTCGACGGATTGCACATCGGTCCGATCCCGCCGAGAAAATAAACCATGTTCCAATTGCTGAGTAATTTTTTCATGTTCGCCGGGACGGACAGTCGTGAGTTGCAGCGACAAAACGCCGAGCGTGAAATTGCCGTGCAGCGTCTGGAGCAAAGCGAGAAACGGTTTCGTTCGTTACTGGAGTCGGCGCCCGACGCTATGGTGATCGTCGACAGACGCGGAACCATCGCTTTGATCAATTCACAAACCGAAAAATTGTTCGGCTACAAACGAGAGGAACTGCTGGGAAAGCCGGTCGAACAACTGGTGCCCAGCCGATATCGCGATTTGCATTGCGAGCATCGCGCTGTTTTTTCGCAAAGCCCGCGCGTTCGGCCAATGGGTACGGGGATGGAACTATTCGCCGTCCGACACGATGGCAGCGAGTTTCCGGTCGAGATCAGCTTGAGCCCGATCGAAACCGGCGGGGAAATCCTGATGGCGGCGGCGATCCGGGATATCACCGAGCGCAAGGAGGCGCAAAGACTGCTCCGGGAAAAGGAGCGTCTGGCCACGCTGGGTACGACGGCAGCCGTATTTGCGCACGAGATCGGCAACCCTCTCAATGGCCTTTCGACCTCATTGCAGATAGTCAGATCCATGCTCCCAAGCGGAGAGAACCCGGTATTGATCGAGACTCTCGACATCGCCCAACAGGAGATCCAGAGACTGGCCTCATTGCTGTCGGACTATCGCTCGTTTGCGCGGCCGCAACGGCTCAACTTGCAGCCCGCCGATTTGTCGCAGATCATCGAGGAGGTTCTCGCTCCCGAAATGCGCAGCAACCGCTCGAAAAGAATCGCCACAACGTTTCAATTCGAGGAAGGGATGCCCAGGGTTCCGCTCGATCGGGAAAAAATGAAACAGGTCATTCTGAATCTCTACAAGAACGCCGTTGAGGCAATGCCGAACGGCGGTGGGTTAACCCTCAGAACCGCTTGCTCAGAGGAAGGCATCAGCCTGCAAATCGCCGATACCGGCGCGGGCATTGCCGACGGCCTCGACGTCTTTCAGCTCTTCAAAACCACCAAACCCGAAGGCACCGGACTGGGACTTCCAATCGTAAAACAGATCATCAGCGAGCACCGCGGAACGATCAGCTACGTGAGCGAACCAGGCAAGGGCACGACGTTTACGATCGTGCTGCCGCTGGCGAAGCAACCTGGCTGATTGATTCACTTCACTGCTATAAGCAAACGTTTCGCTAATGATGTGAGCCCGACACCCATGGCGGTGCTCCGAGTACTTCCGAGATCTTTTTTCTTCTCCTATCGTTTGCTATTAGTTTGTCGATGCCGGTGAGGGAATGCGGTTGAGGTTCTTGCCGCCCCGAGCACACTTCCTTTAATAAGATTCCCTTTTTGAACTTGAGCCAATGAG
>CAYZXN010000220.1:0-23421 GCA_964482425.1 uncultured Syntrophobacteraceae bacterium | reverse complement strand
GAGCTGATCTATATCGGCGGCAGCTCCAAAGTCGTCCAAGCTATGCTGGCCAGAGAAATCCCCATTGCGGAGATCGCCATTCCAGCAGTGATTCAAGCCAACATGGCCGGTGCTGATCTGGTCATGCTGGCCGGTCCCAATCACAAGCCGGGCCAAAAGATCATGGTCAAGCCGGAAATCAGAAAGAACGAAGATCTCAAAGGGAAAAAAATCGGTGTGACCCGCTTCGGCACCTCGGATGATTTTTTGTTGCGCTATGTCCTGGGACAGTGGGGAATTGCGCCCGACCGGGAGGTGGCATTGATCCAGATGGGCGGTTCGCAGGAGACGTTGGCCGGCATGGTGGCCAAGAGCGTTGACGGTGGCTTGCTGTCATCGCCGCTCCATCTGGGCGCCGCCAGCCTCGGGTTTTCGCTGCTCGCCGATCTGAGCGCCATCGGTGTGGATTATCAGGGCGCCGGTGTTGTGACGACCAGAAGTTTCGTGCGCGAAATCCCGACACGATCCGGCGTTATCTACGGGCTTACGTCGAGGGACTGCACCGGCTCAAAACCAATAAGAACTTTTCCATGAAGGTGATCGGCAAATACTCGCGCATAGGGGAAGCCGACGCACTGGAGGAGACCTATCAGCATTATGCGGTGAAAGTGATGCCGAGAATTCTCTATCCCACTACCCAGGGCATTCAGATGGTGCTTGATGAGATGAGCTCGCGGAATCCGAAGGCCAAGGTGCTGCAACCGGCCGTCTTCATCGATGTCAGCCAGCTCCAAGAGCTGGAGCAGAGCGGTTTTATCAAAAACCTCTACAAGAACGAATAGAGGCGTTTGCCCCGCGCGTATCCTCTCACGACGCAGGAAGGCAGGCGTCTTGATTCCCGCGCTCAATCTACGCAGAGTCTTTTCAGGCTCATGGATCTTACAGGTAAAGTCAGAGAATTTCTAAAGAGACACCCTATGCCGCAGGGCGGCAGCGGCGGCATTCTGGTCGCCGTCTCGGGCGGGGCGGATTCAGTGGCCATGCTGCACGTGCTCAACGACTTGCGCGGGGAGTTCGACCTTCACCTGGAGGTCGCCCATGTGCAGCATGGTATTCGTGGCAAGGCGGCCCAGGAGGACGCCGACTTTGTCGGCGGATTGGCGACGTGGTTGGGTTTGGCTTTTCACTTGAGCGAAGTCGATTTGCCGCGCCTCCGGCGGCAAGCGGGCAACGGTAACCTGGAAGAGATGGGCCGGTTAGTAAGATACCGCTATTTTGCCGAGGTGGCCCATCGCCGTAGGCTAAGCGCCGTAGCAACGGCCCATACGTTGAACGATCAGGCTGAGACTTTTCTTATGCGCTTGTTGCGTGGTTCCGGCCGCCAGGGCCTAAGCAGTATGGCCCCCGTGCGCGCGCTCGCCGGCATATCGCACGAAAACTCTAAAGACCTGTTGCTGATCCGCCCGTTACTCAGGGCCAGCCGAGAAGAGATCGTTGCGTTCCTTGGCGGAAGAAAAATCTCCTATCGCACGGACAGCACCAACGACGATCTTTCTTATCTGCGCAATTGGACCCGGCTGTGGCTGATGCCTCGGTTCCAGGAAAAATTCGGCATGCAAACGCCGGTACGTCTGAGCGCTCAAGCGGAGATCCTGCGCGACGAAGAAAAAGTACTGGCTGAGCTGACACGCGAGAATCTGGAGAAGATAACTTGCGATAGGAATCTCGAACGCGGCCCCTTGCTCGAGCTCGATAAGGCTTTCCAGAGAAGAATTTTGCGATTATGGATCGAGCGGAGACGGGGTCATCTGAAGGGTATCGACTTTGACCATATTGAAGCCGCCCTGTTATTGATCGCTGGCGGTGCTGGTCAAGCTCGGCTGGCGCTCCCAGGGGGATGGGAGCTATCACGGGAATACGAGACCCTGAAGCTCGAGAAACGGGCGCGAACCGTTGAAAGGCGTTGTTATAACTATCATCTTCAAGTTGGCACGGATGTGAATGTGCTCGAGGCCGGCATGACGATTCACAGTGAGCTTGTTTCCGCCAAGCAGGCGAAGCTGCCGGAAGATTTCATGGCCGCCGTGTTCGATGCCAATCTGCTAACGGAAAACCTTCTGGTGCGAAACTTCCGCAACGGCGACCGCTTTCAGCCGCTGGGAATGTCTGGACATAAAAAAGTGAAAGATCTATTTATCGAAAGAAGGCTATCTCTGCGGCTTCGAACCGTGTTGCCTTTGGTGGTCGCGGGACCAAACATACTATGGATACCGGGACATGGGCGGAGCGAATTTGCCAGAATCTCGTCTGCGAGCAAAGTCGCCTTGCTCCTGAAGGCTGAACGATGCGACTAACGCGCAAATCCTATATTGATCTAACTGGTTGCGTGTGCTAGTCTTTTCTGGTTGTTTAAATCCGGAGGATTCGGTTGAGTCAATCATCTAAACATATTGCCCTTTGGTTGGTTCTGCTCCTAGTACTTCTCGGCATCTTCAGCGTTTTTAGCAAGCAGGCTGGTCGTGATCCCGAGGTTGTTTTCAGCGAATTTTTAGCAGCTGTGGACCGTGGCGAGGTTCAAGAAGTCGTCATCCAAGGCAACAACATCCAAGGCAAGTACAAGAGCGGCGAGCGTTTCCGTACTTTTGCGCCTAACGATCCGGAACTTGTAAAGAGCCTGCGCGAAAGAAAAGTCAAAATCGCGGCCAAACCCGAAGACGATTCCCCGTGGTACTACGTCCTGTTGATCAACTGGTTTCCGATGCTTTTGCTGATCGGCGTATGGATTTTTTTCATGCGCCAGATGCAGGTGGGCGGCGGCAAGGCGATGTCCTTCGGCAAGAGTCGGGCGAAATTGCTTACCGAGAATCAGCACCGCGTGACATTTTCCGACGTTGCCGGTGCCGAAGAAGCCAAGGACGATCTGCAGGAAATTATCGCTTTTTTAAAGGATCCGAAGAAGTTTACCAGGTTGGGTGGTCGCATTCCCAAAGGTTGTTTGCTGGTCGGCCCACCGGGCACCGGCAAGACACTGCTGGCGCGGGCGATTGCGGGAGAAGCCGGAGTACCCTTTTTCAGCATCAGCGGGTCCGATTTCGTTGAGATGTTCGTCGGCGTGGGCGCGTCCCGGGTGCGCGACCTATTTGTGCAGGGGAAGAAAAACGCCCCGTGCATTATTTTCATCGACGAAATAGATGCGGTGGGAAGGCATCGCGGCGCCGGTCTGGGCGGCGGCCATGATGAACGCGAGCAGACGCTTAATCAGTTGTTGGTAGAAATGGACGGTTTCGAGGCCAATGAGGGAGTTATTCTCATTGCCGCGACCAACAGACCTGACGTGCTCGATCCGGCGCTGCTGCGGCCCGGTCGCTTCGATCGCCGGGTGGTCGTTCCGCGACCGGATGTCAAAGGACGCGAAGGCATTTTGCAGGTGCACACGCGCAAGGTCCCTGTGGGCTCCGACGTCGATATTGCCGTGCTGGCGCGGGCGACGCCAGGCTTTGCCGGGGCCGACCTGGAAAACCTGGTCAACGAAGCGGCGCTTTTGGCAGCGCGCAACAACAAAGACAAAGTCGACATGCGCGACTTCGAGCTGGCCAAGGATAAGGTGATGATGGGTGCCGAGCGGCGCAGCATGATCATCAGCGACGAAGAAAAGCGCAACACGGCGTTTCACGAAGCGGGCCACGCCCTGGTTGCGAAACTGTTACCGGGCGCCGACCCGATTCACAAGGTGACCATCATCCCGCGCGGCATGGCTCTGGGTTTGACCCAGCAACTGCCGATGGATGAGAAGCACACCTATCCGAAGGAGTATCTGCTTAATAATCTCGTCATTCTGTTCGGCGGGCGGGTCGCCGAAGAGCTGGTGCTCAATCATATGACTACCGGCGCCGGCAACGACATCGAAAAAGCCACCGAACTCGCGCACCGGATGGTTTGCGAGTGGGGCATGAGCGAGAAGTTAGGTCCCATGACGTTTGGAAAAAAAGAAGAAGAGATCTTTTTGGGGCGGGATTTCACCCAGACGGCCGACTATTCCGAGAGCACAGCAATCGAGATCGATAGCGAGGTCAGACGCATCATTCAGGAGAGTTACCACAAAGCGAAGGATCTTCTCAAAACCAATCTGGCGCTCCTCCATAAAGTCGCCGAGTCGCTTCTTGAAAAAGAAGTGTTGGACGGCTCGGAAATCGACGCCATTGTAAGAGAGTTTAACGGTAATGGCGGCGACCCGCTGAACCCTACAAGGGCGGCGGCTGTTGCTTGAGTCGATTCCCAGCCGTTTACCTTCCGAAATTTCTGTCTTGTCAAAGTGATGCGGGTCTCTCGGGGAGCGATATTCCTCGGAGGCCCGCGTGTATTCTGCTCGAGCGCGCCTGCGATGATAATTAGGTAGCGCTTCACATCGATCGGGGTGAGTAAGATTGTGGCCGCGCCAGAGACTCAACGTTTGCCGTCCGCCGGAGAAACCCAGACCGATATTGGGCACGGGCGCGCGGGGATTCTGCTGACGCGCCACGGAGCCATCGACATGACCGCTCACACGGTCGTCATGGGCATCATCAATGTCACGCCGGATTCGTTCTCTGATGGCGGCAAAAGGTTCGAGAGTTCACAAGCTGCAGCCGATGGAATCGAGATGGTTGAAGCTGGCGCCGGGATTCTCGACATCGGTGGGGAGTCGACGCGCCCGGGTGCCCAACCGGTGCCTGTGGAGGAAGAACTCAGGCGCGTTCTCCCGGTAATTTCTAAACTGCGCGACAAGGTCGATGTACCGATTTCCATCGACACGTACAAAGCGGCGGTTGCGCGCGCTGCTCTCGATGCCGGCGCCGACATCGTCAATGATATCAGCGCACTGCGCTTCGACCCAGAGATGGCTGCGCTGCTCGCCACCGAGCAGGTCCCGGTGATCCTCATGCATATGCAAGGCATTCCTCAGACGATGCAGAGCGAGCCGCGCTACGCAAACGTCGTGCGCGAGGTCAGGGAATTCCTCGCCGACCGGGTTCGCTATGCTGCGGACACGGGAATTCCACAAGAACGAATTGTCATTGATCCCGGCATCGGCTTCGGCAAGACGTTGGAGCACAATCTCGCCTTGCTGCGGGATCTCGCGGCACTGCTTACTCTTGGCCGGCCGCTTTTGATCGGCGTTTCGCGCAAGATGTTCATCGGCAAGATCCTGGGCGCCGGACCCGAAGGACGTTTGGAAGGAAGCATTGCGTCGGCCGTAGCCGCGGCATTGAGCGGCGCTAATATTGTTCGCGCTCACGACGTGGCGGAAACATTCCGCGCGCTCCGAGTAGCCGATGCGATTCGGTTCGGATACCCGGTACACGGTACGGGGCAATGACGGAAGTTCTCGGTCAATTGCGCTGGCAAGACGGCTTGGATATCGGGATTATTTCATTTCTGGTCTACCGTCTACTGCAGATGCTGCGCGGCAGCCGTGCCATGCAGATGATCATCGGGCTGACCGTGATCATGTTGGCCTATTTTTCATCCCGCGCATTAGGTTTATTCACACTCAACTGGATTCTAGATAATTTTCTCGGTTCCATCATTCTCGTCATTATTGTTATATTTCAGAGCGACATCCGGCGCGCATTGACGCAAGTGGGAACGGCGCCGCTGTTCGGCGCCGAGAGAATGGTGCAGCGTCGCGAGGACATCATAGAGGAAATCGCGGAGGCGGTTCGGAGCCTGGCGGCCAAACGCATCGGCGCTCTCATCGTGCTCGAGCGTGAAGTTGGTCTCAATGAATACATGGAGATCGGCACAAGGCTGGACGCACGCGTCAGCCGGGAGTTGCTGGAAAGCGTTTTTCTGCCGGGATCGCCGATTCACGATGGCGCCCTGGTCGTGCAGAAGAGACGCGTCACGGCCGTGCGCTGCTTGCTGCCGCTGAGCGCAAATCCGCACCTCCGCACCACGATGGGAACTCGCCACCGTGCCGCCATCGGGGTTACGGAAGAAACCGATGCGGTGGCGATTGTGGTTTCGGAACAGCAAGGTACTATTTCACTGGTCGTGGGCGGAAAGGTCAGTGAAAGGATCGACGCCACCCGCTTGCGCGCCGTGCTTCAAGGCCTGGTGGCGCTATGAAAGAGATCTGGCAGCGAATCGCTTCGATTGCTTCGAGCAATTTGGGACTCGGCATTCTAGCCTTTGTGATCGCTGTCGGCTTGTGGATCGCTGGCCATCGCGATATTGAGCGGGCTATCGAGGTTCCCATCGAGTTTCGCAACATACCGGCGGATCTAATGGTTGTCGATAACCGAGTGGATTACGTCATTTTACGCTTGAGCGGGCCACGTACTTTGATTTCAACTCTCGATTCCAAAGAGTTGAGACTATGGCTCGATCTCGGGGGCGCCAAGTCGGGTTCGTCGAGCTTCCCCTTGGGTCCGAATTCGTTCAACATTCCGCGCGGAGTTACTGTTGCTCGGATCACACCACCCGTGGTTCATTTGAGGCTAGATCCCGTGATCAAACGCGTTCTGCCTGTCTCTGCGCGGCTAGCGGGTAAACCGTCCCCGGGCTACCAAGTCAAGGAAACCGTGGTCGAGCCGGAAACGGTTTCCGTGCACGGGCCTGCCGATGAAATGCGGCGCATGGCAGCCGTCGAAACGCTTCCCATCGACATTGATGAAAGTCGTGCGCCGGTCAAACGCAAGGTCCGGCTCTCGAGCGATGGAAAGCCTCTGTCGTTCATGCCGGAGCATGTGACCGTGGTGGTCAGTATCGTGGAGGAGCTGTTTACCAAAGACTTCGATAATCTGACGATTGCCGCGCGCGGAGCCAGCGGTGAATTTTCATTTGCTCCTAAAACAGTCGATTTACGGCTGTCGGGCCCGCGCAGAGCAATGGAAAAATTGGAGCTCGGAGAGGAACAAGTCTATCTCGATCTCCAAGGCTTGGCTCCAGGCCTGCATTCGGTCGAGTTGACGTTAGACCTTCCCCCCGACGTCAACGTGGTCGAGCAAAAACCGGATCGATTCAAGGTAAAGATATCCAAATTCAAATCTCAGTAAGATCGTAGGAGTTGGCATCATGGGGCAAACACAAAATAAGAATCACAAGTACACCCGCCGGCTGTTTGGCACTGACGGCGTGCGCGGTATCGCCAATCAGGATCCTATGACCTCTGAAATGGCTTTGAAGCTGGGGCGTGCCATCGCCAAGGTCTTGCACGATCCCATCGCCCAGCCCGCAGAGGGTTCCGGACGCTCGAGATCGCCTTCATTGGCAAGAATGCTCGGCGGCGATACCGAGCGGCGTTACAAGATCCTCATCGGCAAGGACACGCGCCTGTCGGGGTACATGCTAGAGACGGCGCTGGCCTCCGGTATTTGTTCTATGGGGGCGGACGTTCAACTTGTCGGGCCCCTGCCGACGCCCGCCGTGGCATTTTTGACGCGCACCATGCGCGCCGACGCGGGGGTGGTGATCTCGGCTTCTCATAATCCCTACCAAGACAACGGTATCAAGTTTTTCTCCTACGATGGCTTCAAGTTGCCGGACGAGGTTGAAGCTCGCATGGAAGAGATGATCTTTAACGGCGAAACAGATCGGGAAAGGCCGACGGCTTCGCACATTGGCAAAGCCTTTCGAATTCCGGACGCGGTCGGGCGATACAATGTTTTTGTCAAAAGCTGTTTTCCGCGCCATTTGACGCTTGACGGACTGCGCATCGTGGTCGATTGCGGAAATGGCGCCGCTTACCGCGTCGTTCCGGAAATCCTTTCGGAACTGGGCGCACAAGTGATTCCCCTCGGCGTTCATCCGGACGGCGAAAATATCAATTTGCGCTGCGGCGCTCTTTATCCGGAAACAGCCCGCGATGTCTTGCTGCATGAGCGCGCCGATTTCGCCGTTTCTTTGGACGGCGACGCAGACCGCGCCGTTTTCGTCGACGAGACCGGTGAGATTCTCGATGGCGATCAAATCCTCGCCATGTGCGCGAAAGATATGCACGAGAAAGGAATTCTCAAGGGGGGCACCGTTGTTTCTACGGTCATGAGCAATCTCGGACTGGAGATCGCGCTAAAACCCATGGGAATTCGTTTAGAGCGCACCGAAGTGGGCGATCGTTACGTAGTGGAACGAATGCTCGAAGGCGGATACAACCTGGGAGGGGAACAGTCCGGCCACATTTTGTTTCTCGATCACAATACGACCGGCGATGGTGCCATCACTTGCCTGCAGGTGCTCGCTCTGATGGTGGAGAAGGGCAAACGTCTGAGCGATCTCAAAAGAGTCATGACCCGTCTGCCGCAAGTGCTGGTCAACGTCGGGGTGAAGGAGAAAAGAGATTTCCAGGCGATGCCAAAGGTCAGCCAAACGATTGCCGCGGTCGAGAGATCGCTAAATGGCCGTGGCCGCACGCTGGTGCGCTATTCCGGCACCGAGATGCTCGCCCGTATCATGCTGGAGGGCGAAGACGAAGGTCGGATTCGCGTCATGGCGCAGGATATCGCCGATGAAATCCGCAAGGAAGTAGGAGCTGCCGGATGATCCGTTTGGGCGTCAATGTCGACCACGTCGCTACCGTGCGCCAGGCCCGCCGCGCTGATGTGCCGGATCCGGTCGAGGCTGCGTTACTGGCGGAAAAGTCCGGCGCCGCCGGCATTACGGTTCATCTGCGTGAAGACCGGCGCCATATCCAAGAGCGCGATGTGGAATTATTGAGTCAGCGCCTGCAGACCAAGCTGAACCTTGAGATGGCCGTGACTCCGGCGATGATCGCATTTGCCGAAAAGCTGCGGCCGCGGGACGCATGCTTTGTGCCGGAGAGGCGCGAGGAACTCACCACGGAGGGCGGCTTGGATGTCGCGGGTCACCGGCGGAGAATCGGCGAAGCCGCGCAGCGCCTGCACTCAGCCGGGATTCATGTGAGTTTGTTCGTCGATCCAGAAGCGGCGCAGATCGAAGCCAGCCACGAAGCCGGCGCCAACGGCATCGAACTCCACACGGGAAGGTACTGTAATGCGGCGGGCGCCGAGCGCGACAGCGAATTAAGATCAATCGTCGCCATGGCCAAGCTGGCGCATGATATGGGCCTGGAAGTTCACGCAGGCCACGGCCTGAACTATGAAAATGTTTTGCCTGTAGCCAACATCCCGGAGATCGTCGAACTCAACATCGGCCACAGCATCATCGCTCGCGCCATGATCTTTGGAATCGAGCAAGCGGTGCGCGAAATGAAGGCTTTGCTCGATCGAGCGAAAAAATAGATCTCACGTTCCATAGTTCAAAGCGTTCAGTTCAGTTTACCTATTTCGGACGGTTCGAACCGTATGCACGAAGTCGCTTCTTTAGACCATGATCGTTGTCACGGCTGAGCAGATGCGCGAGATGGATCGATTGACGATCCGCGAGTACGGAGTTCCCAGCCTGACCCTCATGGAGCGCGCGGGCGAGGGAGTCGCGCGAGCTATTCTGGAGCGGTTTCCCGAACCGGTAAAAAAAGGCGTGTTGATCGTTGCCGGCAAGGGCAACAATGGTGGCGATGGTTTCGTTGTCGGCCGGATGCTCAAACAAAGGCGCATAGCTTGCGAGGTCGCTTTGCTGGCCAAGCGCGACGAGATCTCCAGTGAAGCGGCGTACAATTTAAAAGCGTTTCTCAAAGTTCGAGGGAAGATTGTGAACGCCGCTGCCGATGCGCCGGCTTTTCTGAATCAGAGCATGAAGGGAAAAGGATTGTTGGTTGACGCGATTCTGGGAACCGGAATGAAAGACGAGATGCGCGGGACTTACGCGACTGCGGTCCAGATCATGAACGCATCGGGGCTGCCCATCGTCGCCGTCGATATTCCTTCGGGATTGCACACCGATCACGGAACTCCGCTGGGAGGCTGTATCCGAGCCGCACTCACCGTGGCGCTGGGTTTTCCCAAGCTTGGCGAGGTTATCTACCCGGGGTTGAATTACGTTGGACAGCTTGTGGTCGCCGATATCGGAATCGTCTCCGAAGCCGTAGATCGCGTGGCTCCTCGTACCGAACTTTTGAGTCGTGAAGAGGTGCGCCGGCTGGTTCCGGTGCGCGAGCCGGATTCGCACAAAGGCACCTACGGTCATGTGGTCGTCATGGCGGGCTCGCGCGGAAAAACCGGTGCGGCGATCCTTGCCAGTCGCGCCGCCATGCGTGCCGGCGCAGGGTTGGTAACACTGGCGGCGCCGCGCTCGCTCAATGATATTTTTGCCGGCGCAATGGTCGAGGTGATGACCGAGACATTGCGCGAGAACGCGGCCGGGGAAATGGAATGCCTGCATGACGACGAGTGGCGGCGGCTGATGGAACGCAAGACCGTGATGCTGTTCGGCCCGGGCCTCGGCGTCACCGACGCTACAAGGATCAACCTGCGCTGGCTGCTGCGCCATCTGGAAATGCCGTGGGTCATCGACGCCGACGGCTTGAACAATCTGGCGCTCGATCTGGACCGGCTGCGGCGCGCCAGAAGCGCGCCCATTCTGACGCCTCATCCCGGTGAGATGGCGCGGCTCATCGGCAGGGACACGGCAACGGTTAACCGGGACCGTGTCGGCGTGGCGGGCAGCTTCGCTGCGGAACATCGTTGTTATTTGGTTCTCAAAGGCGCGCGCACGGTGATAGCAACACCCGCCGGCAATGTCTACGTCAATTCTACGGGCAATCCCGGCATGGCAAGCGGGGGCATGGGCGACGTGCTTGCGGGAATCCTCGCGGCGCTGCTCGGCCAGCGGCTTTCGCCGCACGATGCCATGAAGCTGGGTGTATACCTGCACGGCATGATCGGCGACCGGATCGCCGCAGAAAAAGGCGATATCGGCATGATCGCATCGGATATCATCGAAGGGCTGCCCGCTGGCTTGCGCAGTCTGTCGGCCGCCGTGTAGACTCGAAATTTCACGTTAAATGTACTAGTTGTGCTTATGGAGCGCTCTTCCTGATGGAGCCGTGGGCGGTTGTTGCGCGCTCGTCCGGGCATACTCGAAAGCTGGGGGTCAAATTAGCCAAGCTGCTGCAAGGTGGTGAAATCATTGGTCTGGTCGGCGATCTGGGAACCGGCAAGACCTGTTTCGTAAGGGGTTTGACGCAAGGGTTGGAGGTCAGCCCAAGAGCGTGGATTCGCAGTCCGACGTTTACACTCGTCAACGAGTATCATGGCCGGTTACCCATCTATCATATCGATCTTTACCGAGTTCAGCGCGCCGAAGAGCTGGACGAGTTAAATCTGCGCGAGTACCTGTACTCAGACGGGATCAGCGTGGTCGAGTGGTTTGACTACCTTCCTGCCGGTGAAGTGGACGACCACCTGGAGATCAGGCTGGCTTACGGTAAAGGCGCCGCGCGCGAGGTGACATTTACGCCCCACGGTGAGCGCTACCAGCGTCTCGTCAGAACTTTGCGCGATAATAATTAACAAACACTCAAAAAACGTGAACGGCGAAGACGGAACATAAGAACGATTAGAGAAGAACCGGTTAAGCAGCCGGGTTTCTGATTGCAGTATCCAATATGTCATTGTTGGTCCAGAAATACGGCGGTACTTCCGTAGGTACGATCGAGCGCATCAAGCATGTGGCCGAAAAGGTATGCGCCGCCAAGCGCGCCGGTCATGACCTGGTGGTGGTGGTCTCGGCGATGGCGGGCGAAACCAACCGGCTGCTGGCGCTGGCGCATCAGATCTCGGAAATACCCGACGAACGCGAGAAGGACGTTCTTCTGGCTTCGGGCGAACAGGTTTCCATCGCCTTACTGAGCTTGGCGTTGAAGGAGTTGGGCCAGCCGTCGCGCTCGTTTCTCGGCCATCAGGTGAGAATTGAGACCGACAATGCATACGGCAAGGCGCGCATCCGCAACATCGACTCCACACGAATCGTGCAATCTCTGCAAGCAGGCGAGGTCGTGGTCGTGGCCGGATTTCAAGGCGTCGATGACGATGAAAATATCACCACGTTGGGCCGGGGCGGTTCGGATACCAGCGCTGTGGCTCTGGCGGCTTTTCTGGGCGCCGCCGCCTGCGAAATCTATACGGACGTTGAGGGAGTATTTACCAGCGACCCGGGGATTTGCGCCGGCGCGCGAAAATTGGCGCGGATTTCCTACGACGAGATGATCGAGCTCGCCAGCACCGGCGCCAAGGTGTTGGAAATCCGTTCGGTGGAGTTCGCCAAGAATTTCGCCGTTCCGGTGCATGTCCGTTCGACATTCAGCGATGCCGAAGGGACGTGGCTAGTCAAGGAGGATGAGAGCATGGACGATGTCCTGGTTTCGGGTGTCAGCTACGACAAGAACGAGGTGAAGATTACACTGCTGCGAGTGCCCGATCGTCCCGGGCTCGCGGCGCAGGTCTTCGGACCGATTGCCGACGCCCATATCGTCGTCGACATGATTATTCAGAACGCCAGCGCCGACGGTACCACGGATTTGACTTTTACGGTTTCCAAGGCTGATTATAAAAAGGCCTTGTCTATAGTCGAGAAAACCGCCCCGGCGATAGCGGCAAAAGGGGTCAATGTCGATACCGAAATTGCAAAAGTTTCCGTTGTCGGCGTCGGTATGCGCACGCATGCCGGAGTGGCGGCAAAGATGTTTCAGGTGTTGGCCGAGGAGGGAGTCAATATCGAGATGATCTCCACTTCCGAGATCAAAATCTCCGTGGTTATCGCGGCCAAATACACTGAACTGGCAGTACGCGTCTTGCACGACGCATTCATTGGAAAACAGGGGACTGTATGAAAGACGTTTTGATCTACGACACCACGTTAAGAGACGGGTGTCAGGCGGAAGATATTTCTTTCACGCTGGAGGACAAGCTCCGTATCGCTGAGAAACTGGAAGAGCTGGGCGTGGATTATATCGAGGGTGGCTATCCCGGATCGAATCCGAGAGACGCCGACTTCTTCAAGCAGGTTAAAAAGCTCAAGCTGAAGAATGCCAGGATCGCCTCGTTCGGCACGACCCGCAGGCCCGGCGCCAAAGCATCGCAGGACTTGAGCCTGAAGGTTCTCCTCAGCGCGGAGGCTCCGGTCGTCACTCTCGTCGGTAAAACATGGGACCTGCACGTGCGCGACGATTTGCGGATCAGCAAAAAGGCAAACTTGGAAGTCATCGCGGATTCGATCGCCTATATGAAACGGCGCGCCGACGAGGTGATTTTCGATGCGGAGCATTTCTTTGACGGCTTTCGTTCCAATCCTGAATATGCCGTGCAGTGTCTGCAGGCGGCTCAGGAGGGCGGCGCCGATTGGATCGTTCTTTGCGATACCAACGGTGGCCGTTTGCCGGGCGAAGTTCGCGAGGCCATCGCCAAAGTGAATGAAGTGGTGACGACGCCTCTTGGGATCCACTGCCACAACGACGGCGAACTTGCCGTAGCCAATACGATGGCGGCGGTTGAGATGGGCGCGCGCCAGGTGCAGGGAACCATCAACGGATTCGGCGAGCGATGCGGCAATCTCAATTTGATTTCTCTGATTCCCAATCTCCAGTTGAAGATGGGCAAAAACTGCATTAAGCCGGGCCAACTCAAGAAGTTGCGCGAGGTGTCGCATTTCTTTTACGAGCTCGCCAATATCCAGCCAAACAAGCGCCAGCCCTACGTCGGTGACAGCGCCTTCGCGCACAAGGGGGGGCTCCATGTCTCGGGCGTTTTGAAAAATCGCGAGACTTACGAGCACATCGATCCGGATTCGGTCGGCAACCGGCAGCGCGTGCTGGTCTCCGACCTCTCCGGACGGAGTAACGTGCTTTACAAAGGCAAAGAGTACGGCATTGATTTGCAGGGACACGATCAGGCGATTCACGAGATTCTACGCCGCACCAAAGAATTGGAGAGCCAGGGATATGAGTTCGAAGCGGCTGAAGCGTCTTTCGAGTTGCTGATCCAGCAGGCGCTCGGGCGGAAAAAGAAGAACTTTCACTTGATCGGCTTTCGTGTCATCGATGAAAAGCGCCAGGAAGGCGAGTCGCCGCGGTCAGAGGCAACCATCATGGTACAGGTCGACGGCGTCATGGAGCATGCCGCGGCAATGGGCAATGGACCAGTAAACGCCTTGGACCAGGCCCTGCGCAGGGCCTTGACCAAGTTTTATCCGGGCCTCAAGGATGTCGAGCTGTTGGATTATAAGGTTCGGGTGCTATCCTCGGGTGAGGGAACCGGAGCGTCGGTTCGCGTGTTGATCGAATCGGGCGACGGCAAAAGCCGTTGGGGCACCGTCGGCGTATCGCACAATGTCATTGAGGCGAGTTGGCAGGCTTTGGTCGATAGCATCGATTACAAGCTCTACAAGGACGGACGGCATCGAGCCAATTGACGAGACCGGATCGGCGTTGAAAGTTCCGTCTAATCCAGGAATTTTGTTCGACCGACCCCGGGCTAGCCTATGTTTGATATCGTTAGAGAAGATATCCGGATCGTGTTCGATCGCGATCCGGCAGCCCGCAACGTCTGGGAGATTATACTTACCTATCCCGGATTTCATGCGCTGTTCTTTTACCGCGTCGCCCATGCCACTTGGATAAACGGCTTCAAAGGGTTGGCTCGCTTCGTCAGCAATCTTGGACGTTTCTTCACCGGCATCGAGATTCATCCGGGCGCTAAAATCGGCCGTCGTTTTTTTGTCGATCACGGCATGGGCGTGGTGATCGGCGAAACCGCCGAGATCGGCGACGATGTGACTCTCTATCAGGGAGTCACTCTGGGTGGCACCAGTTTAAGAAAAGAGAAACGCCATCCGACGGTCGAGGATTGGGTGGTGATCGGCGCGGGCGCGACTGTGCTCGGACCGGTGACCATCGGGCACAACAGCAGGATCGGTTCCGGATCGGTTGTCGTCAGCTCTGTGCCGCCGCATTCCACGGTAGTCGGTATTCCGGGCCGGGTAGTCGAAGGAGAAGCCGCCCGGCGTGACGCTCACGCGCATATCATCGACCTGGATCACGCGCGTCTACCGGACCCGATCGCCAAAGCCATCGGCGCCTTGGCCGATTATATCCAGAAGCTTGAAAAGCGCGTGGACGAATTGAGCGACCGTCAAGGCGGGCTAGAGGAGCAGCGGGCGGAGCAGAGCGAGGTCATCGATAAGGTCAAAGAGCTGTTGAAGAACTCCGCAACATAGGTCGGTATCAGGCGAACGGCAGTCGCGGGCAAGCAGTAGCTCGTTATTCCACGTAAAGAAAAGCAATGGGTAAGAGAAAGCCAAAGGTCGTCGTGGCCATGAGCGGCGGCGTTGACAGCTCGGTGACGGCCGCTTTGCTTGTGGAGCAAGGCTACGATGTCCACGGCGTCTCGTTGCGCATGTGGGAGGGAACGTTCGGACCGCGCGTGTGTTCGGACCACCGCGGCGCCAAAGATGTGGCCGATCATCTCGGCATCCGACATGAGCTATTGGATTTGCGTACGCAGTTCGTCGAGACGGTGGTCAAGCCGTTTGCGCGGGATTATCTGCGCGGGCGCACGCCCAACCCGTGCGTCGCCTGCAATCGTGATTTCAAGCTGGGCACGCTCTTGGGGTGGGCGAAGCAGAAGAATGCCGATTACGTCGCCACCGGCCACTATGCGCGCATCGTGCGTGCCGGCGAAACCGGCCAAGCTTCTCTGTTGCGCGGCGTCGATCAAGCAAAAGACCAGTCGTATTTCCTATTTGCGCTTTCTCAGGATCAGTTGGCGCACACGATCTTTCCGCTCGGTGAAATGCGCAAGGACGATGTTCGCGAAAAGGCGCGCCATTTGGGTTTAGCGGTGGCCGATCGTCCCGATAGTCAGGATATCTGCTTGGGTGACTACAAGGCGATGGTAAAGGCCCACGCCGGCGACGATGAGCTTGGCGGCGACATTATCGACCGCGCGGGCAACGTGCTGGGCAGGCATGACGGCATTCATGGCCTGACGATAGGACAGCGCCGGGGCCTTGGAATCGCCGCGCCTCATCCACTCTACGTTTTGGAGATCGACCAAGAATTGAAGCGGGTCGTGGTCGGTGGCAAGGATGAACTCGCTTGCCTGGGTCTTGTAGCCGAACGAATGCACTGGATTGAGCCGCCGGCCGGCGAGCAGATCGAAGCGCAGGTGCAAATTCGCTACCGGTCGCCGGCGGTACCATGCACTGTGCGCATGAATGGGAAGGAAACGTGTGAAATTCGTTTCACCGCAGCGTACCCGGCGGTGACGCCCGGACAAGCCGCAGTCCTTTATCAGGGAGAAAAACTTCTGGGCGGCGGGTGGATCAGAAGCGCAATTCAGGATGAGGAGAAAAAATATGCCAGTTCGGGTGACTGCCGGCCACACCAGGGCCGTTAAACTCGGTGCCTCCAGAATAGGTCGTTGCGCGACCAGCGGGAATGCAGATCCGAGGAAGCTTTGCCGGGAAGCAACTCGGGATTGTAATATAAGAATTGAATCTGAGTTACGAACAGAGACATGCGTATAGCCGTCACAACCCTGGGTTGCAAAATAAATCAGTATGATTCCGCGGTGATTCAATCCCGCTTGGAAGAGAAGCATTCGTTTGTTCCTTTCGCCGAGCCGGCGGACTTTTACATCATCAATACGTGCACGGTGACCGATCGCGCCGACTCGGAGGCGCGGCAACTGGTGCGGCGCGCCAAGCGACTCAGCCCGAGCGCCAAGGTGCTGGTCACGGGCTGTTATGCGCAAGTCAGCTCCCGGGAGGTGGCGGGACTTGAAGGTGTCGATTTCGTCGTCGGCTTGAACCGGCTCGACGATCTGCTGCGCCTGATCGAAAGCGGCGATCTCGTACCGCCCTCACGCATTTTTGTCAGCGACGTCAACAAAGAGCGCGGTGTGCCGATGCTGGGAACCCGTGCCTTGCCGGGTCATACGCGCGCCTTCCTGAAAATTCAGGAAGGTTGCAACTATAGCTGCACTTACTGCATTATTCCGACCGCCCGAGGGCTGAGCCGCAGCGTTTCGCCTGGCCGCGTCCTGGATCAAGTGCGTGCGCTGGCGCAAGCCGGTTACGCAGAGATTGTATTGACGGGAATCCACCTTGGTGGCTACGGTCAAGACCTGACGCCTAAGATGGATTTGACCGCGCTGTTGGAGTTGATCGTTAGCAGCCGGCTTGTTTCTCGTGTTCGTCTGAGCTCTCTCGACCCGCGCGAGGTTTCCGACCGGCTGCTGGGCTTGATCGCCGCTTCGGAAGTCATCTGCCCGCACCTCCACGTCTGCGCTCAGGCGGGCGACGATCGAGTCCTCAAGCAAATGCGGCGCAACTACGATACGGCTTTTTATCGCGACTTGCTTGCTAAAGCACGGGAGCGTCTTCCTGAAGCGGCATTGGGGAGCGACATCATCGTCGGCTTCCCCGGCGAAAGCGAGGATCAATTTGACAGATCGCTGGAATATTTCGACTCGCTGCCGCTAACTTATTTCCATGTGTTTCCATATTCGGAACGGCGTGGCACCCTCGCCGCATCTCTGCCGGAGCCGGTGTTTGCGCCGCAAAGAAAAATGCGCGCACAAAGAATGCGCCGCCTTGGAGCCGAGAAGAAGAAGCAATTCTGCCTGCGATTTCGCGGCCGCCGTCTGCCGGTACTGATCGAAGGGAAGATCGAACCCAAGAGCGGTTGGCGCAGGGGTTTTACCCGAAATTACCTGCCGGTGATCGTTAGCGGCGCCCATGAACGGGTGAACCAGGAGGTGGATGTGCAAATTGACCGCTTCAATGGTGATTGCTTGACCGGCACGGCGCTCCCGCCTCGTGAAAGCTTGAAAGCCGAAACCCTGCCGGTCCATAGCGGGTGACCGTGAAGGACTCATCGGGCCTGGATACACTCCAGAAGGAGCTGGGCTACAGGTTCAAAGATCCCTCTCTGCTGGTGCGCGCGCTGACCCACGTCTCTTTTGATCGGAAGAAGACCCACGGCAATAACGAGGTTCTCGAATTCCTCGGCGATGCGGTCTTGGACCTGGCGATCAGCGATCTTTTGATCCGCCGCTTTCCCGAGAGGACCGAGGGGGATTTGTCGCGCATGCGCGCGGGACTGGTGAACTCGGTCGTGCTGGCGGAGAAAGCGAATTTGCTGTCTTTGGGACCGCTGCTCCTGTTGGGCAAGGGTGAAGAGCGCAGCGCCGGAAGGCACAAGGCCTCAATCCTCGCGGGAGCATTTGAGGCCATTTTGGGTGGAGTTTATCAGGACGGTGGCTATGATGCGGCGCGCATCCTGGTGGAGCGCTATTTTGCTGCCGACGTGGTCGAGAGAACGCTCGGGCAGCAGGATTATAAAACCAGATTGCAGGAGATCAGCCAGCTTCTCTTCCGGGTGCCGCCGACGTACCGGCTGGTGTCCGAAAGCGGACCGGATCATGAAAAATGCTTTTTGACGGAGATCAGCGTCGGCGGCAAGGTGCTCGGCACCGGCGAAGGCAAATCGAAAAAGCAAGCCGAGCAAGAAGCGGCCAAGAAGGCTCTAATTGAACTCCAGAGTGACGCTAAGGCGGAGCCATAGGGGGAAGAGCCGGCTGGCGTGTGGTCGAGCGATGCTCGGTCCTTGTAGAAGCTCATGTACAGTACTTCCACTGATGTTTTAGTCGTCGGCGCCGGGGCCGCCGGTATGTACGCGTCGCTCGCAGCCGCACGGTCCGGTGTCTCGGTGCTGTTGCTCGATAAAAGTCTGATCGGCCGCGGCGGCGCCACGGTGATGGCGCAAATGACTGTCGCCGCGGCGCTGGGGCACCAGGAGCCGGACGACTGCGCGACTCATCTCAAAGACACTCTCGAAGCCGGGCGCGGCCTGTGCAATGAAGAATTGGCGGCGCTGCTTTGCTATGACGGTCCGAAGCGAATTCTTGAAATGGAGCAATGGGGTACCCGCTGGGCGCGCGAAAATGGCCATATCAAACAGGAGACGGCGCCGGGTCATAGCCGCAAGCGTTGTTGCTATGTCGACTTTCTCAATACCGGACCCGCCGTCGCAGCGGCCTTGCGCCGCAAAGTAGCCGAAACGCCCGGCATCCGGCGCATCAGCAACATCGCAGTGGTCGACGTCCTCATCGAAGACAACTGTGCCGTGGGCGCGGCCGGTCTTGATCTAGTCGACGGCAAATTGCTGCATTTTCAAGCTCGTGCGATCGTTCTCGCCGCCGGCGGCTTGACCAAGCTCTACCAGCGCAACAGCGCGTCGGCCAATATGGGCGGCGAAGCTTATGCCCTGGCGCTACGTGCCGGTGCCGAGCTCGTCGATATGGAGTTTGTGCAGTTTTTTCCGATCGGCCATCTCGCGCCCAGGCTGGTCGGCATGGACCCGATCATGTGGGATCCGTTTCGTTATAAGCTCGGCGGGAAACTCCTCAACGGCAGCTTCGAAGAGTTCATCGATCGCTATGGCGGTGCAGACTTTGGCAGATACACGGCGACTCGCGACGTCGCCGCTTACGCCATTCTCAAAGAAGCCGAAGCGGGCAGGGGAACGCCGCACGGCGGCGCCTATCTCGATTTCCGCCATATCGCCGACCATGAGCTGCGAGCCGCCTTCGGACCCGTGATCGATCGCCTGCTCGCCAACGGCATCGATCTAAGCAAGACTCCGGTGGAAGTAGGGCCCACGGCGCACTATCACATGGGCGGCGTGCGCGTCAATTCGCGTATGGAAACTCGCGTTCAAGGACTTTATGCCGCGGGCGAAGCCGTCGGCGGCGCCAATGGCGCCAATCGGCTGTCCGGTAATGCCATTACGGAAGCTTTCGTTTTCGGTGCACGTGCCGGCACGGCCGCCGGCGAGTATGCGAGGCATATCGCCGCGAATCGGAACGCAAGCGCGCTGTCGCTCGCGCTCGAAAGCGTCACGGCTTCGAAGGAAAGCCGGTGGAAGAGCGCCGCGACACCTATTGCGCTGCAAACCGAATTGCAGAAGCTGATGTGGGAGAATGCGGGACCGTTCCGTACGGCGGAAAAGCTCAGCCACGCGCTGGCGCGCATCCATGAGATGAGGGAGCGAGAACTGTCCTATCCTCCCGAGGCGGGTAAGAGGGCGTACGATATGGATCTGCAGGAGTGGTTTGAGCTGCGCGCTATGCTGACGACGGCCGAGGCGGTGGTCACCTCTGCGTTGGCGAGAAACGAGAGCCGGGGAGCCCACCAGCGGGAAGACTACCCCGAATCCGATGAAGCCTTTCTAAAGAACCAGGTGTTGGAGCTCAGAGACGGCGAAATGATGCGCCGCTGGGAGGCGCCGATTCGACTTAAGCGCAAGGGCATGCCCGATGTTTGATCGATCGATCCGGACAGCCACTCTCCGCGTTCGCCGGGGCGCGCCCGGTGAAAATTCGCGCTACGACGACTTTGAAGTACCGTACGAAGAAGGTATGTCGGTGCTCGACGCGCTCCGCTGGATCAGGGTTCATCTGGATAGTACGCTGGCCGTTCGTTACAGCTGCATTAACGCCAACGCCTGCAAGACCTGCATGGCGCTGGTGGACGGGGAAGTGGAGTATACCTGCACCGCCAAACTGCCGCCGGGAATCGTCACAATCGAACCGCTACCCAAGCGTCCGTTGATTCGCGACCTGGTAACCGACATTGTTCCCGATGAGGAGAAGTTCACGGCGGCGCAAAAGCATATTGAATGATCGGCGGGCTTTGCCTTCGGTTCTCCAGCCTCACCCTTTATAGCGGCAGATTGCTTACGGCTGGCTAAAAAAAGAATGATTGAATTCGTTTTGCGATCGTATTCTCTCTCGCCCCAACGTCCGACCTGGCTTACTCGAGTCCCATAAGGCGCGCCGGATTGACGCAGGCAACTTGTCGGACCTCGTCCCTGCTCAGCCCGCCTTCATGCAGCATGCCCAGGAACATGCGAAAGAGTTCGACCGGGTTAGGGCTATAGGGACGGAAATAATCCGTGCTGGCGACGATTTGGCGCAAGTCTACTTGACGGAATTGTTGAACCAGTTCGGGCGAGTCCATACGCCCGGGCGCCAGCGCGTTCCAGCAGGTCTCGAGGAACGCACCCATCTCGGCGGCGCGCTTCATTGCGTCCACAGGCATGGCGATGATATGGCTCTGCACGTGGTTGACGACGAGCCTGTGGCTGTATCCCAGTTCGCGCGCCGCTTCGATGAAAGCCAGCGATTCTTGCCACGAAACATGGCCCATGCCGAGCGTCAAATCATGCGCCTTGCAGCACTCGATGATTTCGTAGCCGCGCGGAACGAGTTTGCCTTTATCATCGAGAAAATAGTAGTTCGGATTCTCCAAGCGGGCGTGGCTCTGATAATAAGATTTGATCCTGTTGCTGAATCCTTTGCGCTCGACATCATTGCGCGCGCTCCAGGTCGGCAAGAAAACCATCTTGCCGCCCAATTCGGCGCAAGATTCGATAATGCAGGGATTGGGGCCGCCCGCGGTGATGTTGAGCGCGACGCTCGACCATAGGGCCACTTTTGTCTGCACGGAAGCTAAGATGTAGGGCACGACGTTAATGGTCGGCCACCAGTGCGACTTGAGCACTACGCCGCGCACTCCCATGGCTTCGGCTTTCGGCAGCCAGAGAAATTCAGGTTCGCGCTTGCGTTCTTTGGCGGAGAATTCGAAGTCGATATGACAATGAACGTCGATGGCTCCTTCAATCATCTCGTCATATACGGTCATGTTGCGGAACTCCTTATTACATTGCCGGAATGTCCCGGCTCAAATCCGGCGATCGAGCGGCCATTTTCAAAGCGCGGTGCCGATAACCCGCTTTGCGGGTTGCCGGATCGGTAGGCCGTTAATCGGGGGTATTCTACAGCGTCGCCGTCGCTCGAGATCTGGCCTTGCCGCTGCCGCAACAGCGCTTGAATTTACTGCCGCTGCCGCACGGACAAGGATCGTTTCTGCCTGCCCGGGGCTCCGCGCTCCTGGCATCGGCAGCGCGCACCAGTTGCATCAGTTTTTCCGCCGGTTCGCCGGCATCGACCAGCTCGGCGAACTTCTTCAGGTAGGGCTTGCTGTGAGTGAAGAAGCTCTTTAATCCGGCGCAGAGATAGTTTAGACCTTGCTCGCCGTCCGGCGTTTCGATGAAACGGTCTTTCGGGCAGCCGCCGTTGCACATGCTGCGCACTTCGCAGTCCATGCAGTAGCGCGGCAGGCTGGTCCATTTCTTTCTGCCGAATTCGTGTTGTGCGGGATGATCGATCATCGCCGCGAGCGTCTGTTCGTAGATGTTGCCGATCTTGTGTTCCGGTTCGACGTAGTGGTCGCATGAGTAGAAGTCGCCGTTGTGCTCGATGACCGGCACGTCGCCGCAGGTTTCGCGGTAGATGCACAGGGCGTGCTCCATGCCCAGGAAGGGCCGCACCGACTCATCGAAGAGCTGTATGAAAATCCTGCCGATATCGTGGCGCACCCATTCGTCAAAAACGGCGTTGAGAAATTCTCCGTACGCTGGAGCCGGCACCGAGCGAGCACCCGCCGTGCCGCCGGGCTTCTCCGGTTTTTCCACCAGGGGCAGGAACTGCAAATACTGGCCGCCAATCTCCTTTAGAAAACGATAGACCGCAATCGGGTGCTTGACGTTGACGTCGTGCACCACGCAAAGCAGATCGACATGTACCTGGTGACGCTTCAACAGGTGAAACGCCTGCACCACTTGCCTGTGGGTGGGCTTTTGTCCTTTGGTCACCCGGTAATGGTCGTGCACATCCTGCGGCCCATCGAGGCTGAGGCCGATGTAGAAACCCTCCCCTGCGAAGAACTCGCACCACTCCTCGTCAATGGTCGTGCCGTTGGTCTGAATGCCGTTGATGATCTTCTTGTCCGGCGGCAGATGTTTTTTCTGTAGCTCGACGGCCTTGCGGAAGAATTCCACGCCGAGCAATGTTGGCTCGCCGCCATGCCAGGAGAAGCTGACGATCTCCTTCGGTGTCGCCTGGATGTGTTGGATAATATAGCGCTCGAGGGTTTGGTCGCTTAGGCGGAAGCTGGAACCCTTCGGGTAAAGCTCTTCTTTCTTAAGATAGTAGCAATAATGGCAGTCGAGATTGCAGATCGCGCCGACCGTTTTCACCATGATCTGAAATTCGCGAGACGCTGTATCCAAAGAAATACCTCCGATAGATAATCAAACAAGTCGTTTCTCACCCGAGGGGGTCGGGTTCCCGCTGTCTCTGAAGGACTGTACTCAAAAAGTACGTTAATGTCACCACCCGGTTCTATTCAGCGGAGCTGGATTGGACAGGTGAGAACGGGGTTTTCATATGATTTTTTGCTGCGCAAACGGCTGGTTTAGGAATGACCCTCAGGATAATTTCGGACGCCGTCCGCAGCGCCTTGAAAAGCGGCCGAGCGAGTTGCGAGCCCGCCCGCACGCCCGCTCCGCTCCGGGACGTTCAGTGAAGAATATCGGTTATGCTTTGGAACACACTACACGTCTGTTCTCTGATTGCGAGAATAGCGGCTATTTCAAAGTACTTTTTCCCCCAAATCGGATGCTAGAACGCACTGGCACAACCC
>CAYZXN010000219.1:0-13765 GCA_964482425.1 uncultured Syntrophobacteraceae bacterium | reverse complement strand
TGAGTTGAAAAAAGACGAAGCCCAATACCACGCCGCGGCCGAGGCCGCGCCGGCGGAACCGGAGCCGCGGTTCAATCTGGGTGTTTTGCTCGAGGACGCAAAACGGCCGGAGGCCGCCGGTCGGTGGTACCAGGAGGCGATCGTGCTGGACCCGCAATTTGCAGATGCGCACTACAATCTCGGATTGTTATGCGACTCTTTGGGGCAGAAGGCTCGAGCGCTGGCGCATTTTCGTACCGCGCGCAAACTCTATTCAAAAACTGATGGATGACAGTCTTCCGCTGGATGGCTACCGCCACTTCAAGGCACAGTGCGCCGGCTGCCTTTCGATTCGGGCGCTTTTCGGGGGTGCCAGCGGCCGGACCTGAATTGCCTGGTAAACCACCAGGCGGCGACCGGCGTCAGCAGCACGATCAGTCCCAGAAACGCGATGCTGCCGATACTGGGGTCGCGCAGGGTGAGCTCCAGCTGAAGGCCGGCGAACGTCAGCAAGATGATGCCGGGAATACGGCCGACCAGACTCGCCAACATGAAGTCGCGGAAGCGAATGCCGCAGGCGCCGACAAAAAAATTGACGACGGTAAACGGAGCCACCGGCAGCACGCGCATGGTGAGAACGGACAAGAACCCATGTCCTGTAGCCTGATCGATAAGCCGGTCGAGTCGCGGGCCGAGATGCCTCAGCAGATCGTGTCCTAATACGCGCCCCATGCCATAGCCCAAGGCGGCGCTGAAAAGCCATCCGGCGAGCGCGTAGATGTTGCCGCGAATTACTCCAAAGGTAAGAATCGTTGCGACGTTCAGAAGAGTCACCGGAAAGAGCACCATGCCTCCGACAACGTAGGCGCCGATGACGAAAGGAAAAGCCGCCGGGTGATTGCGCATCGAGGCCTGCCATTGGAGAATCGTTTGGAGGTTGACGAATTCGTTGATCGGCGTCCAGCGCCATGCCATCGAGAGCACCAGGAAAAGAGCCAGGAGCAGCAGTCCCTTGAGCAGTAGCGCGCTGCGCTTGGTTTCTTCTTCGATGGGTTCGACTTGCTGTGGAAAATCGTTCACTTCACTTTATCGTAAACAGCGACTTCATTCGAAGCAAGCTAGGCGCAGGCAGCCGATTTTCCCGTTTCTGAAACATCGGCTAATCTCATGTAATTTGCCTTGGTGCAAGCTGCAGATCCAGCCTCTTGTTAGAATAGTTCGCGAGAGCTGGCGCGAGCTTTGCGTCTCGCCGTGTGATCATGCGCCACCCCCGATCAACCAAACGAGCGACGACCGACTCGCATCCGGCCAGGCATTTTAAAAAGTCCGGGTCGGCGGAGAGACCTTCGTCGCGTTCCGTGCAAATTCCCGTCGATCGGGACAGTGCGGAAATTCATCTCAACGGCAAAACTGTTAACCTCACCAATTTACGAAAAGTATTCTGGCCCGAGCGCGGCATCACCAAAGGCGATCTTATTCAGTTCTATGCCGACCTTGCACCGGTGTTATTACCTCACCTCGCCAACCGCGCCATGGTCATGAAACGCTATCCCCACGGCATTGCCGGCGAGTTCTTTTTTATGAAGCGCGCGCCATCTCGGCGGCCGGACTGGATCGAGACCTGCGCGATCGAGCATGCCTCGGGAAACGTCATCGACTTTCCCGTCATCCGCGATCTCGCCTCTCTTCTCTGGGTCATCAACCTGGGTTGCATCGATCTGAATCCATGGTACGCCCGTTGCGACGACGTCGATCGTCCCGACTGCCTGCACTTCGATCTCGATCCCGTAAAAGGCGCGAGCTGGGAACAACTGCTGGAAACGGCCACGGTCGTGCACGAGGCTCTGGAAGCTCTAAGTCTGCCTTCGTTCATCAAGACCACCGGCTCCAGAGGCTTTCACATCTACGTGCCCATCGTGCGCGGGCCAACCCAGAAAGAGGTTTGGACCGTGGCCAAAGAGTTTGCCATTACCTTGGCATCGCTTCGCGCGGACCTGATCACCGCCGAATACCGGATTGCCAAGCGCCCGCAGAGGCGGGTGCTGGTCGATTACAACCAAAACGCCTGGGGTCGCACACTATCATCGATCTACTCGGTTCGGCCGCAGCCTCAGGCCACGGTGTCGATGCCGATTACCTGGAAGGAGTTGAAAAAGGGCGTTCGAATCGAGGACTTTCGTATGGACAATGTGCGGGCCCGCGTCAAAAGGCTCGGTGACCTGTGGGCGCCGCTTCTGGCGGAAAGCGGACGCGCAAAGCTGGAGTCTCTCTATGGCGCTGCCGATTAAACCCCCCTTCCGTCAAATGAGAGCTTTCCTCCGCACGAGATTCCCACTGGCAGGCAATGCAATGTGGAGCTCCAATGACAGCTTTCGCTGCCTGGTTTGCAGATGGTAACAAAAGTACAGCTGCAGGCAGTCGCTCAGCGGTTATTTTCCCCGAGATGACGGCGCTCAAGCCGTCAAAGCGAAGACGTTTGTCGTCGATGGCCAGATCGCGATTCCCGTGCGCGAGGTGTTTTCCTTCGATGATCTGCTGCAGCGCAATCACCGAGCGGCAAGCCGCATCAAAAGCTCGCCGCCGAACGCCCACCCATTTATCGCTTTCCACCTGCTTATCAATGCCGACGCCAAATCCAGAATTGCCTGCCATTACGCCAGCGCCGGCGCCTGTTCGAGGCCGGCGCATTCTTAGCCGCTGCAACGGCGTGTTTTTGCAGTGACGATCTTGACAGCCCAGGGTCGATCGATAAGCTTCATTGGCCGAGCGCTTTTCCAAGTGATCTTGCCAGCGCGCGTGCGTGCAGCTCCATGGCCGCTGTTTACGACGGCCGACGTAGTGAAGTCTCCAATCGTAGTGACGAGCGATCGAAACCTTATTGAGATAGTGCTCGTTGATCGAAGCAACCGGAAGGGGTGAATGCGACGCGGCATCTCCGGTGCCGGCGCAAACCCCTATCTCGCAGTCAAGAAGACAAGAGGCGCAATGACTTCCGTGACAGAGCAGCAACCTGCCGAACATTTCGCACCGCAACAGCGGCCGTGGCATACACTTGACGGTGCCGAGGTCGAAAGAATCCTCGATGTCGGCGCGCGCGGCCTGGATGCTGCAGAGGCAGAGGCCCGGCTGAAACGCTATGGCCCCAACGTGCTGGAAGAAGCGCCGCCGCCCAGCGTCTTGGCGCTCTTGCTCCATCAATTCCAAAGCCCGTTGATCTATATACTCCTGGTCGCCGCGGCGGTGACAGTAGCGATCGGCGAATATATCGATGCGGCGGTCATCGGTGCGGTGCTCGTGCTCAATGCGCTCATCGGCTTTATCCAGGAGCACAAGGCCGAGAATTCGGTCCGGGCGTTGATGCAGCTGGTGTCGCCGCATGCGCGGGTCTTTCGCGATGGACAGGAGCGGGAAGTGGAGAGCAGCCAGTTGGCGCCGGGAGATTTGGTTCTGCTCGAATCGGGTGTTCGAGTCCCTGCCGATCTTCGTCTGTTGTCCGCCACCACTCTTATGGTCGATGAATCTTTGCTGACCGGCGAGTCGGTGCCAGTGGTCAAAAAAGTTACCGTTTTACGAGCGGCCGATCTGCCGCTTGGCGACCGCATCAATATGGCCTATGCCGGCAGTATCGTGAACAGCGGCAGGGGACGCGGCTACGTGGTCGCGACAGGCGCTCACACAGAGTTAGGAACGATTGCCGAACATGTGCGCGGCCGCGAGCGTACTGAGACTCCGCTGCAGGCGCGTATGGCGCAGTTCGCCGGACTCGTCGGCATTGTCGTCGCTATCGGCGCCGCTGCGGTTGTTATTTTAGGGCTAGCCCGTGGTGAAAGCGCCGCCGATATGTTCATGGTGGCTGTGGCCATGGCTGTCGCGGTCATTCCCGAAGGTCTGCCGGTGGTCTTCACGATCACCCTGGCGTTGGGCGTACGCCGCATGGCACGACGCAATGCTATTGTCCGGCGCCTTCCCGCTGTCGAGACGCTGGGGAGCACTACCGTTATCGGCTCCGACAAAACCGGGACACTCACCGAGAACCGCATGGCGGTTCAGAGTATCTGGTCCGGGGGCAAGACATTTTCTTTGGACCAAGATAAGTCCGGTGAGACGGAGCTGAGGCCCGACGGGGAGGGGAAGACAGCCAGTATCGGCGAGCACCGGGGGCTTTACTTAACCCTTCTGACCGGCGTGCTGAGCAATGAAGCCGACATTGCCGTCACTCCTGCTGGATACGATCTCAAAGGAGATCCGACCGAGTCTGCCTTGCTCGTTGCCGCGTCGCGGCTGGGCCTCCAACCTTCTGAAGCGCGCGCCGCTTATGCTACCTGTGTCGAGATTCCCTTTGAGTCCGAACGGCAGTACTCCGCGAGCTTTCGTTCTCGCGACGGCGAAAATTTTGTCTTTGTCAAAGGTGCGCCGGAGCGGCTGTTATCCATGTGCGACAGGATTCTGACCGGCGATGGGCCGCGGCCGCTTGATCGCGAGGCGGTCCTGGCGGCGTCGCATCAAATGGCGGAACAGGGGTTGCGCATCCTGGCCATGGCTTATTCGGTCCTGACGCAAGCGCCCAGTCCGGCCGATGATCCGCCGGCGCCCGAGGGACTGACATTTCTTGGCCTGCAGGGTTCGATGGATCCGCCGCGGCACGGCGTGCGAGAAGCCATAGCCGGATGCCAGGCTGCCGGCATCCGGGTCATCATGATTACCGGCGATCACGCCATGACCGCACGCGCCATTGGAAGAGAGTTGGGCATCGGCTCGATTAACGCTCCTGCGCTCACCGGCACGGAGCTGGCCAAAATGGATGACGATGCTCTGCGCGAGCGTGTCGCCGAAGTGGCCGTTTATGCGCGGGTGGCGCCGGACCACAAACTGCGGGTGGTACGGGCGCTACAGAGCCGCGGCGAAGTAGTGGCGGTGACGGGTGATGGTGTTAACGATGCGCCGGCCCTGAAGGCAGCCGCCATCGGTATTGCGATGGGAAAGAGCGGTACAGATGTCGCGAAAGAAGCATCTGACATGGTCCTCACCGACGATAACTTCGTCAGCATCTATGCCGCCGTGGAAGAAGGCCGCGTCACATTCGAAAATTTACGAAAGGTAACGTTCTTCTTGATCTCCACGGGCTCTGCCGCCCTGACCGCTATTTTGGCGAGCCTGTTGCTGGGCTGGCCGCTGCCTTTTCTGCCGGCGCAGCTTTTATGGTTAAACCTGGTAACCAATGGTCTGCAGGATGTGGCTTTGGCCTTTGAACCAGGTGAGCCCGGCGTGCTCAAGCGGCCGCCGCGCCGGCAGGAAGAAGGAATCATCTCGCCGCTGCTTTGGCAGCGAACCGTCCTCGTCGGTTTGGTGATGGCGCTGGGAAGCCTGTACATGTTCTGGTGGGAGTGGCAATCGTCGGGAAGCATATCCATGGCCCAGACCGTCGCGCTCACCACGATGGTAGTTTTTCAAATGTTTCATGTGGGCAACTGCCGTTCCGAGCATCGATCGATTTTCCTGGTAAACCCATTCTCCAATCGCTTTCTATTCTTTGCCACGGCTGCGGCGTTTCTGATCCATGTTCTCGCGCTCTATTCGCCATGGACGCAGTTTATTCTGCGTGTCGAACCTATCGAGTGGCAAGCCTGGATGCGAATCGTCGCGGTCGCCTCGACTATCTTGGTGGCCATGGAGTTGGACAAGCTGCTGCGCCGCGAGCGCCAGCGCTGAGGCGCAGCTCCCCCTCTTTCAAAATCGTTTTTAAAAGTTAGACTTCATGCATGAAATACGAAGTTCAAGAATCAACCGAACGCAGGGGAGAGTTTTTCGCCATCGCCATCAACGAAGCCAGCGGCAATGAAAAGTTTTCTGCCTTATTTTCCGGTCCCGAGGCAAAGCAGCGCGCCGAAGAATACGCCGCCTGGAAAAACAGCCAGTTGGAAGTTTCCGGCGAGCAACTCCTGCGGCGTTGATCGCGACTACATTGGCGAGCGTTGAAAGATCCGGCCCGGACGCGCCGGCGTCGGCAAGACTCCGGTTCGCCAGGTTTCTGGCCGAACTGCTCGACCGGCGATTCATTATTCCGGGGACCTCCATCCGCTTCGGCCTTGACCCCGTCATTGGCCTGATACCAGGCATCGGAGACGCCGTTGCTAACTTGACCGGTTCGGCTATTCTCCTGGTTGCCGCGCGCTTCGGTATTCCCAAAATCGTCCTGCTGCGCATGGTGTTGAACATCGCGATCAATGCGGTGATCGGGGCCATTCCGCTCTTTGGAAGCATCTTCTCGATCTGGTTTCGCAGTAACGTGAAGAACGCAGTGCTGTTGGAGCAGTACGTATCGCGCCCGGAGCGCCGCGGTGGAACCGCCGATTGGCTCTTCGTCGGTGCTTTGATCGGTGGGCTTGTCATATTATTCGTTGGAATCATCGCCATGCTTGTGTGGCTGTTACGACAATTCACCGCCTCCTAGATCGCAGCAGTCCAGAACCTTTCCGGCGAACCTCAGAGCTCAGTAGAGGGGCTTTTGCAATTGCATCGCTCGTGACTCACTTGCACAAAGCACGAGCCGACCCGGCAACCCTCTCACAACGCGTCCTAATTCTGAGATCCGGTCTCGCATGTGAAACAGCTAGGTACCCAGACGCGAGGAAATCTCATCAGAATTGTTGCCCCGCAGTGGCACATCGCTTGCGTGATAAAGAATCGACGAATAAAACAGGAGGCATTATGAAAATTGTAGCTTTAATGTTTGTTTCAGCTCTAGTGATGGCTGGTTGTGGCGGCGACCGTGACGAAGATCGAGTTGCTTCTGCACCTAAAGCGGTAGAGTCGGATAACACAGGTAAGGTGGAGGCGGATAACACCGCTAAGAACGTGCGGGACCGCGACGACGCCACCAAGACTCCGTTCGATCAAGGAGGCAGCGAAGAGGACCGGACAATCACGCAAAACATCCGCAAGTCGATCGTCGATAGCGATAAGTTATCTACTAACGCGCAGAACGTCAAAATCATCACTAATGACGGGCAGGTGACATTGCGTGGACCTGTGGCCAATGAGAACGAGAAAAAAGAAATCGAAGAGAAGGCAAAACAAATAGCCGGTGTAAAGCAAGTCGATAACGAGTTGGAAGTGACTAACTGATCACACCCGCGATTTCAGCAGCATGCTGGCGGGGCCGCGCGGGCGGCCCGCCCGCATTTCAACTTCAAATCCCATTAACGTAGGAGAGGCCTCCAACCCGTTCTCGGGACACGCCAACAATGGATGGCGTGTCCCGTTTCGCGTCGGCGCTACACAGCGCTTGTACCCGCGTCGGTAGTCGGCTGGTCTTCTAATTGCGTAAGCTACGAATAAATTTTCTGCAGGAGGCAAAAATGGATGCTTTGGAATTGTTAAAACAAGATCACAAGAAGGTCATGGACCTCTTTGAAGAAGCCGAGAAAGCCGGCGACGAGAAAAAGCAAAGAGCCGTATTCGAGAAGATCAAGACCGAGCTTGAAGTTCACGCGCAGATAGAAGAAAGCGTCTTCTATCCCGCTGTCAAGAAAAACGAAGAGCTCAAGGACATGGTGCTTGAGTCGCTCGAAGAACACAAACAGGTCAAGACGCTGTTGCGTGAGATGGACAATCTCGGCGAAGGTAGCGAGAAATTCGAACCCAAGCTCAAGGTTCTACAGGAGAACGTTGAGCACCACGCCGAGGAAGAAGAAGAGGGCAAGATGTTTCCTAAGTTACGCCAGTTGATGAAACGGGAAGAGCTTGAACAGCTCGGACAGGAGCTCGAGGCTGCGAAAAAAACCGAGATGCGAAAAGCAGGCTGAGCCGAACTCTCCACGGGCGGCGGTCGGAACCTCTTTCCCGGGCCGCCGCCGCGCCATCCTCTCGTCTGTTGTCACCGCCCTTAGCGAAATTTTTTCGCCGTACAACCCATTCTCCCGGATGATTCGCATGTTCAGCGCGCCGCTCTTGCACTCCAAGCGCTGGGCGCTAATCTGAATGGAGTCTGTTATGCGTTAGAGACGTTCCACTAATTCGAGCTCAGCGGTCTCGAATAAGCGGAGGGAGCCGGTTTTCGTTTCTATGCGCAGGTTAGATAAGCGCACTCCAGAGCGTCCACGCGCAGTGCAACCCCCGATTTGCACCTGCCTCTTTATACGGTCTCACCTCTTGAACGTTTTGAACTTTGAACCGTTTTTAAATTTTTACGTCGATGCACGATAGATTTTATATCGCCGGAATCTTGAGGGAAACCGGCCGGCTATTAACCGTTGCCGGTGAAAATCCGTTCAAGGCGCGCGCTTACGAGCGGGCGGCTCGGGCAGTGGAGACTTTTGCCGGCGATTTTGATGCCTTGATTAAGAGCCGCCGGTTAACCCGGATCGATGGTGTCGGCAATGCCCTGGCCGCCGCCATAGAGGAAATTTACCGCACCGGCGAGAGCACTTCGTTGCAGCGGTTGCGCCATGATCTGCCGCCGGGCGTGGTGGATCTCAGCGACGTCGCCGGGTTGAGCATCAAAAAAATCGCTGCTTTGCATGAGGCACTAGGCATTCAAAGCATCGCCGACCTCAAGACCGCTTGCGAAAAGGGCGCCGTAAAAGGGGTCAAAGGCTTTGGGGTAAAAGCTGAAAACAACCTCCTCGCCGCCATCGAAAAGCTGCAGCGGCGGGAAAACCGACTGTTGCTGAACCATGCTCTGGATGAAGCCGAGCGGCTCTTGGGGTACTTGCGGCTGGCTCCTGCTGTGATGCAATGCGATGTCGCCGGTTCGCTGCGCCGGCGCAAGGAGACCGTCAAGCGAATTCCTCTGGTCGCCGCCAGCGATAGTGCGGGCGCCGTCATCGAGCATTTTCTGCGTTACCCGGCGTTTACCGGATCCGACGCAATAGACAGCCACCGCTCTGTGGGGCGTTTGCCTGAGGGAACGGAGGTTGAGCTGGTTGTCACGCTACCGGGCGAGTACATCGCCGCACTGCATCGGCGGACCGGCTCGACCGCGCATCTGACCGCCCTCGAAACGCTGGCCGGCACCAAAGGCCTATCGCTGGACGCCGAGGGAATACGCGGTCGCGGCGGCAGACGATTGAAGATCACAAGTGAGGACGACATTTACCGGCGCTTGGGCCTGGAATACATCGCACCGGAACTGCGTGAGAACCAAGGTGAAATCGAAGCAGCAGCCGATAAGGCGCTGCCCGAAACCGCAACTGCGCAGGACATCGAGGGTATGATCCATTGTCATACGACGTACTCCGACGGCCGCAACAGCATCGAAGAGATGGCGCTCGCCGCCGACGCCATGGGAATGAAATATTTAACCATCACGGATCATTCGCCCAGCGCTTTCTACGCGAGGGGAGTCAAGATCGACCGCCTGCGGGCGCAATGGGATGAAATCGATCGCGTTCAGGAGCAGGTGCAGATTAAACTACTAAAAGGAACCGAGTCGGATATTCTCGAGGATGGATTGCTCGATTATCCGGACTACATTCTGGAAAAACTCGACATTGTCATCGCCAGTATCCACAGCCGCCACAAAATGGATGCCGATCGCATGACCGCGCGCTTGCTGCGCGCCCTCAAGCTGCCGCTCTTTAAAATCTGGGGACACCCGCTCGGCAGGCTGATCCCGTCGCGCCCGCCGCTGGAGTGTCACATGGAAGAAGTGCTCGACGCGGTAGCGGACGCGCGCGCGGCTATCGAGGTCAACGGTAGTCCGCACCGCCTTGATCTCGAGCCGCGTTGGATTCGCGCCGCGCGCCGGCGCGGAATCAAGTTCGTCGTGTCGACCGATGCGCATTCGCTTCGAGAGTTGCACAACTTATCGTTCGCCATGGCGATGGCGCGGCGCGGCTGGCTGAGCCGGGAGGACATTCTCAACACTTTGCCGGTGAGTGACTTTATGAAAGCCGTGCGGCCATGAGCCGAATTTTTCTTCTCTCGCCGGCCAACTGCAACGGCGTTCGGGCCGGATGGATTCTCGGTCCGAAGCCGCGTTGCGAGCTCGCCCGGCGCCTGCGCTGTCCGGAGGGCGCCCCGCTAGGCGAGGTTTTTAGCTTCCTCAGCGCGCTTTATTTCAGGGGTAAATTGGCCTATGCGCGGGCGTTCGCCCGCCCGCCTCAGCAAAATACCGGCGTTCTTATAATTACACCGAGCGCAGGATTGCTGCCGGACGGAACCATGGTCCGTCTGCCGAAGGTGCGCGGTTTTAGCCGGGTGCCGATCACCGTCAAGAACCGCCGCTATTGTGCTTCGCTGCGGTCATCGGCAAGGCGGTTGGGCCTTACACTCGGGGCTGATTGCGAAGTCGTCCTGTTGGGAAGCATTGCCAGCGGCAAGTACCTGGAAATCCTCGGCCAGGAGCTTGGCGGCAGGCTCAGGGTTCCGCTCGAATTCGTCGGGCTCGGCGATATGAGCCGGGGCGCGCTCTTGCTCCGCTGCGTGAGAGAGCAGCGGGAATTGAACTATGTGCCGGTTGCCGCTGTCTCCGAGCGGTGCCGCCGGCTGCAAGCACCGCCGGAAACAGCGCAACCGTTCGATCGGTCTCTGCTTTAGTTCACCTTACCTTTTCTTCTTCCTGCTCTTACTCTTTGCAGAGCCGGAGCTTTTCGCTTTACGCGATCGTTTCGAGGATTTCCGCGCCGGCTTCTCTTCATTGTCATCGACATCGTCGGATTCGGCAGTCTCGTCGAGGGGGCCGGTTGCTTTGTCGATGGTCATGGACAGCAACCATTCGCGAACTTTGTCGAGATGTTCCTGTTCCTTTTCAAATGCTTTGCGGCACTGTTTTTCAAGATCATCCTGACCGAGCTCGTTGGCGAGATCCTGTAGCATTTGCCAACCGTCATTATCGACGAGCTCGGCCGTGAGCAGCGCTTGCAGGGTTTGGCCGATGGTCGTGCGCGGATCGACGGCAATCTCGAGCACGCCTTTGGACATGACCCCGCCAATATTCGCCGAGGGTGTTTTTACCGTCGCATCCCCGCCGAGGTCGGTGATCACTCGTTGCAACATCCTGAAATGCTCGAGCTCTTCGGCGCAGATATCGCGCAACTCGTCGACGGTCGGCGCCGAAGCCTCTTGCGGGCTCAGCAACTCGCACTTCTGTATGACCGCTTCGTACAGACGGGTGCCTTGCCTTTCAAATGCCAGTCGTTCGCCGAGCTTATCGAGCAGAATGGTCATTGCGTCGAGCCGCTCGAGTGTTTCGCCGTCTTCAGAAACCTCCACCATAGCCGGTGGCGAGCCGATCGGCGCTGCTTCTTCCAAGTACGTCGCGCGAAGTTCAGCCAGAGCGGACGCATCACCTGGCGAGGGCCGCGATTGCCGCGTTCCCTCTATCAGCTCGGCGCTCAACTCGGGATTGGTCATAATGCCGGTTCGGTTGATCGATTCTTTGCCTTCCGATGCCATTTCCATATCATGCGGTTCCATTCGATGATCTCCTTTGCGTCGCTAAGCGACCTTCTTCTGCAGCTTTTTGATATCAGGCGTCTCCACGGCCAACTCGGTGCCGGGTTTCCACTTATAGCCGGCGGCGATTGTTTCCGAGGGCGAGCCGCTCGAGTTCAACTGTTCGCGGTATTGCACCGACGGCGAATCCGCGCCTTCTTCTTCTCTGGGGATGAATTGCGTTTTCCGAGCGCGCAGATCGACTTCCTCAGCCAGGGTCTTGCGCACGAACTCGCGGTGGCTTTTGTACTCGATCGGCTCGGGAAGCGACTCGGGTATGATTTCGGCCGGATCGCGTTTTTCGAATTTCTTAAACAGCTCGAGAACATAGTGAAAATGGCCGAGCTCGTAGTCCAGAAAACGTTGCCAGATCGCTTTGACCCGGGGGTTGGATTCGTACTGCAGGCAGCTGTAATAGTTGTAGATTTCGCCGGCCTCGTGCATCAACCACTTCTCCAGCCAGGTCTCTTGCGGATCGATGATGGATTCGTATTGGGTGACGTGCTGCTCTTCGATGGATGCGATTTCGGCATACAGCTGGCGGGCAATAGGATCGGCAAACATAGGGCCGATGGTCATGTAGTAGTCATGGGTCTGGTGCTCGCCGGCCATGATCGTCAGCGCGTTGAGCTTGCTGATGGGCGCCGCCGTATTGCGGTCATAGCAGTCGCGCAAATCGTCCTCCGGCGCGCGGTGCTCCACCGCGGTTGGCCGCCCGGGCAAAATATCCGTATAGCTCTGCAAGATGTTATTCGAGTCCTCCCCGCATACTCGATCCATCAGGGCGCTGAAGCGATACATGTGATCGAAATCCTCGAGCAGGCCGAAACGGTAAACCTGGGCGAGATAGGGATCCGGCTCGTGCACCGCAACGCTGGCGGTGACCTCGATGGCGACTTGTTCGAAGCCGATGGTGGTCTCCAGCGGCGAAAGATCGTGCGGCAGCAGCCAGTTCACCGTGGTTTGTTGATGTTGCTCGATGCGGCGCACCCGCGCCAGGGCGAGCTGGAGTTCCTTGTTCATGCGCGCGCAGCCGTGTTGAAAGCGCAACGCTTCTGACTCTATGCCGTTCATGAGAATGATTCGCACTCGAGTCAGAGCATCATCGTCCAGCTTGCTTGTCGGCGTGCGGACGATATCGCGCCAGGTAAATTCTTGTTCCTCAAGTGAAACACCTTTTTCTTTCAATAAGTCCAGGCTCACGGCGGTCTCCTTTCCTACAAATGGTTGGACCGGCGAAACGTAGCCCGGCGCGGGCTAGCATTACGCACGGCAGAAGTTTTTTACGGACGTTCGAAGTGGATGGATGCGTGACTCACAAGTGTGCAAGCGAAATGCCAATCAAAAAGCGCTGCTAAGTCGCGGCCAGCGTACCTGCTTTGCAACATTCGCGCTTGCGGTGTTTCCTCAATGGGAGCCGCGTCTGCATTGCGCGCGAGCCGGACCGGCCGAAACCCGCCTTGCGGTTGCAACACAGATGCGTCAGATTTTAATAGAGCCATAGTGAGAAAGGTTTGCTGTTTCGTTGAGAGACCCGACCGAGCCTGTGATCGAGCTTCGCTCGATTTCTAAAAAATTTGGCGACCGCATAGCTGTCGATGGCCTGGACCTGGAGGTGCCCGCAGGCGTTTGCTTTGGTCTGTTGGGCCCCAACGGCGCCGGCAAGACGACGACGCTACGCATGATCTATGGCGTGACTCGGCCAAGCAGCGGCACTGTGCGGGTCTTCGGGATGGACATCGGCGAGAATCCCCGCGCTGTGCGCGCCCGCCTGGGAGTCACATTGCAGCAGAATGTGCTGATCGAGGCGTTGACGCCCAAGGAGAACCTGCTGGTTTTCGGCCGTTATCATCTATTGCGCGAGCCGGAGCTATCCCGGCGCGCCGAGCAATTGATTGATTTTCTTGAGCTGCGTTCGCATGCAGAGGTTCCGGTCAAGCGTCTTTCCGGAGGATTCCAGCGCCGTCTGGCGATTGCGCTCTCGCTGATTAACGGCCCGGAATTGCTGATTTTGGACGAACCGACCACAGGTCTCGACCCGGCGGTCCGGTTGGCTTTGTGGGGGCGTGTCCGCGACCTGCGCGCCACAGGCACTACTGTCCTGATCACGACCCATTATATGGACGAGGCCCAACGATTGTGCGACCGCGTTGCCGTGATAGCGGCGGGAAAGGTGATATCCGAGGGCGCGCCGGCAAGGCTCATTGATGCTCTGGCGGCGGAAACCATCGAGCTCGATTGTTCGATGGAGGAAGAGGCGATTCTGCTCAACGGTTATAGCAATGGAGCGCGCCGCCTGCGCATCGGCCGGCGTCTGATGATCTACGTAGACGAGCCGGCCGGGCTCATC
>CAYZXN010000218.1:0-25191 GCA_964482425.1 uncultured Syntrophobacteraceae bacterium | reverse complement strand
GTTCAGGAGATGAAGAGCAAAAACATCCAAACCGACGTCCCATAATTCGCTTTGATAGTTGGTTTCATCATACGCGTAAGCTGCCACGGCCGTGCCCTTTGCAGGCCTTAAGGGCGCAACATGCGATGATTCGATTAACTTTGGCTTCTGGATTCGGTAGGTATTCGGACCGCACGGGCTGGAATTTCTCACCGCGCCACATTCATAACTACTCTTGTCTTGCGCTTATAAAACAAATTCTCGAATTTGTCATCGACGAGAACTCAGCTTTAGAGCGGCAAGATATTCCACGGTGGCTCAGTTAGGGCCGTTGAGACGTGCTCATCGGTACGCTCCCTTCGGTCTGCTTCAATTGATGACGCCAAATCTGTTCGGCACTGGGTAAATTCTCTGATCCAGCCGCGAGAATCCGCGGCGTAATGAAAACTACGAGTTCCTCAAAATCTTTTTGCCAGGAAGCCTTTTTAAAGAGCCAGCCCAGTACAGGGATATGCTTAAGATAGGGAACTCCAGTGTCCGAGTTAGAACTGGTGTCCTTCATGATTCCACCGATTACTACAGTCTCGCCGTCTCTCACCAGCACGTTAGCTTTGGCTTCGCGGGTGTTCTCTTGAGGTATGCCGTCTACTGTTCGACCGAAGTCTAGCGTACTTGATTTGGCGGTGATGTTCAGCAAAACAAACCCGTCAGCGGAGACTTGCGGAGTCACTTTTAACGTTATTCCGGCACGGATTTCTCGAAGATTTCCCGCTTCCCCTACCGTTGCCGCGCTCGTCCTTATTCTGACAATGTTGGCGCTTTCGATCTGAGACTCGACATTATTCAAAGTAACTACTGAGGGACGTGAGATTATTTTAACATTTCCCTCCGCCTCAGCAGCAGACAGTATACTTGTAATGTTGTTTCCAAAATACCCGAACCTGAACCCCGTATCAGGAATCACCAATAGATTTGCATCTGGGGTCGGCTGGGGAGCACCTGCGAAGGGTGCGGTCGCAATGAACCGATCGCTGGCACGTACACGGCCGTTGTTGAACAAAGCTTCCATCTCTATGCCAAGAGCCCGGGAAAACGTCGGTGTGGTCTCAATCAAATTGGACTCGATCAGAACTTGAGGGGTTCGACTATCAAGACGGCTAATGAGACTCTGCACATCTTCTATACTAGACTTTATGTCTCGAACGATTAGCGTATTAGTCCTCTGGTCGGCCTCGACTTTGCCTCTAGGGCTCAATACAGCTTTGACCATCTCCACTAGATCCTTACCAGAACTCGCATCCTCCTTGCCCTTGATAACCCTTGCATAGTTCACCGTATAGTATGCGGTTTCAAGCTCTCCAGAATTTTTACTCGCGCTTAAGGCATCTCTGTCCGCCTTCAACCGAGCCGCCGTGGAAATGCGAATTACATTCCCTATTTCTTCTTTATCCAAGCCATTGGTCTTGATGATCAAATCCATCGCTTGGTCCCACGGAACTTCTACTAATCGAAGTGTTACTTTTCGATTAACGTCGTCGGTGACCATGATGTTTTTACTGCTAACCTCTGCCAACAAGCGAAAGACATTCTTGATGTCGGCATCCTTAAACTCAAGAGAAATTTTCTGTCCGGTATACTTTTTCTCATCACTAGCCGACGCGGAAGTTTGAGCCGCTTGCGACGAGGCAAAAGCGCCGGCGCCAGTGCGAATATCAGCCCGAGCACCTCCTGAGATCAATGTGACCTCTTTTTTGACTGTGGCGTTCTGGTCAAACCCGCCGATGACGATCTTAAGCCCGCCATTTTCTGGGTTTACAGTGTACGGTGGCACCGTTGCCGCTGCGACATCTGCAGCCAAACGAATGCTTCCTTCGGCTGCGCTGAGGCGTAAGGTGGCCACCCAGTGAGTATCGATCCGAATACTCCCAGATGACAGCGCGCTTGTGGCGCCACCGAGGATATCCACAACAACCTGAGCCGGTTGCGGCAATGGAAAGTGACGATACCGATGGACCGGTTGGGAGAACCTCACGAACAAGCTCGTTTGCCCGAATTCCTCTCGAACCGACAGTTCCTGAAGCGTGAGATCTTCCGAGGAGATCTGTTCTTCCTTCGATTCAATTTTTGCCTGAGCCACTTTCGCCGTTGGAGGTTCCGCAGTAACTTGTGGCTTAGTTGCGAGATCTTGAGTGAGGCTACTCGAACAAGCTGATAATCCTGCTACTGATATGAATCCAGCCAGTAATAAGACCGGAATGGATCTTGTAAAAGTGATTTTCTGAACCGGCTGATTCACTCCGTTCATGGAATCTTCCTCTTGTTCTTCATCCGCTTATTCCCCGGGTAGCTTCATGATCACGTCGCGTTTCTTTTTTGCACCGGAGGAATCTTCAAAAGATTCCTCAACGACCAATCTGTTACGATCAATCGTCTTTATCTTTCCCTCATTCCGGCCCAGTGGGGTTCCGATTATCACGATATAACCTAGGCCGGCGTTGTCTTCGATCATTGCCCGTGGCTCTTGAAGGTCCCATACGATTCCGACTAGCTTGAGCTGGCTCAATTCAAAACGCTCCAGAGGAGCTAAGTTAGCTCGGGGCCGCGCGCTGGTCTTAGTCTGTAGATTGATCGGCCGAAAAGGATCGCGCTTTCCTTTCGATGTGTATCGAGGCGTCTCCTCTTCAGACATCCTCCTTGCCGGGAGGGTCAAATTCCCAGATTTTGCCTCGGTCTTTATTTCAGGTTTGTCACCAAACACTCGCTTGAGCTTTTCATTGGCCGCTTCGGTCAGCGCCTCGAAACTCTTGCCTATAGTGGAAGGCGTTTTCGCAAGATTTTTGACCGCCTCTTTGGTTTTTTCAGACGGAGCTTGAATGGGCTCCTGAGCTACACCAAGGGCAAGCCACGAAATGACCGATAGAATACACACAAGAGCCCCAATGGAAAATTTTAAAACTACTCGCATTCTGGCTATTTCTTGGCCTTGGCCGCTTTTGCTTTTTCATCGGCGATTTTTTTTCGTTCCGCGTCTTCCAAAAAACGATAAGTCGTGGCCGTTGTCGTAAACTCAAGAACGACTTGGTTGCCCGACATCTTGGGATTTCTGGATCCGATGTTGTCGATATTGACCAACCGTTTGAGCCGCCCGACACCGTCAAAAAACGTGACCACGTTGTGAAATGTTCCTTTGATGTTAATGTCAACGGGGATTTCAGCGTAGAATTCCCTATAGTTTTCCGCGCGCGGGCGAAACAGGAGGACATCGAGTCCGGATTCTCGTGCGGTTGTCGCGATACTCATTAAGAGATCCGCAATTTCTTTTTTGTTAGGGAGCTGAGCAATCGCCTCCTTGAGTCGCACGTCGAGGTCGTTGAGCTCTTTTTGGAACTTGGGCAAGTTAGCGGCTCGTTTTTCCTTGATGCTTTTTTCGCTCCGTGCCGCTTCAATGCTTTCGCTCAGGCCGGCGATTTCCTCAGCTTGGGGGCTGTAAAGGGTGAAATAAAAGGCGGCGCTAATCAAGACGATTATTCCGGCAAGAAAGCCAACTTTCTGGTTCTTAGGTCGGTCGAGAATGTTTTCGAACGCGGTTATCAACGCTTGCTCGCTTTTTCCGGGGCTAACGGACGGTCCAATGGAACGCTGTCGGCAACCTTTGGAGTTCCATAAGAGATAGTGGATTGCATTGAAAACCTCTTATAGGGACCGGTCTTTTCGTCGGCTTGCAGCGATTCAATGAGTTCGACATTCTTGAAATGCTCCGATCGAGACAGAGATCTGATAAACTCGGCGACCGATTGGTTGTCCATGGCGAGTCCGTTGATAATAAGGTTTCCTCCGCTTTGCTTAAGTTCTACCAACCATAGGTTCGGTGGAATGGCCGCTGCCAGGCTGTCCAAGACGCGAACGGGACCGACTTTCTTGTTGCTTAAATCTTCGATCACCCGATGTTTGCTTTTGAGTTCTCTTATTTTGTTTTCCAGATTCGCAATTTCCTTTAGCTTGCCGTTTAGAACCTCGATTTCCTTTCTCAGATCGGGAAGTTCGTTATTTAACTTTGACAATTTCGAAGACTGATAAAGATAAATTCCCGCGATAAAAAGGCACGTCACGGCCAGCGAAATGCCGGCAATGGTCAGCTCTCGCCGCCGATTAGACTCCTCATTTAGCTCGCGTACAGGAAGTAGATTGATCCGAATCATTTATCCCCGGGTCTCCGGATCGACAATCCAGCCGCCACGGCAAAGGCTGGCGCAGTTTCCACAACGAAGTCTCGATCAATTTTTCTGTCTATCGAGAATTCGCGAAACGGTTCCGCCAGACGCACGGGCACTGCCATCTGCTCTTCCAAAATCGACCGCAACCCCGAAGTTTTTGCGCTGCCACCGCTTAGATATAACGCTCTCAAGCCATCGCCCTCATCAGTTCCGACAGTACCGTACAAACTCAGCGTCCTTCGAATCTCCTCGGCTAGGCTCTGCGAGATAGGCTGTAGCATTGCTTCGACATCGCAATCCCTTTTTTCCTCCAGTATACCCGTAGTTTTCAACGTTTCGGCCTTTTCGGGAGACAGATTGAGCTCTCTTTTTAAACTATCGCTGAAGTCGTCTCCGCCGATCGGGAGATCGCCGGTAAATGTGGATGTACCATTGTTCAACAAAGTGACGCTGGTGTAACGTGAGCCGATATTGATAAGGCCGACCATTCCCCCTGCAGCTTCGCTGGCGTAATTAGCTTCGTACATATTTTCCATGGCGAAATAATCGACATCGATGATCGCCGGCTTCAGTCCCGCTTCTTCAAGAACCTCAGTATAGCTGTTGATGATCTCTTTCTTCACTGCAACCAGGAGTACGTCCAGCTTACTTCCGTCGGCGATCGCGTTGAGAATTTGATAATCCAGATTAACGTTTTCCATTCTCTCGGGGATTACATTATTCGCTTCAAACTCGATGTTGGCTTCCAGTTCGGCTCCCTCCTGCATGGGCATTTCGATTCTCTTCATAATGACGGCCCTACCCGGAACCACTGAAATTACCTGCTTCGACTTGACTCTATTTTCCTCGATTAACCGGCGAATCGCTTCGACCACGGGTTTGACGTCAACGATCGTATTGTTCTGAATGACGTTGCCAGGAAGCGGTAGAAGGCCTAGGCTCAAGACTCGATATCCGCCCCTGTCAATGGCAGTCTCGACCATCTTGATCGAGCTCGATCCTATGTCCATAGCAACAAAGCCGCCGTTACGCCTGACGGGGGCCAAAGAGGCAAGGCTCAGCTTGTTCCAAAAGATCGACATGTTGTTGTCTTAAGACCTTCTGTTCCTGCTCGCTGCCGACGTCCAGCGCTTGGCGAATTTTTCGCTTGTTAGCCGGCCCACAAGGTTTGCCTTTTTGATCCGATCCAGCCCTAGCAGCGAGATTCCAGCCAGACGGCAGAGTTCGGTTTTGCTCATCACCTGCGCTTCGCGATGGTTGTGAGGCTGGTAGCGTGGTTCGTCTCGGTCATTTTTCAGCATAAGACCCGGGATGTGCAAAGTGTCATTCTGGTATCCGATGACTAAATGCGAGTCAATTTATCTATTATAGAGATACTGATCTTGTATAGTTCGCCGGCCGCAGGAGCCTTGTTTTAGTCATGTATTGTGAGGTCGCAATAAAACGGGCTGCAATACAAGCTCATTAGGCGGCAATGTAACCTCATTCGGCTGCAATACAATGCCTCGAGCCGGAACGATGTTAAAAAGAAGCCGAGCCGGCTGGAAGTCCGTGCTGCGCATTTTCTGCAGTGTCAGATTGCGAACAAAGCGACTGGCTTCTAGCTCCATGTTCAGGACAATGGTTCCGGCCACCAGATACTCCTCGATTCCACGCGCCGTTTTTACGGCGGCGTGGCTCGTGATCAAGGTCGTCGTTTTCACCTCTCCCTGGAGCGAATGGAGCAGCATTCGCGCATTATCCTGAACACGTGAACCGGCGTTGTCCGCCGATATGAGTGGCGCAAAGGGATCAATCGCCACGCGCTTCGCGCCCGTTTGCAAAATATGGTTGTTCAGCTCCACGACTACCTTTTGCACATCAAATCTCGCCTCGTTGGAGGCGACGCGCGATTTGATGTAGGCGGAGGCGTCTAGTAGAAGGAGGTTCTTGTTGTCAATATAGGGAGAGAAATCCCATCCCAACGATACCGCTTGTTCGATCACGTCTGCTGGTTTTTGATCGACGGCGACATAGAGCGCTTTCTCGCCGCTCAACAAGCCTTGATACAAAAATTGTAAAGCAAAAATCGTTTTACCGGTGCCGGGCGCGCCGATAACTAAGTATGTTTTGCCGGCACGAAACCCTCCTTGTATCAACGAGTCGAGCTCGTGGATTCCGCTGGATAATCGTTCGTCGCGTACGGCAGACTGCTTTTTGACGGATGTATTTTCTGCGACGACTGGCGCGTCGACATCGTCGTACGGCCTTTGTGCGTCAGGGGCATTGGACATGGGTATATTACCGGGCTGGCGCTCCCTTTGAACCGCCATTCGTACACATTGAGTATCCGGGTAGTGGCTGTCCTGGAGAGCTACACCGCCGCTCGTAGTGTGAGATACTTGTCTTGTTGTTCTCGGGTGCTTTTTGACTGCGGCAATCTTTCCTCAGGAATCTGTATCGCCCTCTGGCCGCTCTCTGTCTCAGGGGGTCGAACATCCGCCTCGGTAATCTTCCCCAGCTGAGTTTCCGCATTTCGGACGTAATGAGCTGCCATATTTGTGACCCGCGCCCTCCACAATGCTCGTGAAAGCCACTATCTCTCATTGGGATCCGAGCTTTATCGGGCGCAACGGTTCGCTCACGCTAAAATTATGCCATGCTCGGTTGCATCAGAATTCCCTGAGACATCAAAGGGCTAGGCAAATTGTACGGTGCCGGAAGGAGCCGATGTGTGCTTAGTTGGACAAATATGGACAGAATGGTGACCGCAGTGAAAAAAACCGCAAATCAGCTGTTGGGCGGCTTTGTTTTATGCTGGTCTATCTTGGCAACGCTTGTCGTCTGCGTCTTCACAAGTTGCCTTTTCGGCTCGCCAAAGTTATTAGTCCACCATGAATCGCCGTGCGGGACATTTCGCCCGCGTCATAATCCCATCACCGCTCAAAGAACCGCTTACTTACAATGTGCCAGCCGAGCTTAAGGACTTTGTAAGCGCCGGAATGCGTGTTTTGATTCCGCTGGGTAAACGAAAGGTTTCCGGCATCGTTCTTGATTTGATCGCGGAGACGGACCTGGCGGAAACCAAGGACATACTCTCGGTACTGGACCCGCGGCCTATCGTTGATGCGCCGCTCCTCAAGCTCAGTCAATGGATTGCCCAATATTATCTCGCGTCTGTTGGTGAAGTCTTGCTGACAGCCTTGCCACCCAACTCACGTATCGAAGCGCAACGGATCGTCATCGCGACTTCGGACGAGCCACCGGCGGCTGACCCGCTGGCGAAGAAGATATTGGAAGTGGTGCACGCAAAAAAGCGTCCCGTTACCGTCAAAACCTTAGCTCGTGAATTGGGGGGAACCAAGCTAGCCGAGACGCTGGAACGGCTTCAATCCATAGGCGCCGTGGAGATTCGCGAGCGCTTGCCTGGACAACGGCATAGAAAGCGCACCGACTATCCTGAAGAAAAAGGTGCTTCATGCATTTCACCGCAAGCCAATCTGACCCTTAGTGCTGAGCAGCAAGCAGCTCTGAGAAGCATGGCAGATCGGCTGCAAAACGGCGGCTTTGAAACCTTTCTTCTCCACGGAGTTACCGGCAGTGGTAAAACCGAAGTGTATTTACAGGCCATAGAGCGGGTTGGCAGGGCCGGCCGCCAAAGCCTCATTTTAACACCCGAAATCTCGCTGACCCCTCAATTGCTGGACCGCCTCAGAGCGCGATTTCCAGGCGATATCGGTGTGTTGCACAGCGGCCTGACTGCTGCTGAACGCTGGTCCCAGTGGTGGAAAATCAATCGAGGAGACGTCCACGTCGTCGTCGGCGCGCGCTCAGCGGTTTTCGCGCCTATGTCACGATTGGGTCTGATTATCGTCGACGAAGAGCATGATGGATCGTACAAACAAGATGAAGGGCTGCGTTACAACGGTAGAGATGTTGCGGTGATGCGTGGCAAACTGTCGCAATGCCCGGTCATTTTGGGTTCAGCCACCCCGTCATTGGAGAGTTACGAAAATTGCCGGCAGAGTCGCTATCGGCTCCTTGAGATTTCCCATCGTGTCCTGCAACGCCCGTTGCCAACTATAAAAATTATCGACCTTCGAGGCGGGCGCAAAGCATTGGAATTTCAAGCGGTGAATGGCGAGACCGAGCCAACTCCTCCTGCGAGCACGCCCGCTGGACACTTGGTGTCGGAAGCGCTGAGCGACGCTATAGTTCGCAACTTTCAGGCTAGTCGGCAAACGCTGATTTTTCTGAATCGCCGAGGCTTTGCCAATTTCCTGCAGTGCAAGCTGTGCGGCTATGTCTGGCGCTGCTCCTACTGCAGCGTTACTCTCACATTACATCATAGGCGCAAGCAGGTGCGCTGTCATCATTGTGACTTCAGCAGACCGGCAAGCGAGCTGTGCCCGAACTGCGGCAATGACAGTCTCGCCGGCGTCGGAGCAGGGACCGAGCAGATCGAAAAGATTTTGCGCAACTTGCTTCCCGACGCTCGCATTGAGCGTATGGACCGAGATACTACCAGCAAGCGAGGTTCACACGAGAAGTTGATCCGACGCTGGCACCAAGGCGACGTCGACATACTCATCGGCACCCAGATGATCACCAAGGGCCATGACGTCTCGGGAGTAACGCTGGTCGGGGTGCTGTTGGCGGATATATCTTTGAATTTGCCTGACTTCCGAAGCGCTGAGAGGACTTTTCAGCTGCTTAGCCAGGTCGCGGGCAGATCGGGCCGCGGCGATTCTGCCGGAACAGTCATAGTCCAGACCTATGATCCTGGGCATTACGCCATTCGACCGCTCCTCAACCATGATTACAAAAACTTTTTCGCAGCGGAAATCGAGCTTCGTCAGGCGCTCGGTTATCCACCCTTCGGCAAGTTAGTAAATCTCCGTCTTGACGGTCCCAAGGCCGAAAACGTGGAAGCCAAAGCGAGGGCGCTTGTCGCTATGCTACGCGATGCTCAACGAGACAATCCGAAGTATGGGGAACAGATCGAAATTCTTGGTCCCGCTCCGGCGCCTATTGAAAAATTGCGTAATCGCTACCGTTGGCAGGTTTTGCTTAAAGGCAAGCAGATCGGCCCTTTGCTCGAGCTGGCCAGATCTGCACGGGAGAGGTTTTCGCGCCTGCAGAGCGTGCGGATGCACGTTGATGTCGATCCCTACAACATGTTATGAAAATATTGTCTCATGCAATTGGAAATTCTTAAATACCCGGACGTAAGACTCACAAAAAAAGCCGAGCCGGTCACCGAGATCACTGAGGACACCGTTCGTTTGGTCGAAGACATGCTGGAAACCATGTATGCCGCGCCCGGAGTCGGTTTAGCCGCGAATCAAGTTGGTGTGCTTCAGCGGATCGTGGTCTTGGACGTGGATCATGAAAATCCCGGCAAAAAAATCTACAAATTGATTAATCCTGTCATCGCTCGCACTGAAGGGCAGGTAATTTGGGAAGAAGGCTGTTTGAGCGTAGTCGATTTCACGGCCGAAGTTCGGCGCGCTGAGCGGATAGCAGTGAGCGCGCTTGATGAAAAAGGCAACGACTTGAAGATCGAAGCGGAAGGTCTTCTCTCGGTTGCGCTCCAGCACGAGATTGATCACTTGGACGGGAAACTATTCATCGATCGCATTAGCCGGTTAAAGCGCGATCTCTATGTGCGCCGCCGCAAGAAGATGCTGCGCAACGGCACAGAGCCAGCCGAACCCCAGCGCGTCATGATCTGAGAGTCGGTTCTGGTACTCTCCCGAACAATATCAAACACTTCCGTCACATGACTTCCGCTTGGCCGATCGTTTTCATGGGAACTCCCGAGGTCGCGGCGCTTACACTGAATACTCTATTGACTGGACCTGACCCCGTGCTCGGTGTCGTCACACAGCCGGATCGGCCTACCGGGCGAGGACAGAAGACTCTACCATCTCCTGTACGCAGAACTGCGGAAAACGCGGGAATTTCAGTAGCGGCGCCGGAAAAGATCCGTGACCCAGAGTTGCTCGAAACACTTAGACGATGGCATCCGCAGATTATCGTAGTCGTGGCCTACGGGCGCATTTTACCCAAGTCTATTTTGGACCTGGCTCCCCATAGCTGTGTGAACGTTCACTATTCCTTGTTGCCGAAGTATCGCGGCGCCGCTCCTGCCGCATGGACCATCATCAATGGTGAGGACAGGGGTGGGGTGACAACCATGCAGTTAGTCGAAAAGATGGATGCGGGACCGGTCTACCTTCAAGAGGAAATCGTGCTAGCGGAAGATGAAACCACTGCTTCACTGCAGGCCAAGCTCACGCCACTGGGAGCCCGCCTGCTCCTGGAAACAATCCGGCGGCTGAAACGGGGAGATCTCACTGAGCGATTGCAGAACGAGAATGAGGTGACATTCGCGCCGACCATCAAAAAAGAAGACGGTTTGGTGGATTGGACCTTGCCGGCTGAAGCGATCGAGCGCCGTGTGCGCGGCTTCAATCCTTGGCCGGGCGCATATACTTACCTGGACCGTAAGCTGCTGAAAATTCATCGCTCCAATATCGTTGAAACCACACGGCAGGGGAACCCAGGCGAGATCGTCAAGGCCGACAGCGGCGGATTTTGGGTTGCAACCGGAAACGGCACCCTGGTTCTCGAGGAGGTTCAACTAGAAAACAGGAAGCGGATGCCGGGCGTGGAATTTGTAAGAGGGGCGAGAATTGAGCCGGGCAAACGCCTCTGAATCTGATGATCGCAAAAGTGTTCGCCAGATTGCTGGCAATATTCTCGTCCGGGTTGACCTAAAAAAGGCGTATGCCGATGTTCTCTTGGATCGAGCTTTCCAGCAGACCAGCCTCGACTCTAAAGATCGGTCGCTGTTGAACGAGATAGTTTACGGCACCCTACGCTGGAGAGGCAGAATTGATTCTTACTTGCGCCGTTTAATACGGCGCCCTGTCGAGGAAACCGATCCATTCATCAGAAATCTTTTGCGCCTCACGATCTATCAGGCAGATTTTCTCAATCGTGTTCCACATTACGCCGCCGTCAATGAAGCCGTGACGCTCGCTAAACGTCGTTCGGGAGCTCGCGTTGGCGGCTTTGTCAATGGGGTGTTGCGGAACTTCCTCCGAATGGAAAGGGATTCTTCACCCCCGGACCTTGATACGAGCACTGTCACCGATCTCGGCGAGTACTGGTCCCATCCGAACTGGATAATCGAGATGTGGATCCAGTATCTTGGCATCCATGAGACCGCCGCTCTTCTAAAGGCCAACAACAACCAGGGTCCTTTGACATTGAGGGTAAACTCGCTGCGAATCAGTCGAGACGCACTGCTCGAGACATTTCAAGCTGGCGCAGTGCAGGCGTCTGCCACAGCCTGGTCACCCGACGGAATCGTCGTCCACCTCCATCCAACCATCGATCAACTACCGGGTTACCGCGAAGGACTCTTCCAAGTTCAAGGAGAAGCATCCCAATTAGTCGCCTATCTCCTCGCTCCGCAGCCGGGCGAACACGTGCTCGATGCATGCGCCGCGCCCGGAGGTAAAACTACTCACATCGCGCAACTCATGGGGGATATAGGCCATATTGCAGCGAAGGATCTCTCGGCAAAAGGCATCGCGAAAATCAAGGAAAATGCCACGCGGCTGGGACTTCGATCGGTCCGTGCAGTACAGGCCGATATGACAAAGAGAGCTGCCGGTGGGGAAGTTTATGATCGAATCCTTGTAGATGCGCCATGTAGCGGTCTGGGTACCCTGCGTTCTCACCCTGAAATCAAATGGAACCGCGACCCGTCGGACGTTGCGAAACTCAGTGCCTTGCAAGCACAAATTCTTTCACAGGCGGCGGTTCGCCTTAAAACCGACGGCATTCTGGTATACTCAACTTGTACGCTTACCGGCGCTGAAAACGAAGCCATCGTGGATCAATTTCTCGAATGCCATAAATCATTTGTTTTGGAGGATGCCGCAGAGTCTCTGCCCGCCGAAGCCAAGCGGCTTATCAGGGGTAAGTACTTCATGGCTTTGCCGCATCAGCACAATACCGACGGTTTTTTCGCCGCGCGCATGAGAAAGGTTAGTCAATGAACTCCTTGAAAATCGCTCCGTCGATTCTTTCAGCTGATTTCAGCCAGCTTAAAGATGAAATTCAGGCCGTGGAGGCGGCCGGCGCCGACTGGTTGCATGTGGATGTGATGGACGGCCACTTCGTACCGAATATTACGATCGGCCCTGTGGTCGTGGAGTCAATCCGTAGGGTCACGCGCATTCCACTGGATGTTCACCTGATGATTACCGATCCGGACAAGTACGCGCCGGAGTTCATCAAAGCAGGCGCAGACTGGATCTCCATTCATCCCGACACGGCCAAGGATCCGCGCGCAAGTTTGCAAAAAATTCGTCAACTGGGGGCGAAATCGTCGATCGCCGTGAACCCCGACGTACCCCTTGAAAAGGTCGAGCCCCTTCTTGGCGAGACTGACATGATCCTTATAATGACCGTGTTTCCCGGCTTTGGCGGTCAGGCTTTCATTGCGGACGTGCTGCCGAAGATTGCACAGGCAAGAAAAACGATAAACGACAGAAAACTGCCGATTCTGGTCGAAGCAGATGGGGGCATTAAGACCGATAATATCGATCTAGTATTTCGTACCGGCGCCGAAATCATCGTTTCCGGATCGGGTATCTTCAAGACCGCCGACTATGCGGAAACAATTCGCCGAATGCGACGCGCAGTGGGTGAATGAGGATGGCTGTTGTTTTCTGCTTTTGGTGTGCTAGCTTGTGCGCATCGGGGCGTGGCTCAGCTTGGTAGAGCGCACGGTTCGGGACCGTGAGGCCGGTGGTTCAAATCCACTCGCCCCGACCATTTCTTTTCTACCAACTTTTTTCAATACTTGCCCTATTTTCTGCAGTGCTCCCATAGCGCAGGTTCCTATTTGCCGGTGACCGGTCCGAGTTCACTGGCACCTTCGACTAGAGGAACCTTATGGCAGAAGCGAACAAACCACGCACGGTAACTTAACCGAGCTTATGGTGTCCACACTTGGGACGACATACGCACTCGCAAAGCTCTTCATCGAAAAAGGGATTATCATCGAAACCGAGTTTACTGAGAAACTGCTCAGGGATCGTGCGGCGGATCAGCGCATCCTAAACCCAACGCCGCAATGACCATGGGCGACCTTCTGCTGTGCGGTCATTCGAGAGGAGGTTTTCTCCGGCGGGTACTGCTGTGCTTCACGTGCCGCCAGCGATTCACAATCAAGACCCATTCCAAGAACGTCAAAACAAAGTCCGCTCGATCCTTGATGTGGAAAACCCTGATGGTGGCGGAGCTGAGTTTTAAAAAACTCGATGCACCCCATCTCGTGGAGAAAGTCGCTGAAGGCAAAAAGTACCATAACGGAGAAGAAGTCAGGGTCGCCGCCTAATTTTCTTTTACACACCTATTGACGACGGCTCCATGGGGCTATCTTCCTAACACCAACAGAGTGTCTCATGACGAGGATACCTCCTGCGCACCGTGCTGCACGAACTCCGGCCGCCTTTACAACAAGAATTTAGGATCAGTTGAGCCACGGGCGTCGCAAGGCAAGGGTATTAAACAGTATTACAGTCATAAGCCTGTAACATTGGCGAATTAAATAGAGGTGTCATGCTTCAGCTTTGGAAGAGACGCTGCAGCAATTAGGAGTGTTAGCTCTGTTGTGGTTGGCCGGTATGTTGCTGGTCAACTTCCGCGTTGCGTTAAACACTAGTCTAGCGGCTAAGCTTCTGTCAAATTTCTCGCTAAGGCTATCTACTCGTTGAATCTCCGTTCTGTCGGAAACTCAATTAAAGGAACGGTCAGCATTTTCGTTTCCATCATGTTTCCATCCCAACTCGGCGGAACCATAAGAAGTAGATTGGCATCAGCTACGGGGCCTGTTTTTCGTTTTTTCCCGTTTAGGTGACGCTGTGAGTCGGCGGGTTGTATTTCGTAATCAGTAGGTCGGCGCATTCGATTCCAACAACGAGCGTGAGGTAGTGACCAACGGTCGGAACGGTAACAATCACTTCGGCTTTCCCTGCCAAGAAAAGCCGCAGGAGGGGCAGCGATATTGCGGTTCGACGCCTTCATCGTAGCTCTTTAGGTTTTTCGGCGGGCTCTCGAGTAGAAACTTTTTGACGGTGTGGCGCGTCAGCTCCCATTCGCCGGTTCGCGCCTCTGCCATGACGTGCTCGAATTTGTCCTTTGGAGCGCTCGCGAGACGCTGGCACCATGACGAGAGGTTCTTGTCAATTCCAAGCTCGCGCAGCGTAAAACCATTCCTGTGGTCAGGAACGGTTTTCGCTGGTCTGCCGCCCCTGCTCAGCTGCGTCTCCCGAAGCATATCGCCAAGCTGAGTTTCACACCTCAATTTGAGCTCGTTAGCCAAGTTGATGAGCTGCATGTCTCGCGAGGCTCGAACAAGCTGCCGCATCGCGTCGGCCTTGCTCCGAAAGGCCATCAGCTTGACCATGCTGTCGGCCGCGAGAATCTCACGCTTGGCGGCGTCGATGCGCGCTAGTATATGGTCACGCTGCGATAATTCCACAACGGCATCTTCGCCTACTTCGCAGACCACCCTCCAGCCGGGGCCGCCTTCTTTTGTTGAGCGTTCCGTCAGAATCGTGGGTGCCGGCAAAGCCGTGACCTGGTCGAAGTCTGGGCCCATCGCCCCGATGGCGATGAGTCGTTTCTTACGATCCATAGCCAGGCAAATTAACAGGAAGCAGTCGCGACGGTCAAGTTGATTTGAGAATCTGGCACTCTGGGGTTCTAAGTTAAGATTTTGGAATCAGTAGGTCGGCGGTTCGAATTCGCCGGATGACCTGACTGCGCGCGGATTCTCATATTGGGATGCCCCCAGATGGGCACCGCCGCCCAGATTGAGCAGTAATTGCGCGACAGTTACGTCTTTTTAGGCTCATTCTTTTTTTCGTGACGTGGCCAGATCCACTCGCCCCGACCAAAAAGGTTTCCTGGATGTCAAAGTGCGAGTCTCCGAATCGCACTGATTCGCTCCGCCGGCGCCGGATGCGAGTAATGGTAGGCTGAATACCATGGATGCGGATTCAGGTTCGTCAGGTTTTTGACAGCTAGATTGATCAGCGCCTCTTCCATGGGCTTGCCGCTGCGTAATGTGACCGCGGCAAAACGATCTGCCTCATATTCATGCCGGCGGGACAAAAGATTCATGAACGGACCAAGATAAAAAATGAACGGACCGGAGAGGAGGCTGAAGAGAACCAGCGCCGCATGGTTTGATGGCTGCAGACCAAAAGCCGCAAACAAGGGCGGGTAAGTTACCAGCAGGCTTAGGAAGTACAGCCCAATGAACAAAAACACGCTCTGAATAACCAGCATGCGCCGGATGTGTCTCATTTTATAATGGCCCATCTCGTGGGCAAGAACCGCAAGGCCTTGATCAATGGTCATTTGTTCTATCAGCGTGTCGAAGAGTACGATCCGCTTAGCCTTGCCGAAGCCCGTGAAGTAGGCGTTGGAATGGGAGGAACGCTTTGATCCGTCCATGGAAAAAATACCGTTGGTTTCGAAGCCCACTTGTTTTGCCAACGCTAGGATCCGATCCCGCAGTTCTCCTGCCTTCAAGGGTTCGAATTTGTTAAACCAGGGTGCGATAACGGTTGGAAAAATGATGATCATGCCGAGCTGGAAAACCGCTATAAAAGCAAAGGCCCAGAGCCACCAGTACGGTCCGGTCGCCGCCATCAACCAGAGCACGACATACAGAAAGGGCGCGCCGATCAATAACCCTAGAATAAGGCCCTTCAACTTGTCAGTAAGATAAAGTCCCAGGGTTGTTTTATTGAAACCAAAGCGGCCTTCGATGCCGAAGGTGGAATACAGATCCATCGGGAGACTAGCTAGCGAAAACACGATCGCCACCGCGATGCAGAAAGCTACGCCACCCAGATGGTGGCTGGCAGGCAAAAGCCGCGGCACCATGGCACTGAGTTCGTTGTCGAGAAAGGGAAGAACCCCGCTAAACAATACCAGCAAGATCACTACACGGCTGTAAATTTCCGACCAACGCTGAAAGCGGGCTTTGGCGAGCGTATATTGGACCGACCGATCATATTCGGCGTCAGTGATTTTGCCATGAAAAAAATCCGGAACTTTGCGCGTCTCCCAGCTCTCACGAACACGCCGGATGTTTAGTTCGTTTAGGAAAAATTCAACGGTAAATTCCAGAACAAAGAGGGTCAGGAATACACCGACGATGAGATTATCCATCAGGAGCGCGAGCCATCGAGTAGAAGCCCCGTTCATCAGGCGGCGGAGCGGGCATTATGCAGTGAGGGGAGAGTATGTGAACGTCAGCTTGCCCTCGTTCTCGTCGACCTCAACCTTACCGCCATTTTGCAGCCGACCGAACAAGATCTCGTCGGCTAAAACGCGCTTGATCTCGTTCTGAATCAAACGCGCCATGGGTCGGGCCCCGAAAGCCGGATCATAGCCTCGCTCAGCAAACCAGCGGCGCGCGCCTGCCGTCAGTTGCAGGAATACTTTTCTTTCGTTTAGCTGGTGGTCGAGTTCCATAATGAACTTGTCGACCACACGTTCGATGTTTTCCCTGCTCAAAGAATTGAAGCTGATTGATGCGTCAAGGCGGTTGCGAAACTCAGGACTGAACATTTTTTCGATTGCTTCTTTTCCCTTCCCGGCATTCGATTGCGCCCCGAAACCGAGGGGCGCGCCGCTCATCTCACGAGCGCCGGCGTTTGTCGTCATGATCATAATGATATTACGGAAATCGGCCTTCTTGCCGTTATTGTCGGTGAGTGCAGCATGGTCCATCACCTGAAGAAGAATATTGAACAAATCCGGGTGGGCTTTCTCGATCTCGTCCAGCAACAACACCGCGTAAGGATTTCTATTGACGGCATCAGTAAGCAGTCCGCCCTGATCAAAACCGACATAGCCGGGAGGCGCGCCAATGAGGCGGGATACCGTATGTTTCTCCATGTATTCGCTCATATCGAAGCGAATGAACTCTATACCCATAACTTGAGCCAACTGTTTCGCGACTTCGGTCTTGCCCACGCCCGTGGGACCGGCAAAGAGAAAGCAGCCGATGGGCTTTTCTGGATGACCCAGGCCCGAACGTGACAATTTGATCGTGCTGGCGAGCATTTCGATGGCGGCATCCTGACCGTATACCACCAGTTTCAGATCACGCTCCAGGTTCTGCAACTGATCTTTGTCCGAAGTTGAAACGCTGCGTGGCGGGATCTTGGCGATCTTCGCAACGATTTTTTCGATATCCTTGGGGCCAATGGTTTTTTTACGTTTCTCCGCAGGGAGGATCTTTACGGCTGCACCGACCTCATCGATGACATCAATGGCTTTATCCGGCAGGCGCCGATCATTGATGTGTTTGGCCGAGAGCTGGACTGCCGCGCGAACCGCAGCGGTGCTGTAATGAACCCCGTGATGCTTTTCATAGTGCGGCTTCAAGCCGGAGAGAATTTTGAAGGCTTCCTCCTGACTGGGCTCGGGTATCTCAATTTTTTGAAATCGCCGAGCCAACGCACGATCGCGCTCAAAGTAGCTCTTATAGTCGTGATAGGTTGTGGAGCCGATGCACCTGAGTTCCCCGGAAGCAAGTGCCGGCTTTAAAATGTTCGAAGCATCCATGGAGCCGCCGCTGGTGGCACCGGCACCTACAATAGTATGAATTTCATCGATGAAGAGAATGGAATTCGGGTGCTTTTTCAGGCCGGTCAATACGCCTTTGAGCCGAGCCTCGAAATCGCCGCGGAACTTGGTACCGGCGAGCAATGCCCCCATATCAAGCGAGTAGATCACCGAAGTTTTGAGCGCCTCGGGAACTTCCCCGCCATGAATTTTCAGCGCCAACCCCTCGGCTAGAGCCGTTTTACCCACCCCCGGATCACCCACGTAGATGGGATTGTTCTTGCGGCGCCTGCAGAGCACGTGAATGGTTCGTTCGATCTCATCGTCGCGACCGATTAAAGGATCGATGTTTCCTTGCCGGGCTTTTTCTACCAGGTCGATGGTGAAAGCTTTCAAAGGATTTTGCCGCTGACCGGATTTCTCCTCCTGACCCTGCTCCTCTTGGATTTGTTCCGGCTCTTCTGCGGCTGCGATTTTCGAAACTCCGTGGGATACGTAATTGACCACATCGAAGCGAGTGATACCTTGCTCTTCTAAAAGATAGACAGCGTAAGAATCCGGCTCGCGGAACATCGCGATCAGCAGGTTACCGCCATTGATCTCTTTTTTTTCCGCCGATTGTGCATGAATGACGGCTCTCTGCAATATCCGATGGAAACCTAGAGTTTGTTGCGGTTCCTGGTCCAGACCTTCAGGCAGACTTTGCAGTTGACGATCAAAAAATTCCTCTAACCCTTTACGAAGTCGGTCGATATCGCCACCGCAATTGATAATGGCGCCGCTGGCATCTTTGTCCTGAAGCAAAGCGTATAGAAGATGCTCCAGACAGACGTATTCATGCCTTCGCTTTTTGGCTTCTTTCACGGCGACATTGAGGGTACTCTCTAGTTCTTTGCTGATCATGTTAAGCCTCTTCCATGGTACATTTCAGCGGGTATTCATTTTGCCGCGCCAAATTCTCGACCAAGGTCACTTTTGTTTCAGCTACTTCGTAGGTATAGACTCCCGCTACGCCAATTCCTTTCTTATGCACATGGAGCATGATCTGAACAGCTTCCGTTGACTCTTTGTGAAAGACGTACTGCAGGACCTGCACAACGAACTCCTTGGTCGTATAATCGTCGTTGTGCAGTAAAACCTTGTATAGGGGTGGCTTCTTTAACTTCTTCTTGGTCTCCGTGACGAGTCCGTGGTCTGATTCGGTTTCCCTTCGGCTCATGGTTTTCTGCCTCCCTGGGAATGAATCTAAATCTAACATGCTCGCGCATCGAGTCGCAATCCTGCCTGCGCGTGGTAAAGTAGGTAAAATGGAACCGCTGCCGAATGCGTGTGCTTGAGAACAAAGAAGTGTTATCATCGATCAGGCTTTCCGGCTGCCTCGGACAACCGCTCAATAAGCAGGAGGTGCCTCATGCTTACCAATCGTGTTCAAGAAATTATGACGACGCAATTGACCACCGCCTCCGTCACTCAGACGATTTCCCAGGTGGTTGATATCATGGTTGCGGCCGATGTGGGCCGAGTAATCATTACGGATGCTGAAGTTCCCGTAGGAATTTTTACCGAAAAAGACATTCTCAAGCGTGTTGTCAATAAGCCTCTGGACCCCCACAAAACAATCATCCGAGAAGTCATGACATCGCCGATCCATGCCGTTGCTGAGGAAACTCACATTCTCGATGCGCTTGGCAGAATGTACCGCGGCAATTTTCGTCATCTGCTGGTGCGCGGAAGGCGCGGCTCTATTGTCGGCATCGTTTCCATGCGCCGCATTCTGAAAATTGCCGTAGAATTGGGTCAAGGGTTAAGCGATACGAAAACCGTGGGCGACATCATGTCGGGTGATATTCTATCCGTGGACGAAGAATGTTCCATTTTCGATAGCGTGGACCTCATGCTGCAGAAAAACTCGAGCGCTGTCGTGGTCACGGCAGGGCAAAGCCCTGAAGGGATATTCACGGAACGAGACGTTTTAAAGCGGGTTCTTAATAAACTACAGGACACCAGGAGCATTCCGGTTCGGCGTGTAATGACCACGCCTCTCGTGACCATGCCGCATGCCACACGCGTCGGCGAAGTTTTGGCGGAGATGTACCGCCGTGATATTCGGAACATGCCCATCAAAGGAGCGGACAACGATCTCATCGGCATCGTTTCAATGCCCGATGTGCTCCGTTACGCCGCAGCTTTCGATATCGATGAATCCGTTCGGCGCACTTGGAAGGAAGTTGCCCGTTTTTGGGAGTCCGAAGACCAGTACACGCCCGGATGAGACGCTAAGACGTTGTCTTTACAAGCCTTTATGTTACACTGGTAGAGTTGTCGAACGCCTAAAGGAGGTTGAATTTTGGACACGCCAGCAATTAACGATCTGAATATCTGCGTCGCGACCGAAAACGGTTCAGGAAGCGCTTCTTCGAATAACATTCTGTTTAAAGCGATATTCAAAATGGGCATACCCTGCTCCTCGAAGAATATGTTCCCATCGAATATTCAAGGGTTACCTACCTGGTACCAGATTCGTGCTTCCGCGGAAGGGTACCTGAGCCGTAAAGACGATATCGACGTCATGGTGATGTTCAATGATGCGACTGCGGCAAAGGACATTTATCGGGTTCGCGACGGCGGTTTGATCCTTTACGATGATTCCAGCCCTTTGCCTGCTCAACTCAAGCGTGAGGGCGTCCAGTACGTCGGTTTTCCAGCGAATAAACTCATAGCGAAACTGGTGCCGGCTTCGCCTCTGCGGGCAAAGCAACGCAACATGCTCTATGTCGGTGCCTTGGCTTACCTGTTCGGCATTGACATGGAAGTAATAAAAGCGGTGCTGGAAGATACGTTCGGAAAAAAACCGGCGGTGATCGAATCCAATCTCATTTGCATCGATGCCGGTTATCAATACATGAAAGACAAAGGTTTTTCGCAAAACATCGCCCGGCTCGAAGTCATCTCGAACGGTAACAAAGGAAAAATTATTACCGAAGGCAATACTGTCGCGGCGCTTGGAGCCATTTACGGCGGCGCGTCGGTGATTTGCTGGTATCCAATTACGCCGTCGAGCTCCCTGGCGGAAGCCATGGAATTCTATCTGCCCAGATTGCGCCGAGCCAAAGACGGCAAGAAGACCTATGCCATCGTGCAAGCGGAAGACGAGATCGCGTCGGCCGGAATGATTGCCGGCGCAGGTTGGGCCGGCGCGCGCGCCATGACCTCCACCTCCGGCCCGGGTTTATCGCTGATGAACGAGACCATCGGCCTTGCCTATTACGCAGAAATCCCATGCGTATTTTTCATCGTCCAACGCGGTGGCCCGTCAACCGGGCTTCCCACCAGAACACAGCAGGCGGACATTTCATTGATGTACGGCGCTTCTCATGGCGATACCCGGCATATGATCTTGATTCCCCATGACATGAATTCATGCTTCGAGTTCGCCCGTCAGAGCTTTAACTATGCTGACCGCTTCCAAACACCGATTTTTGTCGCAATGGACCTGGATCTCGGTATGAATCTTTGGCCGTCCGAGCCGCTCAAGTTGCAGCCAGAGGCGTATGATCACGGCAAACGCCTGAGTGCAGAGCAGCTTGACGAATGGGCCAAGGCGGGTAAAAAATTCCGCCGTTATTTCGATCAAGACGGCGATGGAATTCCGTACAGAACGGTTCCGGGAAATCAAAACCGCATGGCGTCTTACTTCACTCGCGGTTCCGGCCATGACGCCGATGCCAGGTATTCCGAGGATGAGAATGACTATAAATACATCCTCGATCGCTTGCGGAAAAAGTTCGAGACAGCGAGAAAATTCGTGCCCAAGCCGCTGGTTGAAAAGGAACGGGGCGTCAAAACCGGGATCATCTGCTATGGCTCCAGCTATGAACCGGTACGAGAGGCACGCGTTCGTTTGAAAGCCGCCGGCCTAAAGACCAACCATATGTTGATCCGTGCGCTGCCGCTTACAAGTGAGGTGCGGGATTTCTTGGTCGAGCACGACACTATATATCTCGTTGAACAGAACCGCGACGCCCAGATGGCAGCGATCATTAAGGACGAAAACCCCGACTTAGGATCCAAAATCACCAGCATTCTCATTTACAATGGACTACCGGTGGCGGCCGGCGAAGTGGTCAGACAGATCTTCGATGCAGCTCAATCGGCTCAGCCCAAAACCGCTTAAGCATCATAAGGACAGGAAAATGGCAGAAGCAAAACTCAATCGTATCAATTTGTCGGAAAAAGATTACGAAGGTGCTCCGTCGACCATGTGCCGCGGTTGCGGCCATGACGCGATCTCAGCATCGATCATACGCGCATACTACGAGAGCAGTATCGATCCGCTTAAAGTTGTTAAGTTAAGCGGTATCGGTTGTTCATCAAAAACCCCGGCGTATTTCTTAAGTCAGTCATTTGGGTTTAACGCCGTGCACGGCAGAATGTCTGCGGTGGCAACCGGCGCAAACTTGGCAAACCACACCTTGATGCCTATCGGCGTGTCCGGCGATGGTGATACCTCGGCCATTGGTTTGGGCAATTTTTGCCATATGATGCGGCGCAACGTGAACATTACATACATTATCGAAAACAACGGGGTCTATGGCCTGACCAAGGGTCAATTTTCAGCCACCGCTGATGTCGGGTCGGTGATGAAAGGCGGGAAAGTCAATGATATTCCAGCCATCGATCTGGCCGAACTGGCGATTACCCTGGGAGCGACTTACGTGGCACGCAGTTTCTCGGGTGACCGAAAGCAATTAACTCCGCTGGTTCAAGGCTCTCTGCACCATAAGGGGAGCGCCATACTGGACGTCATCAGCCCGTGCGTGACGTTTAATAACCATGAAGGGTCCACGAAGAGCCTCAAGTATGTCAAAGGCCACCTTGACCCTATCCATGATATCGACTTCATTCCACCCTACGAGAATATCGAAGCCGACTACGAAGAAGGGACTGACCACGAAGTCGAGTTACACGACGGTTCGCGAATTGTGTTGCACAAGTTGGGGAAAGACTACGATCCTGCCAACAAGGCGCAAGCGATCCAGGCCATTCATGCGGCGATCGCCGAAGGCAAGTTTTTGACGGGTTTGATCTACTACAATCCGAATCGAAAGGAATTCGCCGAAGAATTAAACCTGTGTGATATACCCTTGTCCGAGCTTACACAGGCCGACCTTCAGCCGCCGCTTGAGGCCCTCGATCAGATCAATGCGGACATGATGAAGTAACCTTAGTAAAGATTCGATCGGAAAAAGCCTGGCGGAGAGACCCGCTGGGCTTTTTTATGCCAAAAACAAAGGGGCTCAAAAGCCCGTCGCCTGCTTTTCCGACAATCCGTTCCAGGTTTCGATGACTTGATTCGAAGAAGCTACCAAGCCAAAGTGACGCCTGACGTTCTCCAGAGTCCCTAAATGCAGCTTTGCTTCGTACGCCGCTGAACAGTCGTCGATTAGCGTCACATAATAATCGTACATATAGCCGTCACGCACGGTCGTCTCGACGCACACATTGGTGGCCACGCCGCAGACCAGGACGCTCTGAATACCGCGGGCCTTTAATACCGTGTTGAGATCGGTGTTAATAAAGGCGCTGTAGCGATGTTTGATGACGATTCGTTCGCTCGGAAGCGGCGAAATTCCCTCATAGAACTCGGCGCCCCACGTCCCTTCCCGGCAGGTATTCAAGCCGCTCTTCTGAGACGTGCGATAAATCCAGGACGGGGTGTCGGTCCATTCGCTGTGTGTTGTTTTGATATAGATAATCGTAAGACCCACGCGCCGGCCTTCTTCTATGAGGTGCTTCAGATTCGGTATCACAGCCATCGCCGCCCCAACATCATCGCCACGCTTGGCTGCGCTTCCTTCAGGGCTGACAAAATCATTTTGGACATCGACGACGATCAACGCGGCGTACCGGGGATCGCAACGCTCTTTAAGGGTTTTCAGAATTTCCATAGTCCCTCCCAATGCTAGTGATCATGTTTTTTTTGGAGTCCGCCATGGCCCATCGCCATAATGTCCGCGCGCGATATTTTCTCGCCTGCCAAAAGCAGCGGCAGTAAGACATCGAAGGCGCTGAACGGGTCGTGCAAAACACAGCCGGACAGGCCCAAAATCGGCGTTTCGTTGAGATAAGCCATGAGAAACATCGAACCGGGTAGGATCGGAAAACCGTGCGACTCAATTTTGGCACCGCTACGGCGGATGCCTTCCGGTGTCTTATCGTCAGGGTCAACGGACATCCCACCGCTAACCAGGATTAATTCTGCCCCCGCTTTTTGAGCTTCTTGGATTAACTTTGCGATTTGCTCCGGATCATCGTTGGCAACCTCTTTGTCGGCCAAATCCGACCCCAGCGCATTCACCTTCTTTCTAACGACCGGTTCGAAGCCGTCCTTGATCCTTCCAGTATAAACCTCGCTGCCGGTAACTATCAGATGAACGCGTCGTGCCGGCAACGGCAGGATTTTTACGATCGGATGCTCCTTGCACAAGACTTCCGCCTTATGAACCAACTCCTCCTTCACGACGACCGGAATCGTCCGTGTGCCGGCCACGACCTCGCCTCTCTTAACGTAGCGGTCCGACGCCAGCGTGGCCATCATCAGATCGCCTAGAGAGTTAAAACGATAGAGCAAGTCTGAATCGACCTTTAACAATCCCGAAATCTCCGCCACCAGGTTGACTCGCCCCTCGCTTGGTTCGGTTAATCTCAAATTGGATCCGGCTGCTGCTTCGGCCAAACGTCGCGCCGCGTCCTCCTCATGCAGCTCATCTTTCTCGAGTTCCATAACGTAAAGATTGCGTTTTCCGACGTCGAGCAGCTTTGGAACATCTTCCGTACGCACAATGTGACCGCGCCGAAATGCCGGGCCCTTGTGCTTGCCGGGCACGATCTCCGTGATATCGTGAGCCAGTGGCAGTCCCACGGCTTCTTCGACCGGTATAACCTTCAGCATGTGTCAATCTCCTCAAAAATCCCTGTAGCAGATGCTAGACAATTCTTCCACTTGGAAAGAGCGATGTCCAACCGCTACGGTCCTGTCATCAAGCGGCAGCAGGATGGATTTGATGGCCACTCTGGAGTCCTCCCACGACTCTCGTTACGAATTTCAGGCTTCGGGAATAAAACACCGGGTGATTAAACTATAACCACAGAGATCCCAGCTCTTGCTCGTTGACTGCCCAGACGAGACCTGACTGCTTTACAAGATCACCGCGCGTGCTGGCGCAAAATAATTGCAATATCGTCGATTCAACCACCGGAGCATTTTTCATGCGTTCGGCACTTGCCGGAGCGACTCGAAGAGCGCGTCTTCCTCCACTATAATCGCACAATTGTCTTAAGTGAC
>CAYZXN010000217.1:0-4177 GCA_964482425.1 uncultured Syntrophobacteraceae bacterium | reverse complement strand
TGCCCCCGTGTGGCCGAGCCGAGTGCCGGACTCCCACCGTTTTTCGCCGACCAACCCGGCCTGCGTGCGTGCAATGAAGTGCGGCTCGGTCAGCAGACCCTCGAGCTGCCCCCGCAGCAGCTCTCGCGGCCGCTCGTCATCGAGGAAAACCGAAAATTTGACACTCGAGGAACCGGCATTCAAAACGAGAAGTGCATCCGCCATAAATTTCTACACCGACCGACGTAAGAGCCCCGCCTCTGTTCAAACGGTTCAATCGTTCAACCCCTGCGCTCCGTTCAAACCGTCTCGGAGTTCCGTTCCGTGTCCTTCATGCCGTCGCGAGGGCGACGGTCTGAACGATTCGAACGGGTTTGAGCGTTTATGAGTTAGTACGGCCAGGTCCAGTTGGTGATTTCCGGCCGGTCGGTGCCATGCTCGTGGGCATAGCTCATGTTAGAGATGATCGCGTCCTTCATTTCCTCTTTGACGTGCGCCGCCTTGGTGCGCAGCTTGGGCACGCGGTCGATGACGTCGATGACGAGGTGAAAACGCGAGGTTTCGTTGAGCATCGCCAGCTCCATCGGCGTGTTGATGTTGCCCTTCTCCTTGTAGCCGCGCACGTGCATGTTGTCGTGCCCTTTGAACCGATAGGACAGTTTGTGGATTAGCCAGGGATAGCCGTGGAAACTGAAGATAATCGGCTTGTCAGTGGTAAACAGGCTGTCGAACTCGCGATCGGTCGAACCGTGTGGATGCTCGGATGCTGGCTGCAGCCGGAAGAGATCGACGACATTGACGAACCGGAGCTTGAGATCCGGCGCGCGCTCGCGCAGGATCGCTGCCGCGGCCAAAGCCTCCATCGTCGCGACATCGCCGCAGCAGCCCAAAATCACGTCCGGTTCCTCGCCGGCATCCGTGCTCGCCCGCGCCCAGATTCCGAGTCCCTTCGAGCAATGCACAACCGCTTCGTCAATCGTGGTGAACTGCAGGTGCTTCTGCTTGTCAGCGACGATCACGTTGACGTAGTCCGTGGAGCGCAGGCAGTGGTCCGCCACAGAAAGCAGAGTGTTGGCATCGGGCGGCAAATACACGCGCGTCACACTCGCGCTCTTGTTCGTCACCAGATCGATAAAACCGGGATCCTGATGCGAAAAGCCGTTATGGTCCTGGCGCCAGACGGTGGACGACAGCAGGATGTTCTCGGACGCCACTGAAGCACGCCACGGCACGTGGTTCTTGGAAATATCGAGCCACTTCGCGTGCTGATTGAACATAGAGTCGATTACATGGGAGAAGGCTTCGTAGGTATGGAAGAAGCCGTGGCGGCCTGTGAGCAGATAACCTTCGAGCCAGCCGAGAAGCGTGTGCTCGGAAAGCATCTCCATCACCCGCCCGTCGGGCGAAAGCTCGCTGCCATCGGCGTCTTCCGGGAGCATGTCGGCCATCCAGGTTTTCTTGCTCGCTTCATAAATCGCCTGTAACCGGTTGGAGGCAGTTTCGTCCGGACCGAAGACGCGGAAGCTGGTCATGTTCAGTTTCATGACGTCGCGCAGAAACTCGCCCAACGGCTTAGTATTTTCGTATTCGACGCTGCCCCGCGACGAGACATCGACAGCGTACTTGCGGAAATCAGGAAGCTTGAGCTCTCTGCGCAAAAGCCCGCCGTTCGCATGCGGATTGGCGCTCATGCGCCGGTATCCCTCCGGCGCCAGTGCTTTGATCTCCTCGCGCAACTTGCCGTTGGGGTCGAACAACTCGTCCGGCTTGTAGCTGCGCATCCAGTCTTCCAGCAGCTTTAAGTTCGCCGGATTGTCGCGCACGTCGGAAAAGGGGACTTGATGCGAGCGCCAGAACCCTTCGACCTTATGCCCTCTGATCTCTTTCGGCCCCGTCCAACCTTTGGGAGAACGCAGCACGATCATGGGCCAACGCGGACGGTAGGGCTTTGTCGATTCGCGCGCGGTTTTCTGGTGCTCACGGATCTCGCCGATGGTCTCTTCCAGAGTGGCGGCCATCTTCTGGTGCATTTCCGAAGGATCGCTCCCTTCGACAAAGTACGGCTTGTAGCCGTAGCCCACGAACAGTGCTTCCAGCTCCTCGTGGCTGATGCGCGCAAGAATCGTCGGATTGGCGATCTTGTAGCCATTCAAATTCAGGATCGGCAACACCGCACCGTCGCGTATGGGGTTGATGAACTTATTGGAATGCCACGCGGTCGCCAGCGGTCCTGTTTCCGCCTCGCCGTCACCGACGACGCAGGCGACGATCAGATCGGGATTGTCGAGCGCCATCCCGTACGCATGCGACAAGCTATAGCCGAGCTCTCCGCCTTCGTGGATGGAGCCCGGGGTTTCCGGAGTCACGTGGCTGCCGATGTGTCCGGGAAACGAGAACTGCTTGAAGAACTTCTGCATGCCTTCCGCGTCTTCGCTCTTGTCGGGATAAATCTCCGAATAGGTGCCTTCGAGATAAGCTGGTCCCAGCACTCCCGGCGCGCCGTGGCCGGGTCCGGCAACGAAAATCATGTCAAGGTCATACTTGACGATCATGCGGTTACAATGAACCCAGACGAACGAGAGCGCCGGGCTCGCGCCCCAGTGGCCAAGCAAGCGGTGCTTGACATGCTCGGTTGTCACCGGTTCCTTGAGCAGCGGATTGTCTTTGAGATAAATCATGCCCACCGACAGATAATTGCACGCACGCCAGTAGGCGTTCATCAGCTCCAATTCTTTATCGGTTAATGGATTTTGCGTTTCCCTCTCCGTTTTTGCTGGTTTAGGCTGCCGTGTGGCGCCCCTTGCATATTGTTCAACTTCCTGTGTTTTTTCATTCATGGCAAACCTCCTTATTCCTGGTTCACTTTGCGCGTTTGCCGCGCGTACTCTATTTTTTTTTCTCTTCGTGTCCTGCGTGCCAGCATTTTCAGTTCATGCTGATAGCGCTTGAGCCTCCATCGCGAGGTATAGTTTCCCTGCGCGGATCGTCGGTCCGCTAAGCACCAATAGCAAAAGCGAAATTGCTGATGTCCATCGTTCGGAGCTGTCTCGAATTTTGCACTTCGTGCTTCGAATTTGCATGTCGGTAGTCTTGCACACTCTTCACTTCACAAGCTCGGCATTCCAGCGCTTCACCGCCGGGATTCCGCGGTAATAGCTCAGGATACTGAGCGTGGCCGTATCGAGCAGAAACTGACAGCCCGCCGATGCTGGAAAGCCAAGCCACCTTGCCGCCAAGACTCTGAAAATATGGCCGTGCGCGAAAAGAGCGACATGCCCTTCGACCGCGCGAACTCGTGCGATCAGACGATCCACCCGAACCCCAATCTGCTCCGGGGTCTCTCCCCCGGGGGAGCCGTCGCTGAAAAGCATCCATCCGGTCGCCTTCGCATCGATCTGTTTCGGAGTCAAGCCTTCGTATTCGCCATAGTTCCATTCCATCAGATCACGATCGATTTCTGCGTGCGCGCCGAGACCGGCTAATTCGCAAGTCTTCCGCGCGCGTTCGAGCGGGCTCGTCAAAACCAGCGCGAACCTCTCTGTCGCTAACACCGGCGCCAACCGTTTGGCGAGGTTTCGGCCATTCTCTGTGAGCGGGATATCGGTGATGCCGGTGTGCTGCCCGCTTAAACTCCACTCCGTTTCGCCATGCCGGGCGAGATACACTTGCTGGATCGCCATGCTTATCTCTCGGGGTCACAGACATGTGCGCCAGCAAAGTGACGGCTTAGAATTCTCTTCGTGAACATTTTCGCCTTCATGCCGCGACTCCTGCCAGCGCGTTGCTAATCAGCGCTTGGGCTTCTTCCTGAATGCGCCGTAGGTGCTCGCTGCCGCGAAAGCTTTCCGCGTAAAGTTTGTAGACGTCTTCCGTACCGGAAGGGCGTGCGGCGAACCACCCCTGCGCGGTGACAACCTTGAGGCCGCCAATAGCCGCGCCGTTGCCGGGTGCAGTGGTAAGGATGGTCTCAATCGGGTCTCCGGCAAGCTCGGTCGCCTTGACATCTTTCGCCGAGAGGTTGAGAAGCACCGCCTTTTGTTGGGCCGTGGCGGGCGCGTCGATGCGCTCGTAAACCGGCGCGCCCAACTGGTCGGTAAGTCCATGGTAAAACTCGGCGGGATCGCGCCCCGTGCGCGCCATCAGTTCGACGGCGAGAAGATCCATGATGATGCCGTCCTTCTCGGTCACCCACACCGTT
>CAYZXN010000216.1:0-3917 GCA_964482425.1 uncultured Syntrophobacteraceae bacterium | reverse complement strand
AAGTAGCCTGATCTCATAAACGGGTTGGTCTCCGAAGCGTCCGCTATGTTAATGATGCGGGATAATAAATCGAGGAGGAGACCACCGATGGAAACTTTTGTTGGTATCGATTTACACAAAAGAGTATCACAGTTGGCCACGCTGCGGGAACCCAAGGCTGCTTCGCAGCTTCGGTTCCTGAATAACAGAGCCACCGTCGAGAAAGTTTTGAAGAAGCTTCCCCAGGGCAGCAAGATCGCGCTTGAAGCAACGGGTTCGTGGTGGTGGTTTGTGGATCTCGCCCAGAACAGCGGTCATGAAGTCATCATGTCCCATCCCAAGCAGACCAAGGCCATTGCATCGGCGCGATTGAAGTCGGACAAAGTGGATGCCTTAATGTTGGCGAAGTTATTGAAGTCAGATTTGCTTCCCACCGTGTGGATTCCACCGGCCAAGCAGCGCTACATTCGAGAGCTATTGACTCACCGGGCTCGCCTGGTGCGCCAGCGCACTGCGGTGATTAACGAAGTTCACGCGCTTTACTCCAAAAGGAATATGGATCCCGGAATGACTTTTCACCGAGTCCGTCCGCCGGCCTTTAAGGTCGAAGAGCTCAGTGGATACGGGCCGCGAATCGTCGAGGAGGACGCAGAGCTTTTGGCGTTTTTCAACCGTCAGCTCCGGGGATTGGATAGCGAGTTAAAAAAGATTGCCGAAGAGGATGAGGAATCCAAACGGCTGATGACGATCCCGGGCGTGGGCCCGCTGAGTGCCGTCGCCGCGAACTGCTGGATTGGCACCATCGACAGATTTTCTAAGGCCAAGAAACTTTCGAGCTATTTCGGATTGGCACCGAGGGTACGACAGAGCGCAGACCGGGAAAGACATGGGCACATCACCAAAGAGGGCAACCGCATGGTGCGATCGCTTATGATCCAGGCGGCTCTCTGGCATGTCCGCATCGGCAAGGGCGATGCTCGCAAACACTATCTGGGAGTGCTTAAGAGAAGAGGCAAACATATTGCCCGGGTGGCCGCGGCAAACAAACTTCTAGGGATCATCTTTCACATGATGAAAGATCGGATCGACTATCAAGAGTTTTTAAAGCGCGGTGGCAACGCGCAGTGAGCCCGCAAAGGGGACTGGTCCACAACGGACCGATAGCCTGATTGGGCAGCTGCGCCTCTCCTGTATGAGGAGACCCGCCGGATCAGAGATCATGCGCTGGGAAAAGCGCGAAGAGATGATTGGGTTGCCGCCCACAAGTTGATCCACTACGCCAGCGGTGAGGCCAGAACCAGGGGACAGCCGAGTTCACTCGGACGGAGATCGTGCGTTATGAGGGAACTACGAAGACCGTTTTCTCCAGTGACCAACCACTAACTAAGAAAGGATCTCTGGGTGCTTGACAGGGCCGTCCCGTTTAGAGATGTCCCCTTTGATCTCTTCCCCTTTGATCTCTTAGACGTGGTTTCGCAGCATCAGCTCTTTCGGATTAGGTTCCAAATAAAGCTGACCTTGCAAATACTCTACCAGATATTTCTTCGTGTAGTGCCGCATCAACGTGATCGGCGCGATCAAAGGAATGAGCTGGTGGCGGAAATCGCTGATTAACTGCACCAGTTCTTGTCTCTCGGTTGCGGTCAATTGCTTCGAGAAATAGCCCATCATATGGTCCAAGACATTGGCATGGGTCTTCTCAGTAGCGTGAACCGCTAAGGCCTCCATAAAAACCCGCCCGTAGTCGTCGTAGAGCGCGGCAAGAGATCTTTGTTTCGCTGTCGCCACCAGCCTACCCAGTTGGCGATAATGAGGTTGGCTGTGTGCGAGCAACAAAAATTTGTGGCTCGTGTGAAAGCGCACTAGCGCTCCCGGCGATTTTCGCTCGGCTGATGCTTGTTGCCAGCGATAATAGGCGAAAACTCTTTCGATAAAGTTTTCTCTGAGCTTTAGATCGTTTAGCCGGCCTTCTTCTTCGACCGGCAAAAGCGGCCACTGCTTCATAAGCGCCGCGGCGAAAAGACCGCGGCCTTGCCGCTCCGGCATACCTTTGGAGCTATAAACTCTTACACGCTCCATGCCGCAGGTTGGTGAATTCTTCTTGAAGACGTAGCCTGACAAATTTATTTCTGCGATTTCGCGCAGCCGCTTCGCCGCGAAGCGATTCATCGCCGCGGTCCAGTCTCTGCCTGATTTCTCGGCAATCATTTTCGGATTCGCCAGCGTGCCCACCAGGCGAACGGTCTCGCGCGGCACACCCATGCCGACTTCGACCTCCGGGCAGATCGGAATCCAATCAACGAACCTGCCAAACAGATCGGTCAGAAATTGCTCGCGCTTGTGGCCGCCATCGAAGCGGACCTTCTGCCCGAGCAGGCAGGCGCTGATACCGAGTTTTGGCTTGGTGTCGAAAATTGTCTCCATTCCCGTGTTGACTGTTCATAACATGAAGACGACCGGAGTCAACTTTCCGCCAATTCCCCAGGTAAGAGACCATAAAGTCGCGATAGCGGGCGCCGGCCGGACTTATCGGCTGTGAACAGTTTCACTTGCTAGTCTTCTCCTGCTCGAGATCGATTCAAACTAAATGGATTGTTTCATCCTGCTCGTATAGTCCCAGACGAAGATTCTGATCGGGCGTATCTCGAGAGCGACTTCATTGTCGGCTCGCGATAACAGCATCTTGTGTAATGGGGTGTCGGAACCGTGGAGGTATCGCCCTAGGAGCTGCTCAAGCAGCTCACGGCCGCGGTGCTGCAGCAAAATAACTGTCCCCTGACCGCGGATGCCCCGGTAGGGCGGTTGATCACCGGCAACCTCGAATGCGCAGCGCGGGTTGCTTTCCAGGTGATACACCAGCTTCGATGATTTTTGTGTCGCGCAAAAAATTTTTCCCGTTTCATAAAGATACCAGAGGGAAAGCACCATCGGCCAACCTTCGTGGGTTATGCACGCCAGTCTTAATGGAACGCGGCTCTGCTCTAAAAATTCTTTGAAAGGTTCCAATAAATTTTTTGTCTCCAATGAACCCTCCCATCCCCGGGTTACTGGCATTTTCATTCTCGAAATCGACCGGATGTAAAATATAGTCCAAACCACGCTCTGGACAATAAACGTGGTTGCAGTTTGCGCTTACTCGTAAAGAATCAATAGCCGATTCTGAACAGATGTCTATTAGAACCGTTTCTCGTCGCATTTCAAAGCGAGCGCCGGCTCGAGGAGCGCTGCTAAAGTCGATTGCCCGCAACTGGACCTGCTTTGCCGCCGCGTGTTATACGAAGAAATCACTTTACGCTTTACGTCCGGCTTTAGGTCATCGAGCCTCCTCGTCTCCTTCTGCCAGTTTGGAGTTACGATCGCCATTGAGTCACCGAGAACCGGCGGATGTTCCGCCCGGCCAACGCGCTCTACCCGAGACTGAAAAGCCGCTCAGCTATCCCATCAGGTTACTCGTCCGGCTGCGCGCCTTCGAAGCGCTGCGCCATCGCGAGTACCGTTTGCTCTGGTACAGCCAGGTCTTCGCGTCTCTCGGCGTCTGGATGGATCAGGTGACGCGCGGCTGGCTGATCTACCAATTGACCGACTCCGCGCTGCAACTGGGTCTCGTGCGCGGCATTCAGGCGATCCCGTTTTTGTTCTTATCGCCCATCGCCGGCAGCGTCGCCGACCGCTATTCCCGCAAGTTCCTGGTCGTGACGGCGCAGTTCGCAAACGGGTTTATTTTCACCGCCACCGCAGCGCTGATTCTTTTCGGCCTTATTCAGCCGTGGCACGTCTATTTGACCGCGGTTCTCATGGCCTGTGTCCAAGTGTTTCTTCAGCCTTCCCGCGCCGCGATGATCTCCGACACCGTGCCGCCGGAGAATCTGACGAACGCCATCGGACTCAACGCCGTCGTTTTCAACATGGCGCGCAGCACCGGGCCGGCCTTGGCGGGC
>CAYZXN010000215.1:0-4524 GCA_964482425.1 uncultured Syntrophobacteraceae bacterium | reverse complement strand
ATTGTAAAGGCTTTTAACCTCTACCAGAGTAATCGCCGGAAAGTGCTTGCCAAAGACCTGCCGGTAGACAGCGCCCAGTGGCTTTTTATTCTCCAGGTAAGCTTGTAGATCCGTTATGTAGATTGTAAGCACCGCATAGTGATGGGGTTCACCGCCAGCCGCATTGATCGCCATTTTGAGATTTCGCACGACTTGTGTGAACTGTGTAACGAAATCGCCTTTTCCGACAACCCGTCCAGCGGCATCGAACGGTGCCTGGCCGGCTACGTGAACCACCGTTCCGCCCTGGATCTTGGCAACATGAGCATAGCCGACCGGAGCTTCGAGGCCCGCCGGGTTCAAAAGTTCGAATGGCATTTTAATACGTCTCCTCAGATCCTAACGTGCCCGTGGTCAGCGGGTTCCAGTACTCGATGAAGCTTTTCATCTCACCGACAACATCATCGGACGCCGCGACATACGGCAAGATGATTCGCGTCGCCCCGGCATCGACGTAAGGCATGAGCTGATCGACAACTTCGCGCGCGGAGGTCGCGGCGATCAACGGCAGCCCGGCAAACAGGCGCTCGCTCACCAGCTTGCGTGCGGCATGAAAGCCGCCGCTTTTCCAAGCGGAACGCATCGCTTCCACTTCAGCCGCAAAGCCCATACGAGCCAGCAGGTCGCGGTAATAATCGGCGAGCGCATAGTAGGTCAACGCGTGACTCAAAGCATCGCGCGCGGCGTCAGAGCTATCGGCGATAGAACAGCGAATTTTGCAGATGACCTCCATGCCGGCAGGGTCTTTCCCGGCGGCTTTGGCGCCTTCTTTCACTTCTTCCGCGATGCGCCGAATTTCTACCGGGTTAGCCATATTGATCAACACACCGTCGGCAATGGTGCCGGCCAAGCGTGTCATCTTGGGACCGAAAGCCGCCAGGAAGATTGGTATCGCTCGGCCTGACGGCTTGAAAGCCATCTTAAAGTTTTGCGCCGAATAAAACCTGCCGTCGAAGTGAAGCTTTTCACCCTGCATCGCAGCACGAACGATTTCAACGTACTCGCGGACGCGCCCGAGCGGTCGATCCAGTACTTGTCCGTGCCATTTCGCAATTGTCGGGTTCGATGAGCCGATTCCCAGGAGAAAGCGTCCGGAAGATAGCTCATCGAGGCCCACTGCCTGCAACGCCAGGGTTGCCGGCGTGCGGCCGAGGATGTGGTAGATCGCCGAACCTATTTTTAGCCGGCTCGTCACAGCCGCGATGGCCGATAGCATCACTGTGGGATCTTTGTTGTTGGCCTCGCCGCCCCAGGCGCAATCGAAACCATGCGCTTCGGCCAGCCGAGCCAAATCGGGAATGGCATCCATCGGCAGCTGCGCTCCCGAGTTGAACTCGATATCGATTTTCATAAGCTATCGAAGCCGCCGTGGACCATGCTAAACATAACTGGCCGGTAAATTAGTCTTGAGAATCTCGATCTTCTCTGTAGTCTCGACGTATCTGATAAATCGATACTTGTTTTCCACCTCGTCCATCGGGTACGGCGCAACATCGCTTCGCTCGGTGCCGACTTTGACGCCAAGAAAACAAACCTCGTCTTTCGTCAAAGCCGACGAAACAGCTCGTGCGAAATCCTCAAGGGTATTGGCCCATGCCGCATTTCTGATACCCGCGGCGCGCGCCATTTCCACTAAATCCGTACCGCAGCCGGTCGCGGTTTTTTTACTGCCCGAAGCCTCATAGACTTCATTATCGAATACAATATGAAGCAAGTTCCCCGGCTGCATACGCGCGATCGTCGGCAGCGAACAGAGGTTCATCAACAAGGACCCATCGCCGTCCAAGGCGATAATGCGGCGATGCGGCAAACCCAAAGCCATACCGAGGGCGATCGATGAGCACAAGCCCAGTGTACGTACACGAAAGTTACCGTCGCCGGGACGGAGCGTGTTCCACTCCAGAGTCATCGCGCCGGCGGAACTGACAACGAGAGCATCTTTGGCTTCCGCTGCAATCAGTTTCAGGCAATCAAATCTTTTCATGTGTCTGCATTTGGTCGCGCCTGGTCATGATTTAGAGCGACCTGAGCGCCGCCCGCCGTCCCAGCGCCTCTTTCGTCAGTAGAAGCGCCACGGGGCGCTTTGAATCCTCGGCCAGAATTTGCGCCCGCTTGATCATTTCCGGTGCATCGGCGGTGTCGCGCATGATGTAATAGCGAATGCCCAGAGCTTCGAGCACCGGCTCGGTCATGCTGCCCGAGGTGCTGAAGGTTCGGTCGCCGATATCGCCTGCATAGTAAATGAGCAGCAAGAGCGGAATCTGGTACTGCAGGAGCGTGCTCACAATCGCATTATTGCTGTTGAAGAAGCCGCCGTTCTGCATGATGGCGGCACACTTTTTTCCGACCAGATAGGCGCCCGCGCAAATCCCTATGCCTTCCTCCTCGCGGCACAGCGGCACATGAAGCACGTCGGCATCGCTTTCGACCACTTGGAGCAGCTGTGACAGATTGATATCCGGCAGACTAGCGACGAGACTGATGCCCGCTTGCTTTAATCCATCGACAATAGTTGCGGCTGCTTGTTCGGTGCTCACAATCGCTCTTCCCTCGACAGGTTATTCGCTTAACATCTATGATTTTTCATATCAAGTCTGTAACCGGTGCCCTAAAGACACTTTTTTTCTCAACCGTATTTGGTGTAAGTTCGACATTGAACTGTTCGATAGAACCCAACGGAGGAAAGGAAGACACATGATCAAGCTGTATGATTTCAAGTCGTCGCCCAATTGTCAGCGCGTAAAGGTCGTTCTGGCGGAAAAAAATCTGCCCTATGAAACCATAAACGTCGACCTGCGCGCGCAAGCGCAGAAAACACCCGATTTCCTCAAGCTCAATCCGTACGGCAAGGTTCCCGTGCTCATCGACGACGGCACCGTCCTGTACGAGTCCTGTATCATCAATGAGTACCTTGATGAGAAGTATCCCGCCCCGGCGCTCCTGCCGGCCGATTTGAGCAAAAGAGCCAAGGCTCGGATTCACATCGATTATGGCTTGGCGCACTTGGATGGGCCGTATCAGAAGTTGCGCCTGGAAACCATGAAGACTGAAAAGGAGCAAGATAAAGAGGTTATTGCCGCGGCAAAGAGCGAGCTGAAAAGGCTCCTCCAGCGTTTCGAGACGGAACTGGGCGATCAATCCTATCTGGTCGGTGACTTCTCGCTGGCGGACGCGGCTCTCATTCCGCGTTTCATTCGTTTGGAGGGCTTCGGTGTGCTTCCGGATAGCTCTTTACCGCGGCTGGGAAAATATTTGGAGCGAATGAAAGAACGCCCTTCAGTGAAAGCGATCCTCTAGCCGGCGCCGCGTTGACCCAAGGGCGCCGTGGTTGGGGATATTGTCAGAAGCGTTAGCTTTTTTCGCCGCGTCCGGCAACGGTGTTGCCGAGATGGCGGCCACGGTCCCTGGGCCGGATAATCGGGCCACGTGTTGTCGCCCTATTTACCGAGATCAACCGAGTTCGGGTGAACCGGCCAACGGGTCCAAATAGCCCACGCCCTAAACAAAGGCCAAGCTGGAGCAAATGTCGATTCTCGAAGCCGATCTATCTGGTAAGCTGACCCGTTCAAGAACCGCGGTAGCCAGCCGCATCAGGTATATTGACTCGCAACTTTTTACCGTTATGATTCTCTCGCCCCTGAATGGCTTGTCGAGAACCCGGATATGGAAAGGACCCCCCCCCCGGGTGGTCCTTTACACCGTGTGAGATTGGGATTGACAGCCGGAGGAAACTGAGAGATAAAGCGATAACTTTTTCGAATTTTAGGCAGGGTTAGTCGTCCAATTAAGGAGGGAACCATGAGGCCGAATAGGAGTATATTCTGCGTTTTCGCATTGGTGACCGCTCTTGTAGTGACTGCCCACGTCTCTGCGCTCGCTTTGGAAGTCGGCGATAAGGCGCCCGATTTCGAACTCGAGAGCAGCAAGGGAGGAAAGCTAAAGCTCAGTGATCTCAAGGGCAAGAATGTCCTTATTAATTTTTACGTCCTTGACTTTAGTCCCACCTGAATCAAGGACCTTCAAGCGTCCGGTTCGGACAACTACCCTATGTTTCAGGCGGAAAACACCGAAGTCGTGGGCATCAGCGCGAACGCGCCCTTTTCGCAGAAAGCCTTTGCCGATTTCGCCAAGATCGTATACCCGTTGCTGAGCGACCGTGACGGTAAAGTTATGAAGGCGTTTGGCGTATACGACGAGCCAAGAAGAATCGCCAAGCGCTCGTATATCATCATCGATAAGGACGGAGTGGTCCGCTATCACAATATTCGGCCAACGAATAGCGAGAAGGATCTTCTCTCAACCGACGAATTGCTCGCCGCAGTCAAAAAAGTCAACAAAGGCATCTAAACTTGTGTCAACACCGAGAAAGGAGAAAAGAATCATGGTTGGAAAAACAACATTGATGGCCGCGACATTCGGTTTTATCACACTGATATTTTCGTCGCAGGTCTATGGCCAGGCGGATGTAATCGAGAAAAGGCAGAA
>CAYZXN010000214.1:0-4733 GCA_964482425.1 uncultured Syntrophobacteraceae bacterium | reverse complement strand
ATTCTTGACGGCGAGAACGAACAGGCGGCGCTGAATTTCGCCGAGGCCCTCAGCCCCGGACTATGGCAACTGCGGATCGAGTTCGCCGGCATCTTGAATGACAAATTGCACGGCTTTTATCGCAGCACGTATAAAGACAGCAAAGGTCAGGACAAGCCGCTCGCGTCGACGCAATTCGAATCCACCGACGCGCGGCGTGCCTTCCCATGTTGGGACGAGCCGGCTTTCAAAGCTGTATTCCAGTCGACGCTAATCGTCGACCCGGATTTAACCGCAATTTCCAACACGCGGGTGGTGCGCGAAACTCCGTTGCCCGGAACCGGCAAGAAAGAAGTCGTTTTTGCCGACAGCATCAAGATGTCTACCTATCTGGTTGCCTTCATTGTCGGTGAATTCGAGGGCAGCGATCCGGTCGCGGTGGGAGGCGCGCCGCTCCGGGTTTGGGCCGCGCCGGGAAAAAAATCGCTGACCCGATATGCCGGAGAAATCGGCAGCTTTTCGCTGTCTTACTTTTGCAACTACTACGGAATTCCCTATCCGGGAGATAAATTGGACTTGATCGCCATTCCGGATTTTGCCTCCGGCGCCATGGAGAATCTCGGTGCCATCACGTTTCGCGAAACGGCGTTGCTCGTCGACGCGGAAAAGGCGACGCGCGGCGAGCTCGAGCGTGTAGCCGATGTCGTTTCGCACGAAAACGCGCATATGTGGTTCGGCGATCTGGTGACCATGCAATGGTGGAACGGTCTTTGGCTGAACGAGGCATTCGCCACGTTCATGGAAATGCTGGCAGTGGACGCATGGAGGCCGGAATGGCGCCGCTGGGACAGCTTCACCGTATCGCGGGCGGCAGCCCTGCAGATCGACGGCCTCAAGAGCACCCGTCCGATAGAATTTCCGGTGCGCAAGCCCGAAGAAGCCGCCGGCATGTTCGACGTCCTGACGTATGAAAAAGGCGCCTCGGTTTTGCGTATGCTCGAACAGTACCTGGGCGCCGAGGCCTTCCGTGACGGCATTCGCCTGTACTTGAAACGCCACGAGTACGGCAATGCTGAGACCACCGACCTATGGGACGCCATCGAAGAATCCACCCGACAGCCTGTCCGCGCGCTGATGGATAGCTGGATATTTCAGCCGGGTCATCCGCTCATCAGCGTCGAGAAAACCTCGGGTGGGATCTTGTTGTCGCAACGCCTGTTCCGCTACCTGAATGACGAAGCGGAACAACAGCGCAAATGGCACGTGCCGATTTTCCTGCGCGCAGGTTCTCACGGGGAGGTCCTAACGAAAACCGTTCTGCTCACGGAGCCGGAACTTCTGATCGAGCTTCCCGAAGATATCAATTGGGTGGTAGTGAATGCCGGCGGCCACGGCTTCTATCGCGTGCGCTACAGCGGCGAACTACTGAGCGCGCTTAAACAGGATCTGCAAAGCAGTCTTTCAGCGGTCGAGAGATTTTCGCTCGTCAACGATTCCTGGGCGGCGACCCTCGCCGGTCTGATTCCACTCGGCGAGTATCTGGGCCTCCTTGAGCTGCTGCGCGACGAGTCCGACCTCAACGTCTGGACCACCGCCATCGGTTCCTCGCACCATCTCAATCGCATCCTGAAAGACTCTCAGCGCGTCAAGTTGCAGGAACGTCTCAGGGCCGTGTTTTCGCTCGCCCTGGAGCGTCTCGGCTGGTCGCCGCGAGCCGGCGAGAGCGAGCTGGAAAGCCAATTGCGCGGTGACCTGATCGCCGCTCTCGCCACGCTTGCTGAAGATAAAGGCTGCCAGGCGCGGGCGCGCGATCTCTACGCGCTCTATGAAAAGGACGTCACCGCGGTGGATCGCAACATTGTTCCGGCGCTGATCGCCATTGTCGCTCACACCGGATCGGCGGCCGATTACGAAAAGTTTTATGCCAAGTTCAGAAATGCTCAGACCCCTCAGGAGGAACAACGCTACCTGTTTGCCCTGGCTAATTTCAGCCAACCGGCGCTGATCGATCGCACACTCCAGCTGACAGTCAATGGCGAGGTGCGCACGCAGAATTCGCCCTACTTGATGCGCGGTATCTTGCTCAACCGCGACGCCCGGGACAAAGCCTGGACCTTCATGAAAGAGCAGTGGGACGAAATGTTGCGGCAGTATCCCGACAATGCGATCCCACGTATGTGCGAGGGCATCATCGGTCTGGCGACGACTGACTTGGAATCAGACGTGAGACGGTTTTTTGCCGATCATCCGGTGAAGCAGGGGACCAAACAAATCGCTCAGCACCTGGAGCGGTTGCGTATCGCCGTGCTTTGCCGGGAGCGTTGGCGGGACGCTCTGCAAGGTTAGCGCTCGGCGCTTTTCCAAGCACCGCATCCGGGGGCTGTCCAGCTCTATGTCTTTAACGGAAGAGGAGGCGGCAAAGATCATCCTGATCCGGTCCGTTGAAGAATGTGATCCGCGCGCATTTTCGGAGGAGCTTCGTACGCATGCCTTTGTTGCGGCAAAGCAGGCGCAGCCGGGACTAGATTCCGTCAAGCGATATGCCGCATACCTGTTCGAACGTCTTTCGCCCGCCTATCAGTCGATTCCGCACCTGGTCAACGTTCCAACGCCATGGACCGTGCCGATCTGCTGCACAGCTCTTATCCTGGGTTTCGGCACTAATCTGCTCGGTCCGGCAGAGACGCTGCACGTGGTGCGTAATCCCGTTTTCATAGTGGTTGCCTGGAACCTGCTTGTTTACATCGCATTGCTGGCCGTTCTTATCGTCGGCGTTGGAAATCTTCGATCCTCTCTCCATGAGGGCCGGGCGCCCGCCGCGCCGAATCCGTCCCATTCCCGTTCAGTGCTGCGCTACCTGCTACCCGGAATCTGGCAATTTTTTCACAGGATGGTCTTCGGTTTTCACGAGCAGAAAAACCTGGCTCAGGTAACCAGGCGCTTCAGTTACCACTGGTTCTCGGCGGCTGGAGCGCTCGTGGTGGCGCGTTGGCGGCGATTGCTTCATCTGGCGGCGCTGTCCCTGGCTGCAGGCGCGGTCGCGGGGATGTATTTCCGCGGGCTGTTTCAAGGCTACAGAGTCATCTGGGCGAGCACTTTCATAACCGATCTGCAAAGCGTCTCGACCTTTATTGCGGTCGTCTTTGGTCCCAGTTTATGGCTGTCGAAATTTCTGGGTCTCGGACTCGAAAGCGAAATCAGCGTCGCCCGGCTTCTGACGGTTGCAGGCGACGACGCCGATGCATGGATTCATCTGTTTGCGATTACGGTGGCCATCGCCATTTTTATTCCGCGTTTCCTTTTGGCGTACTGGCAATCACGCAAGATCAACCGATTGTCCAACGGCATCGCCCTCCCGCTGGATAATTATTACGGCGAGGTCATCGAGGGACCCGTCAGGTCGATGATCGAGAGAGAGGTTGAAAACGAGGTCAAGAAACTCTCCGCGGAGCTCGCAAAATTCGTTGCATCGAGCCTGTACAGAGAGCGGATTGTTCCCAAGTTAAGATCGTTTCGTGAGCAAGGGGGGAAGATCGCCGATTTGAAAAGAGACCTGATTGCGACCACTGAAGCGTTTTTGCCACAGCTCCAGTCCTACATTGCCGTGGCTGCAATTCCTGAGTTGCAAAAATCATTGTCCCAGCGGATCGGCGAGCTGCTCAAAAGCATCGGTACCAGCTTTGTGGATATCAAAGATCCGCAAGGCGTACTCGACGGACTCCGGATGACTTCCACCGACCCGTCGGAAATCAACATTACTCATGAGTTCAGCCGCGCCGTAGGCCTTTCGGTGGCTACGTCGATCGCCCTTGCCGTGGCCACCGTGGGCGGCGGATTAGGCCAGGAGTTGGGGCTTGCCATCATCGCCACGGTGTTGGGCACTACCGGCCCTATTGGCTTTGTGATCGGGCTGATTGCCGGCACGATGCTCGCGGCGGGGGCATGGTGGTGGGGCAGGGAAAAAATCACCGAAGCCGTTGAAAGCGCGACCCTGCCGGGCGCTGTCGTGCGCACCGCTCTCTGGCCTTCGCGCTTTGAGCGATTGATCGACGAAGGGCGTCAAAAATGCGAAAACACCGTCCGTGCCGAAGTGGATGAAAAGCTGCTGGCGATGGCGCCAAAAATCACGACAGAGATCTTGATCAGGGTCCGCCTCTTGTGGCAGGGATGATCCTGCTCAAGTTGCTGTCATAAGTCTGGATATCGGGACTCTTGCCGGGCACCCGGGATTGATCTATGTAAAGCAGTAACGATCAAGACAATCGCGAGCACCCAAGCAGCGCACGGAAGGAGATAACGGCTATGAAAGACGGTTTTAAGGTCATCGATGCCGATAGGCATATTCTGGAGCCTTCGGATCTTTATCAGAAATATCTGCCCGAGAAGTTTAAAGGCCGCGTACGGCTGGAAGGACCGAATCAGACGGTGCGCCTGGTTGACGGCAAGCCGGTGTCCGATTCAGCGCAGCGGCCGGGACGCGTGATGGAGGACTTCGGTTATATTTTTTCGTCGTCCAAGCGCTGGCGCGAATGCTTTGCCGATGCCTATGCCAATAAATTCGATCCCGCCTCTAATATCCGCGACATGGATCGCGAAGGTATCGATGTGAGCGTGCTGTTTCCGACCATCGGTCTGTACATCATGTGGCGCGACGACATGGACCCGGAGTTGAGCGCGGCGATTTGCCGGGCGTACAACACATGGCTGGCGGAGTACTGCGATTATGACCGCAAGCGGCTGCACGGGGTGATGCT
>CAYZXN010000213.1:0-4183 GCA_964482425.1 uncultured Syntrophobacteraceae bacterium | reverse complement strand
TTACCTGTTCGACGTGTTCGCCGGATGACGGCGACAACTCATCACCCGTTTTCTCGGTCATCTCCCTTAACTGCGGATCTTGCATCGTCTCTTTGAATGCTTTGCGCAGGACGCGGACATGCTCGGCGGGCACGCCGGGCGGTAGTTGGCGATCAGAAATAAGGCAGTCGGGATCGCGATCATCCGCGCTGGCGCTGCATGCCAGATCGATTTCCTTCAAACATCCTTACAACGGGCAGAGAGTCACTTTTGAATCGAAGGTCCCAATCTATTTCAACCAGCTGGTCGGGAAGGTGACCCTCGACGACGACCCCCCTTGAGGTTCGACGCCCAGAGATCGAGCAGATATTTGGAGGTCATAAAACGGCTAAAACGAATTGATCATCTGTCACCAACCCTCCGATTCGATAAACTTTCTGAACGTTCGCCCATCTGCGCTTATGATGCTGATCCACAGCCCTAAGCTTAATGGCGCAATGCAGATTCCTTGTTGACATTGTCCGCGCTTGTTGAAGTTTAATCGATTCCCCCCTCAATCTCATGCACTGTCAATGTGAGAAGCGTCGAGCCTCTGGGCAGGGCACAAAAGATGAACTCAGCGGTGGAAACTTACTTCAATATTATTAAGCCGGAAAATCGCTGGACGGTCTTGTTTTAGAAATTTATAGGTGGATTCTTAAGACGGGCGGGGCGCACGCCGGGATAGTCACGGCTGTGCAACGTGGTAAATGCAAACGCCAGACTAAAAGCTACTAAACAGAAGGGAGGAGAAAAATGAAATCTAAAAATCTTTCTCTTGTTTTCGGACTCGCTGGTTTGGTGACGATCGGAGTTTGGTCGAACGCGTTCGGCCAATTTTACCAGGACAAGACCGTGCGTATCATCGTTTCTTCGTCACCCGGCGGCGGCAATGATACCTATACGCGGCTAATGGCGCGTCACTTGGTGCGACACATCCCCGGCAAACCCAAGATCATTGTGGAAAACATGCCGGGCGGTGGCGGGCTGGTCGCGGCGAATTATCTCTATGAACAGGCGGAGCGCGACGGTACCGTCATGGAACAGATCAACTGGGGTGTTTGGCACTACCAGGGAATCAAAGACGCTCGCGCCAGATTCGACTTTGGCAAGATGCACGCGGTCGGCGCAATCGTTGTGGAGAATGCGCTTTTCTACTCCAGGCCGGATCGTTACAAGAGCATTGAAGCGATTCACAAGTCCGGCAAGCTCGCGACGGTCGGCGTCAGCGGCCGGCAATCCACCGGCTTCATTCTCGGCCGGATGATAGAGAAGGTCACCGGATACAAACTGTTTGACATGGTGATGGCCTATCCCGGGGCGCGGCAGTACAGCCTGGCGCTGAGGCAAGGCGAGGTCGACACCTCGAGCAACACCAAATCATCGTTCTTCGACCAGTTGGGCGATATGTACAAGGAAGGTAAGCTCGTTCTGCTTGCCCAGGCAGGCACTCTCAAAGGCGAGAGGGACAAGGATTTTCCGAAAGTGCCGACGCTTATGGAACTGGCCACCAGCGAGAAGGGCAAGGAAATCGCCGAAGCAACTTTGTTTTTTCAACACTACGGCCGTCCCTACTTTTTGCCGCAGGAGGTGCCGGAAGATCGAGTCAAGACTCTGCGCGACGCTTTCGACAAAACGATGGCGGATGAAAAGTTTTTAGCCGAGGCCAGAAAACTGCGCCGGCCCGTTGATCCCCTATCGGGCAAAGAGCTTCAACGGGTGGTGAACAAAGACATCAAACCTTCACCTGAGATGTTCGAGATCGTTTCGGAGGTGTTCGGACAAGGCAACAAGTAACCAACATAATCAACCGTAATCGTGAGGTGACATGTGCTAGAGGCAATGGCGCATGGGTTTAGCGCTCTCATGAGCCCCGACCGAATGATGTTCCTGGCTTTCGGCGTTTTGGTCGGGATGGCGCTGGGAGCGATTCCAGGCCTCGGTGGAGTCGTCGGCCTTGCTATTCTTCTGCCCTTCACCTTCGAAATGGATCGCACCGCGGCGATCGCTATGCTGGTTGCACTGACCTCCGTGCCTACGACAACGGACACGATCCCTTCGGTGTTGTTTGCTGTGCCCGGCACCGTAGGTGCTCAAGCTACCATACTCGATGGCCACCCCATGGCCCGCAAAGGCGAGGCGGGTCGCGCTTTCGGCGCGGCCTACCTCTCCTCCATGCTGGGCGGCATCATCGGCGCCGCATGCCTGGGGTTGTTGATTCCGATCCTGAAGCCGGTGGTCTTGTACTTCGCTGCGCCCGAGTTGTTCGCGCTGGGAATCATGGGAATTTCCATGGTCGCCATCTTGAGCGGCAACGTTCCGCTTAGAGGGATAATTGCGGGTGGCCTGGGCCTGCTGCTATCCATGGTCGGTACCGACAAGCAAGAGGGCCTCCTGCGCTGGACCTTTGACACAATCTATCTCACCGACGGTTTGAACATCATCGTGGTCAGCCTGGGGCTTTTCGCCATCCCGGAACTCGCTGACATGGTCATCGAAGGCTCGAAAATCAGCAGCGTGCCGAAGGCTGCCATGAAGGGCGTCCGGCAGGGAATGCGCGACGTCTATACTCACCGGTGGTTGATGCTGCGTTGCAGCTTTCTCGGCACCTGGATCGGAATTATCCCGGGTCTCGGCTCGGCCGTGGTCGATTGGCTCGCCTATGGCCATGCGCGGCAGACTTGCAAGGATGCGGCGGCGACATTCGGCAAGGGTGACGTTCGCGGGGTCATCGCTCCGGAAAGCGCCAATAACGCGAAACAAGGTGGAGCGCTCGTGCCGACGCTCGCGTTCGGCGTTCCCGGGAGCGCCTCCATGGCCCTTTTAATCGGCGGCTTTTTGATCCACGGTATCCAACCCGGTCCGGAAATGCTCACCACGCATCTCGATATCACCTATACCATCGTCTGGAGCACCGCGATCGCCAATATCATGGCTACAGCCATTGCCCTGCTGTTTACCAGCCAGCTGGCCAAGCTATCGGCCGTGCGCATTCAAATCCTGGCGCCGCTGGTCATGGTCGTTGTGTTTCTGGCGGCATTTCAGGCGAGCGCAAGAATGGGGGATTTGATCACCTTGCTCATCATCGGCGGCTTGGGCTGGATAATGAAGCGATCGGGATGGCCAAGACCGCCGTTGCTGTTGGGTTTTCTCCTGGGCACGCTCATCGAGCGTTATGCGGTTATCTCGGTTAAGGCCTACGGTTTCGGCTGGATGATGCGTCCTCTCGTCATCGCAATAATTTTGATTACCATAGTGACCTTGGTCTACAGTACTTGGCAGGAAAGAAAGGCGCGGAAATATTCCACGGCGGATGGATGATGAAACTCCGGGCCCGAATGTTGTTTACGCTGGCTATCTTGGTTTTTTCAACCTATGCGGTGCTATCGGCGCGGGACTGGCCGCTGGCGACGAAACTGTTTCCGTGGATTGTCGGTATCCCGGTCATGCTCCTATCGGCGATTCAGTTGGCCCTAGAGATCTATCACTCGCGGTCGATGGCCGTACGCCCCAAGGAAGATACCGGCGATTTACAGGTTGACTTGGGCATGGGCTCCAAGATCGTCGGGGCCAAGGCCGCGAACTTTTTCGCCTGGCTGCTGGGATTTTTCTTGTGCATCTGGCTGCTCGGTTTCTTTATCGCGGTGCCGCTTTACACTTTGCTCTACCTTAAGCTGCAGGCGAGAGAGCGTTGGCTAATATCTATCGGTTTGACCTTGGCGACGTTTATCTTTTTTGCCGTCCTCTTCGATCAGATTCTTCATCTGCCTTGGCCGAGGCCGGTGATCGAGGGGCCGCAACAATTGATTCGCAGTAGCATTCCTCAGGTGGTTTTTTGGGATTGATGCTTGGGTGTCTTGCTCGTGCTGGGCTAAACCCCGTTGTGCGAATGCTGATCTTAGGATGATGGTCATCAAGCCGTGATTGTGTCGCTGACAGGGCGCTCACGGTTCGCAATACGAACGTGCCCGGGAAAGAAAACTCGGGTCGCTGAGTCGGAATCTACGCGCGGGTGCCAGTGTTGGGACAAACAGTTGTTCGCGCTGCAATATAAAAATAGATAGGGAGTCGGACTGGGCCCGGGTCCTTCAGCTGCCTTGCCGAAGGCCCAGGTCCAGGCTTGCGAAGAAGTTGTCGAGCGCGGCTATCGCGCTTATTTTTTGAA
>CAYZXN010000212.1:0-6253 GCA_964482425.1 uncultured Syntrophobacteraceae bacterium | reverse complement strand
GTTCGGGAAGCTGCTTAAAGAAGAAAACCTGCCGGACGATTGGGTTGCCGTCATCTATGATGCCAACAGGCGCCTTGTCGCGCGCACACCGGACGTCAAAGAAGCCCTCGGCCAGCCGGCGGCAGCGGATATCTCGCAGGCCATCGCTAATAACCAGCAAGGCTGGATACGCGCGAAAACTCTCGATAACGAGCCATCGTACATCGCCTTCAGCAAGTCGACTGATTCGCAGTGGTCGGTGGCCACTGCGGTTCCTATTGCACTCATCGATGCCTCCATCTATCGAAATTTATCCTTGGTCGCCGGTTCCGGCGTTTTTATTCTCCTGTTCGGCATCCGGCTGGCGTTAGGCAAAGCCGATCGAATTGCCCGGCCGATTGAGAAACTTTCCGTAAAGTCAGCCGCGCTGGGCAAAGGCTTCGCTCCATTGGTTGCCTCGTCGCCGGTCAAGGAAATCAGAACATTGGAAGAAAAATTCCAAGAAGCCGATGTCGAGCTTTACAGCCTAACGGAGGAACTGGAACAAAGGATCCGCGAGCGCACAACGGAGCTGCAACAACAGATCGAGGAAAAAGATAAAGCCAAAGAGGATTTGCGCCGGCAAGCCGAGCTTCTGGATCTCAGCCATGACGGCATCCTGGTGCGCACATACAGCGACTCGCGCATTCAATTCTGGAGCTCCGGCGCAACCCAACTCTACGGCTGGACGCCGCAAGAGGCGCTTGGCAAGATCAGTCATGCATTACTTCAAACCCATTTTCCGCAAACTCTCGATGATATAGAACAGCAACTCAGCCGTCATGGCCGTTGGGAAGGCGAGCTGATTCAGACGCGAAAAAACGGCACGAGGATCATTATTGCAAGCCGCTGGTCGCTGCGCCGTGATCAGCACGGCAATCCGCTCGATATTCTGGAGTTGGACTATGACATCACGGCCAAGAAACAAGCCGAACAAAAGCTGCTGGAGAGCGAACGGCTTGCCTCCCTGGGACTGACAGCGGCGGTATTCGCCCACGAAGTGGCCAACCCGCTTCACAATATCAATTTCTGCCTGCACGTGCTCAACAGGGATCTGGCAAATACCGGCGGCCTGGAGAGCCAGATAAAGACGGTTGAAGCCGCGAGCGAAGAAATTGACAGACTTAACGATTTGCTGGAGGAATTCCGCTTCCTTGCGCGGCCGCAAACGCTGGCGCGACAGCGCGCCAATTTCCGTCAAATCGTCGAGGAGGTTCTCGCGCCAATGCGGCAGGCGCAAGACGCGGCGAGGGTTTCAGTCGAGCTGCAATTCAATGATGATCTACCGCAAATTGCGGTAGATCGCGACAAGATCAAACAAGTTATCGTGAACCTGTGTAAGAACGCCGTCGAAGCCATGCCCGAAGGAGGCCGCCTCACGCTGAAAAGCTATTGCCTGAACAGATCGGTAATCCTGGAGATTAGCGACACGGGCGCGGGCATTCCGGCCGGCATGGATGTCTTCCATCTCTTCACGACGACCAAGCCGTATGGAACCGGCCTGGGTCTGGCTGTGGTCAACCAGATCGTCTCGGCGCACGGCGGGACCATCGATTACGTCAGCCAGCCTGGCATCGGTACCACATTCAAGATATCACTTCCGCTCCACGTGGACGTTCCTGACTCCGCCGGCGAGTCGTTCGACACTCTTGATCGGCGAACTTGAGCCGACCAATTGATCCCGCGCGCTGCCGCGCTTTCTCCTTGACATCGGTTTACGATGGACCCTATTTTCGGCCACCGGCTTAAGCTTGGCGCCATGGGCATTCCAATGTTGTGTTTCCGAAGAAAGGAGCTGATATGAACCCAAAGGTAATACTGCGACTTTTTTCCGCTTGCTTCATCGTCTTGCTGTGCAACGCCAGAACATCCTTCGCCTTGGATACAGTTCGCGTCGCTTACCCATCGATGAACACTTCGGTGTTCTGCCTCATTATTGCCCAGAAGGAAGGCTACCTGAGAGAAGAAGGCCTGGACGTGCAGCTCCTCAGCATTCGCGGCGAAATCGCCATACGCACGGCTCTGGCGGGCGAAGTCGATTTCTTCACGAACGCCGGTAGCGCGCTGGCGGCAGGCGTCCGAGGTGTCCCGGTCAAGATCGCCACAGTATTCCAGGACAAGCCCGGCTGGGATCTTATTGCGCACCCTGAAATCAAGTCGATCTCTCAACTGCGCGGCAAGAATGTCGCCATCATGTCGCCTGAGGGCTCGCTGGCGATTGTTGCAAGAGAGATCCTGAGAAAGAACGGCATGGACCCTTCGAAGGATGTCAATCTGGTGGTTATGGGCGGCGATGAGGTGCGCTTTCCGGCGCTGCAGACAAAGTCGATCCAAGCGACCTTGTTCAACACGGCCATGAGCATCAGGGCGCAAAAAGACGGTTTTACCAAGCTTGCGGTGGCGAGCGATTATGCCAATCTGATTGAAGGCGGTCTAGCCACCACCACCGACAAGATCAAGCAGAATCCCGACAAGACCTACCGGTTTATCCGAGCCGCGCTGAAAGGACTGACTTTCTTCGCCAACAAGAAAGAGCCGTCCACCAAATACATGATGGACGCTTTGAGGATGAAGGACCGCGAGCTGGTCAACGCGATCTATGACATTCAATCCAGTCTGGTGCTGCGCGACGGATTCAGCGACGACAGAGTATTGCAATCCATGATCAACGACATGAAGAAAACCACGAAAGTGCAGCGCGACATCGCTCTCGCCGACATCTTCGACCTGAGTTTTGTTAAAAAAGCCAACGACGACCTCAAGGCCGCCGGGTGGAAGCCGTAAGCTCGAGTGCGTAGCGTGTCTGAAAGATTGCTTTGATAAACAACAGTGCCGTTGTGAGGAGCATCGCGAGAAGCAATCTGCTTTTAAAGCAGTGACGGCCGCTGAACTAAAGTGATCCGTCGCCGGCTATCTCGCCGGACGAACCCGGCATAGATAGGATCGATGCGGCAGCGAGCCGCTGATGGGATCAGCGAGGTCGGAGCCGATCAGCAGGCTCGGGTTGGCCGATGCGCCGCCATAAGAGTCGTAGCCGGGCATTTTCAGATCCTTACATTCCTGCCACCATCCGTGCTGGCAGCAGACCAAGCCCGGGGCGATGCCGTCTGTCACGCGCGCTCTCGCCCGGATCGAGCCCCGCGGAGTCTCGATCATCATCCAATCTTTGTTCTCGATCCTGTAAAGCGCTGCGGTTTGCGGGTGAATATCGGCGGCGGGCTCCGGCGCTGATTTGCGCAAGCTGGGCAGTCCACGCAGCTGGCTGTGAATATAGGTGGTAAACTTGGCGTTGGTCAGCACCAGTGGATAATCCTCGGCCAGATCCGGGCGGCTGAACGGGCTCACCATTGGTTCTACATACTCCGGCAGAGCCGAAAAGCCATGTACTGCGAAGCTATGAGAGTAAATCTCGACTTTCTTGTCAGGAGTGCTAAAGCCGCGCGGAGCGCCTTGGGCGTTGATCTCGGCATACTTTCGATGCCGCGGCACAGCCGCAACGCTGATTCCGCCGGGGTGAGACTTGAGCTGCTCCAATGTCACTCCGGTGGGCGCCAGCTCGTAACCGTACGCTGCTTCGATATCACCGTCCCAAAAATCGCGCCCCAGGCCCAAACGCCTGGCCAGCTCGAAGATCATCCAGGTATCGGAACGCCGCTCCGCCAACGGCGGCACCACAGCCGGCCGGAATTGCAGATGAAGTTTTCCCTGCGGCCGGTGCTCGAAGCCGCTCGTCAAATTGCTCATCTCAAGAAAACTCGTTGCCGGCAAAACGTAATCGCATAGCTCCGCCGTGGGCGTCATGAACAGCTCGGAGGCCACCGCGAATTCGACGGCGCGAAATGCTTCCCGAGCCCGTTGAGAATCGCCCGTCGACATGATCGTGTTGGAGCCGAAATTAATAAGCGCTTTCACCGGATAGGGGCGGTCCTCCAGAATTGCCGTAAAAATATCATAAGCAGCGCAGTTGCCGGGTTTGGCCGGCGGCCCGAGCGGTTTGCGCTCGCGGCCGACTCGTTGCCGCGCCACTTCAGCGGGGAGAAGCTCTTTGCCGCTGACCGCGTTTACCGGCGCCTTGGGAAAAATCACGTTGCCGCCGGGCTGGTCGAAATCGCCCAGCAGAGCATAAAGGGTCGCGATAGCTCTGCTGGTTTGGGTGGCGTTGGTATGCTGCCCCACGCCGTTGTGCATATACAGGCTCACCGGCCGGTTGGCCGCCAGTACATGCGCCGCCTGCCTGACCTTGTCAGCGGCCACCCAGGTTGTGCCTTCGGAGCGACTCGCGTCATAGCGAGCCGCGAGCTCTGCAAGTGCCGCAAACACGGGCCGGCAGAGGACTTCCTCGCCGGTTTTTGTCTTGACGCCGTGGTCGCCGGAGAGCGCAGGACGAACAGACGGACTTTCAAACACTCCAGAAACCGCGTCGTAGATAACAGGAGTATCGGCGGTCTCATCCCAAACCACGAATCTCTCCGGCGAGCCGCCGGCGCTGAGATCGGCTTCGGTTAAAACAGCTCCCGTGTCGGCTCTCGCTAGAAACGGCGCATTGGTCCATTGCCGAACGAAGATTTCGTCATAGAGCTTTTCCTTAATCACGATGTCGATAAGAGCCAACGCAAGCGCGCCGTCGGCGCCCGGCCTAATCTGGAGCAAAACATCGGCATCGCCGGCGATTCCCACCCGCCGCGGATCGACAGCAACAATCTTCATACCGCGCTTTCTCGCCGCGACGATATCATGCGCAAGGATCAAAGAGGTCGAGCTTGGATTGTGTCCCCAGAGCAGAAAGGCGTTGCTGCGGGCGACATCCGGCGTCGGTATTTCGACGCCGAACGTGTAGCTGAAGCCCGTGTCTTTGTGCCAGTTGCACACATGAGTTGTCGATACCCAGTTTGGGCTTCCGAAACTGTTGAGAAAGCGCGCCAGCCAGCGCTCGGCATCGGAAACCGACGTGCCGCCTCGGGTCCCTTTGGCGAGCGCAACGGCGCGAGCGCCAAAACGCTCGCGAATGGAAATCAATCGCGCAGCGATATCGTCGAGCGCCTCTTCCCATCCGACCCGCTGCCAACCGGGATCTGCATCGCGTTTGGAGTGCGTTCGCTTGAGAGGGAAATTCAGCCGATCACGATGATAAACCAGCTCCGGCGCAGCCTTGCCCTTGATGCACAAGACACCGCCGTTGGGATGATCGGAATCGGCATCCACGGCCGTCACCTTGCCGCCGTAAACGGTGGCGATGGTCGCGCAATGGGCCGTGCACAGGGCGCAGTACCCCCGCACGTCGTGAGAGGATTGGATCGATTGGAGATTGCCCGCCATCGGGCTTGAACATACTCCGGAGCCGGTCCAATGTCGATGAGGTAAAGTCCAGGTCACGGGTTTGCCGCAGGCCAGTCCCGCGGTCTTATTCCGCGCCTCTCGGCGAAGGACGAGACCGCGTTCGCGGCCCGCCCCTCGCCGTTCGAGTAGGTGATTCCTAGCTAATCCGCCTTATCGCCACCATCCGGAACCGCGCCGGTCCTCGACCCGGATCGTTTCAGCGTACTGCTCGCCGTCCGAGCCTCGATCGAGGCGAATCGAGACTGAATCGCCGGAGCGCAGCGAGTTGGCTCGGATATCGCGATCGCGATCCCTGATCTCGGTGCGATCGTTATAACGGATCGTTGTCGTTCTTCCCTCATCGGTGCGCACGCGGAGTTCTCTGCGACGCTCATCGACGTCCTGAATTACGCCCGTGACCTGGTTTCGTCTGAAGTCTCTGTCGTCGCGGTCACGGCGATCGTAGTCACCGCGGCGATCAACATCGCGTCGATCGCCGTAACGCGCATCGACACTGTCTCTCCCCAAAAGTCCGACGCTCTCACAGCCCCAGGCGGTCGTGAGCGCGCCTAGTAAAACTACCAAACCGATGTTTTTCACCTGAAAAATTGTTCCCATAGATAAAACCTCCCTTTCATTTCTCTCTCTTCACATAACGCAATCAGGATGCCAGCGTGGGAGAGTCCACCTGTGGTATATGTGTCTCACGCGCGCGACATGTAGCGGGTGCTGCGATTCACGAATGACCCGCGTCCTTTCAACAAAACCGACAGCGCCGTCGAGGTGAACGCGAGGAACAACAGGCAGCAGAAATAAAGCGGTACCCATCAAACACCAGTGACTCCCACAGCCTCGGGAGATTGCTTTAACAGGAACACGATTCGCCGGTGTGCGCCGATCATCTCGTCGATTCGGCAAA
>CAYZXN010000211.1:0-5635 GCA_964482425.1 uncultured Syntrophobacteraceae bacterium | reverse complement strand
CACGCAAAACCCGCTCGGCAGATCTTCGATAAGGCTTTGGCGCGGCACAATCTCGCGCCAGAAGAAGCCATGCACGTGGGAGACAGCGAGGAAAGCGATCTGTGCGGCGCTGTCAACGCAGGTATTACCGGCATTCTCATCGATCGAACCTCAAAAATCCCGCCGCCAAGCTTCCCGCGGATCGACAATCTGAACCAGATCTTAACGATTTTAGATGGAGCGGGAAAATAGTAGGAGCTTAGTTAACAGGTTCCAGCGGCTGCGGTACACGGCTGCTAAATGTAGGAGAGGCAATGACGGAATCGCATTGGCAACAGACATCATCTGACAGCAGCGCGATGCGCATGCACGTGAGCATCCCCGCGGGATCGAGCCCCTTTCCCGCGCTGGTGGTGATCCAGCACCAGGGGGGTATCGATGCATTTGTGCAAAACATGACCACGCGGCTGGCGCAGGCGGGCTTTGTTGCGGCAGCGCCCGACCTTTATCATCGCGACGGTCCGGACTGCACGGATGACATCGTCATCCGCCGCTCGCGCCTGAGCGACCGAAAAGTGATCAACGACGTCAACGCAACGGTGAGCTTTTTACAAGCTCATGCCGCCGTCGACAAAGGCTGTCTGGGAATTATCGGCTTTTGCATGGGCGGCCGCGTGGTCTATTTGATGGCCGCGGCGAACCCGGCTTTCAAAGCCGCCGTCGCTTACTATCCTGGCAATACGTTTCGCGCCTGGGGTCGCGACATTCCGTCGCCGTTCGAGCGCACTTCAGCAATTCACTGCCCGCTGCAAGGTCATTTCGGTGAGGAAGACAAAAATCCCTCCCCGGAGGATATGCGCAAGCTCGACGCCGAACTGACCAAGTTCAACAAAACACACGAATTTTATTCCTATCCAAACGCCGCCCATGCTTTTATGGACGATACCAAGGAAAGCTACCGCCGTCATACCGACGAAGCTTCCTGGTCGCGGACTTTGGATTTTTTGAACAGGCATTTAGCGCTTCAAGAGCGCCGGTGAAAAGCTCATGCCGGCATATCCCAGTGTCTCTGAACTAAATGGCCAGACGGCAAAGCCGTAACAAACCTTGAGAAAGAACCTGCCAATTAAATCCAAACCTCAAGACAGGGTTGCGACCGCTCTGGCCGAGGAGCGTCAAAGGATTTCTCGCGAGCTTCATGACCGGGCGCTGCAACTCTTATCGAGCGTAAAGTTGAGAGCCGAGGTTTGCCGCAAGGAGCTGCTGAACCACCGCAACGCCCTCGAAACCGAGCTGGAAACGATAGAGAAGGAAGTCGATACCGCAATCCTCGAAATGCGCAATATTCTAGCCGAGGCTCAAGATACCGCTCAGCTCGCCGCCGGTTCGCTGGAGCGGAGACTCAAAGCGGAATTGGACATTTTTCGCGCGCGCACCGGCCTCAATCTCGATTTTAGCTGTACCGTGGTTGCGCGCGACTTGCCGTACAAGATCGAACGGGAATTATACTTTACGCTAAGAGAGGGTGTGCTGAACGCCGTACGCCACGCTCGCGCTTCACATCTGAGCTTGTCGCTGTCTAAAGACGGCCCGACATGCGTCGCTCGCTTGATTGATAACGGCGTCGGCTTCGACACTTCATTGGCGGAAGGCGGCACCCATTACGGCCTCAGGAGCATGCGCGAGAGAATAGAAAAAATCGGTGGCACGCTCACCCTTGAGTCCGCGCCGGGCGCCGGAACAAAGATTACGATCAGAATTCCACTGGACGCAAAGCCCGCCATTAAAGCAGAATAGAGCTCCGCCGAAATCCTACTACGACCGCAAGCATACTGCTTGTTCTATTCTCACGCGGTTTTCTCAGCGCGCATCCCACTGGCCGCATCGCTTCCTTAAAGGTCCGACGATGCCAAACTCACCAGACTTTTTCCGGTCACGCGATACGCCGTCCATTCACTCATTGGAACGGCCCCGAGCTTCTTATAAAAGTCGATCGCCGCTTGGTTCCAATCGAGCACCGACCACTCCAGACGGCCGCATTCACGCTCGATGGCGAGCTGCGCCACGTGGCGCAGCAAGGCCGCGCCGAAACCCCGTCTGCGGTATGCTTCATCGACGAAAAGATCTTCTATATAGATTCCGGGCCGGGCCAGGAAAGTCGAGTAATTGTGGAAGAACAGCACAAAACCGACCGGTGTCTTGTCAAGAGAGCCGATAGCGACCTCCGCCGTCTTGTTGCCGCCGAACAGGGTCTGATTCAGCAGCTCTTCGCTAGCAACGACTTCGTGCTCGAGTTTCTCGTAAACCGCAAGTTTTTTGATAAACGCAAGAATGACCGGAACGTCCGCGGCTGCCGCCGCGCGAATCTCGAACTGAGGAGATCTTGTCGAAAAGCTCATTGGCGGTCCGAGCAAGCTATGTGCTTTAAATGGCCAATCAGGAACTATTTTTTGGCGTCTCTTAGCGCGCGCCAAACGCGCTCGGGAGTGAGCGGCAAATCTTTAATACGGACTCCTGTTGCCCTTTCGAGAGCATTGCACACCGAAGGCGCCACCGATAGCAGCCCTCCCTCACCCATGCCACGCACTCCAAAGGGACCTGGACCGTCCTCGTTCTCGACGAGAACCGTATGGAAGTGGTGCGGGGTATCGCCGAAAGCGGGCACGCGATAATCCACCAGGTTCGGATTGAGCAAGCTACCATTGGCGTCGTAGACCATCTGTTCAAAAAGCGTGTGACCTATACCCATCATCGCGGCGCCTTCTTCCTGGCCGATGCAGCCTTCCGGATGGATCGCCTTGCCGACATCGGCCACGGAAATCAAACGCTTAACAACGACCTTGCCGGTCTCCTCGTCGATGTCGAGTTCGACCATTCCCATGCCTACTTCCCAAAACACCGGCATCTGGTGGTCCGTAAGCGCGGGCGTGGTCTCGCCGTGGCCGATCAATTCGCCTCCGGATCCCTTGCCGAAACGACGCTCCAGCGCTTCTTTGAAAGTCAGGCGCGCTTCACCGCTAATCAGTGACCCGTCCTGAACTTTCACCTGGCTCTGGGGAACGCGAAACGCTTCGGCGGCTATGGCAATCAACTGTTTCTTCAAATCCCGCGCCGCGCCCTGCACGGCATTGCCCATGCACGTGGTCGAGCGACTCGAACCGGTGGAACTGTCGTACGGCGTGACCTTTGTATCGGCGCCCATCACACGAATTTGATCCAGGGATACGGTCAGCTCTTCACCGGCAATCTGCGACAGCACGGTGCGCACTCCCTGCCCCATCTCGGTGCTGCCTGCCAGAATATTGACAACACCGTCGGACTGCAGGCGGGCCAGCGCCACGGAAACCGGAGTGGCGCCGGCATTGGTTACGGCGCAAGCCAATCCCACTGGAGCGCGCTTCTTTTGTGCGGCTTTTTTCCACTGGCTCGCCGCCACGAGCTTCTTTAAACCGTAGTTCAAATCGGCATCGATGCCCTTGAGGCCGGGCCGCAACTCCTCGCCCTTCTTCAACAGATTCTTCCGCCGCAGTTCGGCAGGGTCCATGCCCATTCGCGACGCCGCAATGTCCATCTGCGACTCTCCGGCAAAAATCACCTGCGGCGCACCGATGGCGCGAAATGAGCCTGCGGATCCAGAATTGGTATACACCGAATAAGCGTGGGTGAGGATATTGGGAATGCGATAGGGACCGAGCACGCGTGTTGCCGCGCGAATAGTAACAGCCGGACCGTTGTCATCATAGGCGCCGGTGTCGAGATAAATTTCCGCCTCGCGCGCGGTAATGGTGCCGTCATCCTTGAATCCGGTTTTAATTCTCACTTCGGCGGCGTGCCGACGCACCGTCAACATTGACTCGCCTACGGAATTGCACACCCGCACCGGCGCTTTGGCTTTGCGCGCCAGAGCCACCACCAGGGGTTCGAATTTGGTGTAGGATTTGCTGCCGTAGCCTCCGCCCAGATACGCGATCATCATGCGTACTTCGGATGGCGGGATGCGAAAAACCTTGGCCACATCGTTGCGCACCTGAAACGGGTGCTGTGCTGAGGACCACACCGTCACACCCTCTTCGTTCCAGTGGGCGATCACCGCATGCGGCTCCATCGCATAGTGATAGACCATCGGGAAGGTAAAACAGTCTTCGAGGACAAGATGGGACTGAGCGAATGCCTCCTGAACGTTGCCGCGACTGACGCTCTCATGACTGCAGATATTGTCGCTGCGCTGTTCGTGGATCAACGTGGCTCCCGCCGCCCGCGCCGCATGGATACCCACCACAGCCGGAAGCTCTTCGTACTGCACCTCAACCAGCGCCGCCGCTTCTTCGGCCGTTGCCTGATCCACGGCTGCAACGGCCGCCACCGGTTCACCGATGTAACGGACCTTATCCATTGCGATCACAGGCCGGCCGCTGTAAACGGCATTGAGATCCGCAATATCGGCCGCCGTCATAACAGCCGCGACTCCTTCCAACGCTTCAGCTTTCGCGGTATCGATCGAAAGGATCCTCGCATGGGGGTAAGAGCTGCGGAGGATTTTTCCGTGCAGCATTCCCGGAACCGCCAGATCACAGAGAAACTTCGCCCTGCCGGTCACTTTGTCGATACCATCGACCCGCGGAACGCTCTGACCGATATACTTGAAAGCCTGCTTCGCCATTGCCTCTCCGTGCCGAGTAGAATTTTCGTTGAACCTAACAAAGCGATGTTTCTTGTGCAAGGAAATCGAGAGGTTGCTACTTAGCGTGCCCGTTTTCCCGCGGGATCACCAGGCCGGAATACCGAGTCCATGGTCTTGCCGCTGGCGCTGGCCGGTCGAACATCGAGTAGGTATTGAGTATAGATCCGACCATCAGCTATAAAATCCGCTATGCGATTTCCCGATCGTCTGATCCGCGGTACTCTGATAAAGCGTTACAAACGCTTTTTAGCCGATGTCCGTCTAGCGGACGGGCGGATCGTCACCGCCCATTGCACCAACACCGGCAGCATGATCGGCTGCAATGAGCCGGGCAGCATCGTCTATATCTCCCGCTCCACAAAGGAAGGTCGGCGGCTGCCGTTTACCTGGGAACTGGTGCGAGCCGGCAAAACCTGGGTAGGCATCAACACGCTGCATCCCAACCGGCTGGTTGCCGAATCCATTGAAATGGGCGTGATCCGCGAACTGCAGGGTTATCATACTATCCGGCGCGAGATCATAACCAGCCGAGGAACCCGTCTCGATCTGCGTCTCGAGGGTAGCCACGGCTTTTGTTTCATCGAGGTCAAAAACGTCACCCTTGCGCTTGCCGGCGCCGCAGCATTTCCCGATGCGGTAAGCGAACGCGGCACAAAGCACCTAAAAGAGCTTATTCGGCTTCGCAAATTGGGGCACCGCGCCGCCCTCGTCTTCATCGTTCAACGAGGCGACTGCAGCTATTTTCGCCCAGCCGATGAAATCGATGCGCAGTACGGCCTTTGGCTACGTAGAGCTGTAAGGGCAGGAGTTGAAGCGCTTGCTTACAGGGCACAGGTCAACGCCAAAGAGGTGCGACTAGCCGAGCGTATCGAAACCGTCTTGTAATGTAATACCGCGGGGGAACCAGACCGACCAATTTTGCATCCGCCCTGAAGCCACTCACTTTCAGCACCGACATGTCCTACCTATAGGAAA
>CAYZXN010000210.1:0-5473 GCA_964482425.1 uncultured Syntrophobacteraceae bacterium | reverse complement strand
ACACTATGGATCCTGCTGATCGCTTATATCACCCGATTTCTACCCTATGGCCTGCGCACCATGACGAGTACTATCGTCCAGCTGCACGACGATCTTCCCCAGGCTTCGATGGCTTGCGGCGCCAGCTTCTTGACGACTTTTCGACGCATTCTGCTGCCGCTGCTCCGTCCCGGTTTTCTCGCCGGTTGGATAATTCTCGCGACGATTTTTTTGCGTGAGTTCAGCGCTTCGGTATTTCTCTATTCGCCAGGCTCCGAGCCGCTCGGACCGCTGCTCTACCATTTTTATGTGGACGGCAATCTCGGTCCGATGTGTTCTCTGGCTCTGGTCGTCAGCATGGTTTCCGTCGCGCTCATCCTGATTGCGCGAAAGATCGGCAGGGTCGGCGGTCAATTCGAAGGACACTAGAAAGAACGCGGCAATATACGGAGCAACAATCCAGGTAGAGAGAAAAGGATTAGGCGGATGGACGCCGGGACAGCGAAGAAATTGATCGAGAAAAACCTTTCTTACAACGAGGTGAAGCGCCTCGCTGTAAAACTGGTGCAACACGCCAGTCCGCAAACCGCGCTTCTCGAGGCCGAGCCCCAGGTCCTTGCGCTGATCCGCGACGTCGTCAAGCCGGAGCTGGAGCAGGCGGGATTGCGGCCGGTCATCGACAGCATGGGCAACCTGATCCTGCACATCAAGGGCAGGACTCAAAGCGACCGGCTCATGCTGGTGGGTTACGCGATGAACGCCGCGCCGAGTACCATGCAAAACCCTTATTCCGGTGAGATCGTCGACGGCGCGCCGTACAAATTGCACGGCGAGTGCGTGTGGGGTAGAGGCGCCTGTGAACAGAAGGGCAGTCTGGCAGCCATGCTGGCGGCGATCCGTTTGATCGGCGCCGGTAAGATCCAGTTGCCTTCGGATCTCTATTTTGTCGTCAGCACCGCCGGCGAAACCGGCCGCCACGATTCCCTGGCGCATGTGCTCGATAGAGGCCGAGTCGAAGCGGATTGGTGCATTATCGACGGACCCCCCGAGATTCAACTCGGCAACAAGGGACGTATCGACATGCTGGTGATCGTGCGCGGTAGGCAGGCCCACAGCAGCAGGCCGTGGGAGGGCATCAATGCTATCGAAGGCGCCGTGAAGGTGATGGAGAAACTCAAATCTCTGATGCCGCATCCCGAGACCAAGTCACATGGGTCTCTCGGTAAGGTAAGTCTGGCGGCTAATGCCATCGAGAGCTTTCCCAAGGCCACCCACACGATCCAAAACGAATGCCGGATCATGTTCGACCGCCGCCTGTTGCCGGGCGACGATCCCGATAAAGCCATCCGGCAGATGGCCGCCACCATCGGCAAGATCGAGCCTTTCGAAATCGAAGTTCAGGCAAAGGATTTCATGTATCCGAGCGAGGTGGGGAAAGATGCCGAAGTGGTGCGCGCGCTCGAGCACGCCATACGCACGATGCTAAACTACGAGCCACAGTACAGCTTTTCCACCGCCGCCAACGACACCGGCCTGTTCAATTTCCGCGGCATTCAGGCGATCAACTACGGCTCTCGCAATATACGCTTTCAACATACCGACCACGATCTCGTTGCGCTGAACGATGTCTACAATGCGGCGAAGGTCTTCGCGTTCATAGCGCTGCATCGATAAGCGCAAAGCCGTTCCAATCGTTCCAAATGTTCCAGCGGTTCGAAACGTAGGTCGAGAAATTCTTCTTACCGGTGGAACGGTTGGAACAACTTGGAACAGCGGCTTAGAGCCGCGTTTGAAACGCTATTCCGCCCTTCGGAGTTGCCGTATAAAGTATTCCCAAAGATTCTGCAATGCATCGGGACGGTAGATGCGCCTGCGCTTGAGCAGTGCTTCCACGTCGGTAGCCCATGAGAAGGCGCCCATCGAGGCGGCAGCGACTTGCGTTTTGGCGCTGTGCTCGAGCAATACCCCGCGAACGCAGGCCTCCTCAATGGAGCTCGCCGCCACGACGATACCGTGGTTGCGCAGCAGAACGATTCTATGCTCGCCCAGCAGTTTGGCCACCGCGATGCCCTGTTCCGACGTGACGATGAGATCGGAGGATTCCTCGAACCTCTGCAGCGCCGGTGGATAGAATAAGCAACTGATGTTGGTGATGGGCAGCAGCCGGTGCTCGGAGGATGCGATGATCGTTGAGTAGACCGGGTGGGTGTGAATGACGCAGCGGATCTCCGGGTTGGTCCGGTAGACCTCGCTGTGGATCGGAAACTCGTTGTGCCGTTTGCGCCGCCCGGCAATCTTGTTGCCGTCGAAGTCGATCAGCACGAGATCGTCCTCGGTGGTTTCCTCCAGGCCGATGCCGGAACCCTTCATCCAGTATTGACCTGGCGTTTCGCTCAGGGCCGAGACATGTCCATAGATGAGATCGTTGTGCCCCTGCATGGCGAGAATCCGACACGCCAGGGCGAGTTTCTCTTGAGTCGTCATCGACGTCACTCCTGTGTTGAATTATGTCGCAGCGCTCAGCTCGATACGCGCGCCGTGCAGCAAAGCGGCGTCGAATGGTCTTATCTCTGCGCTCCGCAGGGTCGTTGCGTAAGGCGATGGCCCATGCTCCCGCATCCAGTTCACAAGCGGGCTGGATGCAGTCGAAGGCTTCAGAAACTCCATCGCATGGCGGCCGACGGAATAACGCAAACCTTCCGCGTCGAGCTCCGGACGATGAATCGATTCGCCTTTGCTGCCGAGAACGGCGCTGTACCAGCGCTCGATCGGCGCCAGATCGCTCACGGCGATTGTGACCTTGTCGATTCCCGTGACTCCATTTGCATGATCGAACTGTTGGGGAATGCGTTCGTGGCGCGGTGTTAGGTCTTGGATCAAAAATGGCGCGACTCCCCGGTGTGAGCCGATTGCCAGTGACAGTACCCATTTCACTTCGAAACCATCCGGCCGGGTTCGCGACCAGGGCACCGGGTCGTTGATGGCGACGCCGGCATCGCGCAGTTTTTTCGTGTCGCCCTGCAGGTCGTCGGTCTGCATACAGTAGTCCACCAACCGTTCGCCCTTCTGCAATGGGTCCCACCAGCGATGTTCGATGGCTTCGCGGTAAAAAGCGATAATTTCAAGATAGGAGCCGTCGGCGAAGGCGATCAGCACGTTGTGACTGCCCACCGGATGCTGGCCGCCGGGAACCACGGCGAAGCCTAAACTCCGGTAGTCATCGGCTGCGTGCTGGAGATCGGCGACGACGACAACGAGATGATCGATACCTTGAAACATGATCGATGGCTTATCGAGAGCTATTTGAATGCCGGCGCAACTTCTTCCAGAAAGCGCTTCATCTGGCCAGTCTGATCCCATGAAGTCATTCGCAAGGTGATGTGCTCAATACCGGCCGCAAAGTAAGCCCTTAACTCTTCGACGCATTGCTCCGGCGTTCCGGCCGTGGTGAAACCTTCAACGAACTTCATGCTGAAATTGGACGTGTAGTACTTGTCGAGAAACGCTTTGCTTTCGTCGAGGGCCGTCTGGCGATCCTCTTTAATGTTGATGTTGTGATACAGCGAGCTGCGGATTTTTGACGGATCGCGGTCTTCTTCTTTGGCCATCTCGAGAATGCGTGTCCATTGCGATTTGAACTCTTGCGGCGTCACTTTGTTGGTCATCCAACCGTCGGCGAATTTGGCCACGCGACGCAAACCGCGTTCGACGGCGGGTGAAGGCGCGCTGGCGCCGTCTTTCCAAGTCAGACCGGTAGGATTGCTGGCGATCCATATCGGCAGCGGCCTTTGCACCGGCCGCGGTTGAATCGTGACCCCTTCGAATTCGTAGAAGCGGCCTTTATGCGACGCTTGTTCCTGATCGAAAAGCTTGCGCAGGATCGTGATTCCTTCCTCCAAGCGCGCGACCCGTTCGGTGTCCTTGATACCCATGACCCGATGTTCGAGTGCCTGGGCGGGGCTTTGCTCGTTGGGCCCGCCCAAGCAGACGGCGAGCCACGCACGGCCCGCCGAGATGACGTCCAGGCTGGTCCACTGCTGCGCCAGCAGGGCAGGATGGCGCTGCGGGAACGTCGCCATGCAGCCGACGGCCAGACGTACTTTTTTGGTGACGGCGGCGAGAGCGGATAGCAGCGTAATGGATTCCAATCGTGGCTTTGCCAGTAAGCTGTCGCCGACCCAAACCGCATCGAAGGCGCCCGAGTCCTCGCCGCGTTTTGCCATGTCGAAAAGCTCGGGAACGGTAACCGCGCCGATAATTACGCCGCGATTGGCCAGAGTTAAACCGAATGAAGCCATGGACCGATTCTCCTTCTGGCTTTACATATCACAGGACCCGACAAAGTCGACACCGCCCGGAATGTTTGACAGTCTATTTGCGCTATGGTTGGTTGACCCTGCAAAAACGGAGAGGAGTCCACTATGCCGGCCACGTTTAGAAGCTATCTTGAAGAATTGAAGCGCAACGATGAGCTGCTCGAGATCGCCAGACCGGTCGATCCCCGCGACATTGCTGCGCTGGTGCCGCAATCGGAGCAGGCCATCTTGTTCGAGCGCGTGCTCGGCTATTCCATGCCGGTGGCGTCGGGGCTTTTGCAATCGCGCAGTCGCCTGGCGCTGGCTATGGGCGTTCCGTACGGCAAGATCGAAGCGAAATTACGCAGCGCCATGGATCATCCCATTGAACCCCAACGTGTGGAAAGCGCGCCGGTAAAGGAGATGATTCGAACCGGCAACGAAGTTAATCTCTTTGATTTACCGGTGCCGGTATTTTCCATTATGGACGGCGGGCCCATGATCACCGGCGGAGTAGTGATCGGCGAAGATCCGGAATTCGGCATGAACGCCGGCATTTACCGTTTGATGCTTAAAGAGAAAAACATCACCGGTATCGACATCGTCACTCCCAATAACCTGCGCAAGTTTGCCGAGCGCGCGTTGCAGCTCGGCAGGCCGCTGCCGATCTCGATCTCCATCGGCACTCATCCCTATGAGCTGGTCGCCTCGACTTTCAAAGCCAATCTCGGCGTCAATGAACTCACTTTTGCCGGCGGCTTGCGCGGCGAGCCACTCGGCTTGGCCCCGGGAGAGACGATTCCGGTGCCGTGCATCGCCGACGCTGAGATTGTTTTGGAGGGAGAGATTCTTCCCGAAGGTTGGATTCATCCGGAAGGACCTTTTTGCGAGTTTAATCGTCTGATGGGCGGTATTCATCTGAACCCGCGGGTTCGCATCAGCGCAATCATGCAGCGCCGGGACGCGATCTACTATGCGCTGCACATGCCGTGGGAGAATATCTGGATGAGCGCGCCGATCTATGAGGCCGCGGCATGGCGCGTACTGCACGAAGCCGGCGTGCACGCCACCGCCATCAACGTAACTCCCGGCGGTTGTTGCCACTGGCACATCGTCGCCGCCATTAGAAAATCGCCCGGCGACGGTAAGAACGCCATTATGGCTTTACTGTCGATTGCCGATATCAAACACGTCACGGT
>CAYZXN010000209.1:0-3726 GCA_964482425.1 uncultured Syntrophobacteraceae bacterium | reverse complement strand
TGTTCAGGTTTGAATCGCCAGCAAGCGACGTAGAGCTGTGAGACAGCTCTTTTCAAGAACCTTCCTTCTTTTTTAAGGCGCACCGCCGATGCCGGAAAATTACGTTTTGCGCTCATGAGTACGAGCGGAAGGAGTCGTCATAATGCGATCTAGTTCATTTATAACCGGCATGAGTTCGATGCAAGTTAGCGTTCCGAATGGCGGAATCTGTTAGTGTCTTTAGGTCCGCAATAAGACAACCCTGTCGGTTGGAAACGACACCTCGGAGAAACCGTAATGCGTTTGAATCCAATGGAAGGTCGCTTGTGAGTAAAACGCCACGTGGGTAGGGTCCCTTCGGTAGTGCCAATTTGCGAAATCGATCCCGGCGTCCCACAGGCGTGTCATGATGCCCAGCACGCCGGCAGCGCGAAGCATCCCGCGGAGCCGGTGGAACTCCGCCGCAGGGTCAAAGAAGTGCTCTACCACTTCGCAAGCTACGATAAAGTCGTACGTTTGCCGGAGGTTCTGGTGGAGCGGATGAAAGAACGAATCGAAGAGGCTTATGTTGTAGCCACCAGCGCGCAACATCTCCGCCAGAACCGGACCTGTGCCCGATCCAAAGTCGAGGCCGGATCCTCCCGGTGTTACGTGTTGCCGCACCTGGTCGTAGAGTGGCCTGACGAAGTTACGATATCTCGGATCGTTGATGTCATTGTTGTGCTGCAAGTAGCGGCTCTTCTCCTGATCGGGCGGCAGTCGATCAGATGGAGCCAGAAAAGCGAGATTACACGCGCTGCAAGCGAAGTATTTGCGGGGGCTTTCCTCATACAAGAGTATGACTAAAGATGAGAAACAAAGAGGACACGCGGTTCTCATTGTTGTCTGGGGGAAGCTAGGAGCCGTACAGTATAAATTGACAGCTATTCATCAAAGCTCTACACATGTATGCTGTGAGTTCAAAGGAAATGGAGCGGTACGATCGTAAACCTATAGGTACACTTGCCGCCAGACGTTAAAAAATTTGGCGCACAACGAAAGTTTCTGTCGCGCCTTTACTCTAGCACACCATCTATTGGAAGTAAGAACAACAATGGAAGTTGAAATCGAACAAGCTGAATTGGCGCGCCTGACAGATGAAGTGGCGCGCCGAAGAACCTTCGCCATCATCTCACACCCCGATGCGGGCAAAACGACTCTTACAGAGAAGCTATTGTTGTACGGCGGCGCTGTGGAGACCGCGGGCGCCGTGCGTGCAGGCAAGAATCAGCGCCATGCTACTTCCGACTGGATCGAGTTGGAGCAGGAGCGGGGTATTTCTATCAGTTCGAGCGCCTTGGAGATCGAGTACCGAGGGTTCCGAATCAACATTTTAGACACACCGGGCCACCAAGACTTCAGTGAAGACACCTATCGCACTCTCATGGTAGCGGACAGTGCGATCATGGTGTTGGACAGCGCAAAGGGAATTGAAGCGCAAACACAAAAGCTCTTCCAGGTTTGCCGTATGCGCGGCATTCCGATCTTAACCTTCATAAATAAGCTGGATCATTTCGGACGAGATCCATTGGAGCTTATGGACGAGATCGAACGCGTGCTGGGAATCGCTACGGCGCCGATGAACTGGCCCATCGGTATGGGCCCGACATTTCAGGGGGTATTTGATCTCCAACGCTGCCGTATCCTCCAGTTCGAGAGGACCGAGCGCGGGCAATGGCGCGCCCCAGTGGCCGTGAGTGGCTTGAACGACCCATCACTTCCCGGCCGCTTGGGCGAAGTGCTGTGCCATGAACTACGGGAGCATATAGAGCTTATCTCGGAAGCAGGAAACACTTTTGATCGGCGCCGCTTTCTGGCTGGAGAGCTCACACCGGTGTTTTTTGGCAGCGCGCTAAATAATTTCGGCGTGGAACCGTTCCTCGATGCACTTCTGGAACTGGCGCCCGAGCCCGGCCCGCTTGAGAGTGACGGAATTGTGCTTCAGCCCACGGATGAAACGTTCACCGGATTTGTCTTTAAGATTCAGGCCAACATGGATCCGCGGCACCGGGACCGGATGGCATTTCTTCGCATCCTATCCGGCCGGTTTGAAAAGGATATGACCGCATTTCACCCGCGCCTTGGGCGAGACGTACGTTTGACGCGCGCCTATCGTATTTTTGCCCGAGAACGGAAACCGATCCAGGAGGCGTTTCCCGGCGACATCATCGGTGTCATCAACCCCGGTATCTTTATGATCGGCGACATAATAACCACGGGAGAGCCTGTGGCGTCCGTGGACATCCCACGTTTCCCTCCCGAGCACTTTGCAGTGCTCATCAACCAAGAGATCGGCCGCCATAAGCAGTTTCACAAGGGGTTGGCACAACTTCAGGAAGAAGGGGCGGTGCAAGTCATGTATGCTGAAGGCGGCGCCCGGCGCGAGCCGATCCTCGCTGCTGTAGGAGCCCTGCAGTTCGACGTAGTGTTGGCTCGCTTGCGCCAAGAGTATAGCGTGGAGGCCTGTGTTGAACGCCTGCCATTCACATGTGCTCGCTGGATCAAAACCACCAGCGCAGCCAGAAATGGACTGACTCTGGGCAGCGGTGCATTACAGTGCCGTGACCAAAGCGGTGACTCAGTGGTACTTTTCGCATCCGATTGGCATCTCGAATACTTCCAGAAAGAGAACCCGCATATCACCATAGTGAAGGTGGGCTCGCCATGGATGACCAAGAATTGAAAAGAAAGTTTCGCGGTGCGCTTCTTGGCGTGGCCGTGGGCGATGCTTTGGGCGCTCCGTTCGAGGGTATGCCGTCCGTCAGTCAAATTCTGCTGGCCAAACGTACTGCGCCAGCTTCATTGCAAAACGAGCATAGTTTTTGGCGCTATACGGACGATACTCACATGACTTTGGGGGTGGCCGAATCGTTGTTGGCAAAGCAAAGCTTCGATGGGGCTCATATGGCCGAGACCTTTGCGCGCAATTACGAAGAAGAGCCGTGGCGTGGATATGGGGCCGGACCGCCGCAGGTTTTTAGTCTCTTGCGAAAAGGGGTGCCATGGGATCAGGCCAGTCACATGTTATTCGCCGGCGCAGGCTCATATGGAAATGGCGCTGCTATGCGAGTGGTTCCGATCGCTCTGGTCTATTACCAGTCGGCCGACGAAATGATTGAAGTTGCCAGGCAATCGGCGCGGATCATCCACGCTCACGCAATGGGAGTCGAGGGCGCGGTGCTACAAGCGGTGGCTGTTGCATTACTGCTGGGGCAAGCCTCGGGAACTCGGATCAGCGGCACGCGTTTGCCGAACGTACGCGATGGGCGGACGGACGATGATCTGCTTTATGAACTCCTGCTCAAGAGCGGTTATCCGCTGGCAACCACAGTCGAAAAGGTAAATGAAGCTGGGAAAACGTTCTACAGCGTTGCTGATGGTTTGTTACTCGTTTGTCTGGAGCAAGAGTTGACCCACGACTTGATTAAGGCTATGGCCGATCGCAAACCGGAACGAGCGGTTTGTCTCGACGAAGGATTTGCTGGCAACGATCAGCTTAAGACCAACGCGGTTCAGACGATGAAGGCGAAGGGCGTGACGAGCTTTAAGACGGTGTGACGATGCCGACGATCAGCGTGTTCTACGGTATCGTGATTCAGATGTTTTGGCGCGAGCATGGACCGCCGCACTTTCATGCCTTATACGCAGAGCACGAAGCCATCGTTGATTTGCGGGACTTTAGCGTTACGCGGGGCTATTTGCCGCGCC
>CAYZXN010000208.1:0-40031 GCA_964482425.1 uncultured Syntrophobacteraceae bacterium | reverse complement strand
CGTAGTCCTGGAACTTTGCTGATTTATGATCTCTGACTTTTTGGCTATAGGGGAACCGAGCGCAAAGAGCAGGATGGGTTCTGGGTGTTGGGTTTGGGAAAAGCACGGAGCACGGAGCAAGGAGCGAAGGAATTGCGAAATGCGGATTGCGAATTTCGAAGTTAGGGATGCCGGTCTCCGGTCTTCCGTCTCCGGTCTTCAGTTAAACGCAATAACGCCACGAACGTCAGAAACGCGACTCCTACGCCGCTGGTTTGAACTTCGGCAACGTCACGCCGCGGCCGCTGTCTTCGAAAACCACCTGGACCGGCATATCGATCTTCACTTTATCGATTGGGCATTCGACGACGTTGCTGCAGAAGCGCGGGCCTTCGTCCAGATCGATCCAGGCGGTGACGTAAGGGATATCCGGCGCAAAACCGCGCAGGGCGCGGCCGACAACTTCGCGGATCACCGTGAAGGAGAAAACCCGGCCGCGGCCGCTGAGCTGTACCCATTCAAGTTTGTCGCTGTTGCATTCGACGCAAAACGGCCGCGGGCAAAAGACCCAGGAGCCGCAGTCCCGGCATTTCTGCATCATGAGCTTGCCGGCTTTGGCGCCGTCCCAGAACGACTGGTTGACCGAAGTGATTTCTGGCAACGGCTTTAAGATCTCTTCAGTGTTTTCCGCCATAGTACAAAACCTTTCGTGTTCTCCGCCTCACTGCCTTCGGCATTGGTTCAATCGTTCAAAAGTTCAACCGGCGCTGCGCGCCTATTCAATGTCGGATCTGCGAATCTTCCATCTGTCCATCATCTGTAATAACCACCATACCTCAGAATTAAGATACAAGGTTCCAACCGTAAAAGCGTCTTGAGTGACATAACCGAATCTTTTGAACTGTAGAACCTTGGAACAGTTCCTCTTTCGCGCCAAGAACGCCAAGTATGCCAGGAAAACTCCTGGTGACTAGAAACTCGCGCGTCGGTTCATTCTTTATCGACGAGAACGTATGGAACCTTTGGAACTATTGGAACAGCTGGAACGCTTGCTCCTGCCGATCAAAGTTGATTGCCCAGAATTGCCGCCGCGGTGCAGCCGAAATTTTTGCCGTAATTGACCGCTCCGACACCGGTCGAGATGCCGAAGTTTATATCCGGCACCTGGCGCTCGCCGGCTTCGCGGCGCAGCTGGCGCACCGTCTCGATCACGTGCAACATGCCGCCGGTCGTCGAGGGTTGTCCGCAGTTGATCATGCCGCCGCTGGTTTGAATCGGCAGATCGCCTTTGAACGTGAAATCGGTCTTCTCGAAAAACGCTTTATCGTTTTTGGCGCAAAAACCAAGGTCCTCGATCTGCAGCATGACGATCGGGATGTAGTCGTCATAGAGATTCAGACAGCGAATATCTTTATGCGTGACCCCGGCCATGGCAAAAGCGCGCTTGCCGGCTTGCTCGATGCCGGTAATGAGCGGGTTGGCGCGGTAACGCGGGCCGTAGCTGGAGTTGTTGCACTCGCCCCAGCCGAGCAGGTACACGGGCGGTTTGCGCATGCTATTGGCGCGCTCTGCGGAGGTCATGATATAGGCTTTGCCGCCGTTGGCGGGCATGACGCAATCGAAGAGACGGATCGGATCTGAGATCAGACGAGATTTTTTGTAATCTTCGATGGTAATGGGTTTTTTTAGATAGGCGTTCGGATTCAGCGATGCGTGATAGCGGCCGGTGACCGCGATCTTACCGAAGTGGTCTTCGGTCATGCCCGACTCATGCATGTAACGGCTCATGACGAAGGAAATTTTACAGTTGGGCCCCATGACGCCGAAGGGCATCTCGTAGTCGCGTGTATCGGCGGGCGTGCCGCGGTGAGGCGTGGGTTCGCTAAACGGCGCAGCCGCGGCAATCACGAGCACCCGGTCGCAAAGCCCGGCGACGATCGCGGCCGCCGCGTGCCCCAACAGCGACACCGAGCTGGCGCCGCCGTTGCCGCCGGCGAGAGAAACGCCCGGCGTGATGCCGAGAATCGCGGCCACTTCCTCCGGCCAGAAAGGCTGTGAATGGTTGGTTGTGTAGATGGCGGCCAAACCCTGCCCATCGAAATCTTTTTTCGACAGGCCGGCGTCTTCCATCGCCAGCCGGGCGGCCCACGCGAGATACTCCGCGGTGGATTTTCGCGGCTCACCGGCTTTGCCGCCAAGCCGGTCGGTCGGCGTTTCGCCGATACCGACGACTGCTGTTTTTCCTCTAATGCTCATTTTCAAGTTCCTCTCTCGGGTCTTTCGACAGATAGTTCAGCAATGTTTAGCTGTCAAGCGCACGATGGCGAGCGCGCAAGCGCGCGTTCCAGTCGTTCCAATAGTTCCATAGGTTCCAGTTTTAGAGCGACCGAAGAGGTTTTTCGGCTTAAAAGAAATTTACCTCACGCAAAGCTCGCAAAGGGCGCCAAGTTCGGAGTAGAAATCGTCGACACTTCAAGCTTCAGATCCCAGCGGTTGCGGTTTAGGACGTTCATACGGTTAGAACAGTTGAAACCCTTGGAACCTTTGGAACCGGGTCTCTGCGTTCTGACATTGAATAGGCGCGCAGCGCCTATTCAACCGTTGAACGGTTGAACGAGCTTTCTTTCCAGCGCCAAGCATTCGGCGAAATCTCGGACAGAGTACGTCAGCTTTTTTCGTCGCGGCCTTCCAATTTTCGCGATCACTCGTTAAGCTGTATCAGCGTGCAATACCAGACTCGATACTCGACGTTCGGCGGCGGTCTCACTCCCGCAGTGAAATTTCTGCTGATCGCCAATATTGCCATCTTCATTCTTCAGACGTTTGCCGGTCACGGGCTGCTTTATTTCTTCGGGCTCGTGCCCCAACGGGTCTGGCAAGATTTCTACATCTGGCAACTTTTTACCTACCAGTTTTTCCACGGCGGGCTTTTTCATATCCTGTTCAATATGCTCGCGTTGTGGATGTTCGGCTGCGATCTGGAACGACGTTGGGGCAGCAGTTTCTTTCTCAAATACTTTTTTATCTCAGTGGTCGGCGGCGGCATTCTCAACACTGTGCTGGCGCCGGGCCAGATGATTCCGAGTATCGGCGCTTCCGGCGGAGTCTACGGTATCCTGCTGGCCTACGGTTTGATCTATCCGAACCAGATCGTTTACTTTTATTTTCTTTTTCCCATCAAGATGAAATATTTTGTCTTGATCATCGGCGCGATTTCGCTTTACTCCTCCATGGTCTCGGGGCAAAGCGGCATAGCCCATGTGGCGCACCTGGGCGGCATGCTCTTCGGTTATCTGTATCTTCGCTGGGGAAATCCAATGGATCGTTTCAAGCTTTACCTCGACCAGCGCCGTTTAGCGCGAATCCGGCGTCGCTTTCACCTGGTCCACGGCCGCAAGGATGACGATTCTAAACCGACATTGCACTAAGGCTTAATTGCCCGGGACTTCGCGCCAAATTTTTTTGGCTCACGCTTTGCTCACTTGAGCACGATGATGTAAGAAATAAAAAATTCTACTCAGAGGCAGGTGATGATGAGAAGAAAGTTGTTCTACCGCCGGAATTCTTTGGACAGATTCTACCCTCTGGAGCGCAGGCGCCGCACGGGGGCACTCGGCATTCTCCTCGGCATCCTTGCAGCAGTGTACTTTTTGCTCGCGCCGTGGCCCTTCCAGGATTTCCGATCCGGCGGGGACCTCGCAATTCTCAATGAAAACTCCCAGGCAGATAATCCGAGCGGTTCTTCGACTCCGCTGATCGCGGAAGAAGCGCAGAGCGAGCCGGCGCCGAAAACCGTAGATTTGACCTTAGGTCGTGGCGATACCCTGCTCGCCATGTTGATGAAACACGGGCTTCAGGGCGCTCCGGCAAACGATCTGATCAACAAGCTCAAACCTTTTTATGATCCGAGAAGAATGCGTCCCGGCGACAGCTTTCGCCTCCTTTACAACGAAGACGGCACGGCTATTCAGTCACTGGAACATGCCACGAGCGGCGCGCTGGTGCGTATCCTCTCCACCGAGGAAGGCTGGGTGGCGGAACGCGTAGAAATTCCCTATGTACGCGCCACCAAAGTCGTACGCGGCAGCATCAGCGCGAGTCTTTTCGAGGACGGTGTCGGCGCCGGGCTGTCGCCCGGACATGTTCATAAGCTGGCCGACCTGTTCGAACACGACATCGATTTTTTCTCCGACATCCACCGCGGCGATGATTTCTCGGTGGTTCTCGAAGAAAAGCGTTATGCCAACGGCCAGAGCGAGAAAGGCCGCGTGCTCGCGGCCAAAATTAAAGCCGGCGGATCGCCTTATCAAATTTTTTATTTTAAAGGCAACAACGACAAGGGCTCGTACTACGACACGCACGGCAGGACTTTGATGAAAGCCTTTCTGCGGGCGCCACTGAGTTACAGTCGAATCTCATCGTCTTTTAATCTCAATCGCCGGCATCCGATTTTCCGCACCGTCAGACCCCATCAAGCCATTGATTACGCCGCGCCGACCGGAACGCCGGTAGTGTCCGTCGGCCATGGCCGGGTGACTTTTGCCGGCACCAGGGGTGGCTACGGCAAGATGGTCGAAGTGCAGCATAACAATGGTTACGTGTCGCGTTATGCGCATTTTTCCAGAATCGCCAAAGGACTCCGCGCCGGCAAATCGGTTTCGCAAGGCGAGTTGGTGGGTTACGTCGGTCAGACCGGACATGCGACGGGGCCTCACTTGCATTTTGAAATGCTCAACAAAGGCCGCAAAATAAATTTTCTCAATGTCAAAACTGCCGCGCAGGAAAAATTGACTGGCGCCGAGCTACAGGCGTTTCTGGCTTTTCGTGATAAAAAGCTGCCGTTGCTCAAGGGCATCGTGCCTGGCGGCAGCGATGAAAGCGGCGACTCGGTCGCCAATGCTCGAAGCGGTGACGCCAAGATCGATGCGCTTGACGTGCCGTCGAGTTAGAGCGCGATCATCCACTGTGACAGTCGTCGAGAGGCGAGCCTCCGAGACAATCACACGATTTGACCTCAGGCGGTCATTTGCCGTAAATTCCGGAACAATGCGGGTTTATCGGCAAGCATGACGCCGGATCTCTAAAGCTGTTCGACGTCGCTGCCTCCGAGACTGCTCCCTTGAGCAGACTTCGGCGCGCTAGTCTCGGCTGAACGAAGCGCTTGTTCGCCCGCGAGCCTCACAGTTTTTCCCATGAAATCAGCACGACTCCCAGTATCACCAGCCCGGTAGCGCCGATCTTGCGCGGCGTTAGCTTCTCGACGCCTTTTAAGAAAAAGATCGAAAGAGGTAGAACGAAAAGGGACGAGGCGTTCACCAGCGGTGAAATGAGCGACACTCGTTCCATGCTCAGAGCGGTGTAGATGAAGACGTACGAGAGAAAATTCATAAAGCCGGAAATGCCGAAGAGCGCCAACCCATACCCGCCGGAATTGCCCAGCGGTTTTCTTTCGGCAAAAATAAAATAGAGCAGCGTCATGGTGACCAGGGAGACCAGCGACGCAATCGCTGCGCCGGCCACCGGCGAGTCAATCTGCAGCACGCCGACTCGGACCAGATTGTCGCGCGCTGCGAATAAGAAGGCAGCGGTTAGCGGGAAGAGAAGATCGCGGCTGCGCCAGGTTTTGGCCGCTCCGCGCCATGACAGCCATACGATGCCTGTAACGATCGATAGAGCGCCCAGAAGATTGGTCATCGTCGGCCGTTCGCCAAGAAAGAAAACGGCAAAGACGATGGCGAACAGTGGCGTACTGTTGGTCAGGCAGGAGGAAATCGATGCGCCGAGACGCTCCATCCCCTTGAAGATAAAAAAGCGTGACACGCCGGGAACGAAAATGCCGATGATCACGAAAATCAGATTGGCGGGCGCGCCGAGATCGATGCGATCCGAAGACAACGACAGATAGAGGCACAAGCACAGCGCGTTCACTCCGAGGTTGGCGAGCAGGCCGCGGAAGTAGTCGACGGCCAAAACCCCTCGATTGATGAAGACCATCGAAACGGCAAACCAGAAAGAGCCGAAAAGGCCCAGGAGGATCGGCAACATGAAGATTAATCAGGAAAGTTATCCTGCAGCAGGCGGTTTGATCAAGACAAAAAAGAGTCGTTCAACGGTTCAAGGGTCGGATCGGCTAAGCGTTCCATTAGTTCCAGATGTTCCAGAGTTCCAAACGTTAAGACAGAGACCGACGAATCCGTTTCGAAGATTTCCTTGGCGTTCTTGGCGCGGCAAATCGTTCCAGATTTGATCTAACATGTGTTCAGGAGGTTCTTACGATTGGAGCATCTGGAACGTTGGAACGACTGGAACCCGGCGCTCGATAAGCAGCAAAGCCGAGGTTGAATAGCTGCGAAGCGGCGGTTGAGCCATTGAACTATTGAACACGCGCGCTTCGGCGGAGACACTAACAAATGTGCTCATGGATCGTCTATTCAAATGGCCGCTCGCTACTATACCGAGGATGCGCATGAGTATGTCGGTTTGTCGAGGGTTTTCGTTGGTTGCGTTTAGAAAGACTGCGATTGCTTGTGCCGTGTTGCTGGGTTTTCCAGCAATGGCCTCGGCCTCCGGCGCGACGCGCCGTAGTGATGCGCAGACCTTGTCCGCCGCGCTGCAGGCGTCGGGCTCCAGCCGCCGTCAGGTTCCGGCGCCCCGGCAAAACCGCCGCCATACTCACCGGCGCCCGGCGCCGGTTGTCATATTGCCGCCCTATTATTATTACCCGCCGTACTATCACGCACCCTACTATTTTGCGCCTCAGCCGGTGACTGTGGACGCGCCTTTCTTTTGCATCGAGCATCGTACCGGCTTCGTCAGCCGCGTCGGGCTCATCGATCACCTTGGCGGCACTCATAAGTTGCCTCTTAGTCATGCCGCCGCGATTTGTCCCGACGGCGTCGAAGAATGCATCATAGAGGGTTACTAATCGGATTTGCCTACGGGTAAGAAAGCGCAGGACGAGGCGCAAGCTTCACGTCCACAGCGCTTGAAGGTTGCCTGCCACCCGCGAGTTTCACTTGGATGCTTGCGCCGCCGGCTGAAAGACATCCACCCAACACCCATACGGGACGAATAGCTTGGCACCGCCGCTTTCGCTTTCCTGGCGCTTTGTCGCTATGGCACGGTTGGGCTATATTCTACCTAACCAAGTGGTTCCGGACATAAATCTATTCCAGGCGACGACTCAAAGCCCATCCGTCAAAAGTTGAGCCAACATGAAGAACCTGACCGAGAGGCTCGCGGCCATCACCGATCCCCAATGGATTGTCACCGATGCCGCGCGGCTTGACGAGCTGTCATGGGACGCCCTGAGCGAAGCGCGTATTCACCCGCATAACAGGCCGGCGCCGGTTCTTCCGGCATGCGCGGTATTTCCCGGCTCGGTGGATGAAGTTCGCCGAATTGTTATCATGGCCAACGAAGAAAAGGTGCCGCTTATTCCGTACGGCGGCGGCTCGGGGCTGATGGGCGCGGCTCTTTCGCTGCGGCCAGGAATCGTCGTGGATCTCAGAAGAATGAACGGAATTCTGGAGATCGATCCCGTAGGCGGCTTGGCTCGCGTGCAGGCGGGGATTGTCTTGGAAGCGTTGGATCAGCGCTTGAACGAGCACGGCTTCATTCTCGGCCATGATCCCTGGACTCTGCCGGTGGCAACAGTCGGCGGCGCAATATCTACTAATAGTGTCGGATACCGCGCCGGACTTTATGGTTCCATGGGCGACCAGACGCTTGGTCTCGAGGCGGTTATGCCGGATGGACAGATCCTCCGCACCCGAGCGGTGCCTAAGTCCTCGACCGGCTTATCGCTGAAATCTCTTTTCATCGGTGGCGAAGGTTGCTTTGGTATTGTCACCGAGGCTACGGTGAAGATATTCCCTACGCCGGAGAAGCGAGTTTTTCATGCCCTGGCTTTCGATTCTTTCGAACACGGCTATGGGGCCATTCAAAAGGCATTCACCAAAAGGCTGCAGCCGGCGCTGCTTGATTTCGGCGATGAGAATAACAAGCATACGCCCGGCGCGCTGCTTTACCTGGCTTTTGAGGGGAGCGAGGAAATTGTCGCCGCGGAAGACAAGATGGCTGTCACGGTTCTCTTGCAAAACGGCGCCAGAGAGCTGGCGTCTCATGAGGCCGAAAGTTTTTGGCGCGATCGTCATGCTATTGCGCGGCTTTTTATGGCCAACCGCCTACAACGGCGTCAGCGCGGCAAGGACGGTATTTATCGCGATTGGATTCATGTGGCGCTGCCGGCTTCGAAGGTGTTGTCATTTAGAAAGACGGCCATGGAAATTGCTGAAAGCCGCGGCGTGCGCGTTCAGGAGAGCGGGTTATGGATTCGCCCGGAGTTGTTTTCACTGCGCCTGGGTATTGACGATCGCGCGGGCAGTCAGGCGCAGCTGGTTTTGCAAGACACCGTCGATGAGCTGCTCAGGCTGGCTCAAGACATGGGGGGATCGATGGAGTACACCCATGGCGTGGGGACCAAGCTTGCGCCGCTGATGGCGGAGGAACATGGGTGCGGTCTCGAGATCATGCGCCGCATCAAGGCGACGCTGGATCCCAACGGTATCATGAATCCCGGCAAACTGGGCCTTTAGAACTGCGCTCACTCGTGCGCCGCCGCTCAAGCATCAAGTCGGCTGAAGCTACTTTACAACAAGGCAAATACGATATAAGAATAACTGACAGGAGAATTTACACGGTTTGAGAATAGCACGTATAAAACACCATAATGTAAACCAGCAATCGCGTTCTACAAATGCACCCTCCGGGTGCATTTTTTTTGTTGAGAGGGGAGATAAAGTTGCGCGCACAGATTGAGATTTTGGCCTCGTTACAGATCGTCGATCGGGAAATAAAAGAACACGCCGGCACCAAGCGAGGAATATTGGGAGAACTGCAAGACAAGCAGCGAATCATTGAAGCAAAAAAGCAGGAAATAGAAGCGCTGACAGCCGCCTGCGCCGCCAAGGAAAAATTGCGCCAGGAGAAAGATCGTCTGCTTCAGGATGACGGCAAAAAAGCCATGGATAAACGGATGCGCATGAACCGCATTAAAAACGTCAAGGAGCTGCAAGCGTTACAACGCGAAATCGACCAGATCCGGCAAGCCAACGGTGAACTCGAGGAAGAACTGCTCCAGATGATGGTCGAGATTGACGGGATTAAGAACGAGATCAAAAACAGGCAGGAAGAGCTTATCCAAGCCGAGGGGGAGTGGCAACAGAAGCAGGAGGGATTGCAATCGCAGATCGCCGCCATCGATCAAACGGTGGATGAAGCATGCCGGCGCCGACAGAGCATCGCAGCTGAGATTGCCGCCGATCTCATGTCGCGTTACGAACTGATTCTCTCGCGGCGCGGCGGTACAGCAGTGGTGCAAGCCAGCGGAGGTATCTGCCAGGGTTGCTACATGAACATTCCGCCGCAGCTGTGGAATGAGATTATCCGCAATGAAAAGGTAAACCTCTGCCCCAGCTGCCAACGCATCATTTACTACAAGGCTCCCGAGCCACAGGAAAAAACAGCCTGATTGCTCGCGGCGTTGGTTAGCGCGCCAGCCGATCGAACGCCAGTGCATGGGCTTCTGGCTGTTTAACAGCGAACGCTTTCCGCCATAGACTAACCACATTGACGCCGGAGCCTGCGGCATACCATAAAAGTGTTGTTTTCTAATCGAGCTCAAGCTTATTTTTCAATGATGGCGGTAGCAGACGAGTGGCTTCTCATGGTTGACGGAGCGGCGCGCGGCAATCCCGGTGAAGCCGGATGCGGCGCTGTGATTCGCGCCGCCGACGGCACCGTGGTAAAAGAACTGAGCCGCTATCTCGGTCGGGCGACTAACAATGTCGCTGAATACGAAGGCCTGATAATGGGCCTTGAGGCGCTTTTGGAAATGGGCGCCAAAAGAATACGCGTACAAAGCGATTCGCAGTTACTGGTGCGCCAGTTGAATGGCGAGTACCGCGTCAAAGATGACAAGTTGAAGATTCTCTTTTCAAAGGCGATGGATCTGCTCAACCGTTTCGCCAGCTATCGCATCGTTCACGTCTATCGGGAAGCCAACAAGATAGCCGATCGGTTGGCTAATCGCGGCATCGACGAGGCGCGCCGGCAGGCATAGTCAGGCTAAAGTGGATCAAGCGATCGCTCCTCGCGTCCATAGTGTCTGCGAGGGGAGGAAAGTCCGGACTCCGCAGGACAGGGTGGCCGCTAACGGCGGCCCCGAGTGATCGGGGGAAAGTACCACAGAAAACATACCGCCCGCCGCAAGGCGGGTAAGGTTGAAAAGGCGAGGTAAGAGCTCACCGGTTCATCAGTGATGGTGGACGCTTGGCAAACCCCACCTGGAGCAAGACCAAATAGGAGGGTTGGGTGGTCCGCCCAAGACCCTCGGGTAAGGTCGCTCGATCCCGGGAGCAATCCCGGGACAAGATGAATGATCGCTGTGAACCTTGTTGCGGTTCACGACAGAATCCGGCTTATCGATCCACTTTAGCCAGTTTGTAGGGCGCTCGACTCCGTCGGGGAGCGCCTCTTCAATCTCGCGCTAACCCGCTCACTTTTTTGGGCCGCCATCCCACTCCCCATGTCGGCCAGTTTTCGCTGATTACCTAATCGCGCTTTCTCCAGGTTTCACTCCGCTTTGGCACGATCATGTCGGGTTTGGCGTTCCCTCGCGTAAAAATCGTAAAAAGCCGCAAAAATCCAAACAAATTTATTGACAGTGCCTAGTCGTGAAGTTATAAGTGCGCATAGGTGGTAGAAAGTGGGATAATTTCCCATTGGATGTGCGTGTAACGACTGGGGCCTTGAATGTTTCGCGGCAGCTTTGAGCATACTTTAGACGGCAAAGGAAGATTGAGCATTCCAGCGAAGTTCCGCGACGTCCTGCTGGGGAAGGGTGACGAGCGGATCATGATGACTAACTTTGTCATCGATGGCATGCGCTGTCTCGACGTTTATCCGATGGACGAATGGCTGCGCCTGGAAGACGAAATCCGCAAGAAGCCGAAATTCGAACGCCGCATGGTGCTCTTTCAGAACTTTTACTTCGGCGGCGCATCCGAGTGCGTGCTGGACAAACAAGGCCGGATCCTGATCCCGCCACAGCTGCGAAAGTATGCCGATCTCAAGCGCGATGTGATTCTTGTTTCAGCCCTCGAGAAGTTTCGCGTCTGGGACCAAGAGACCTGGAAGCAGATCTTTGCTGAAGCGGAAGGGAAGCTGATGCAGGACCCGGATTTTCTCGGTGAGTTGGGATTGTGATTCGATGGGGTGCCTCCCGGGGTTGAAGAAAGGAGAATGAGGAATGCTGCCGCAAAAAACCATCCAGGATATTTCGGTGATCGACATCGCGGGCGATATCGACTTCCGTGAGATGATCCGGATCAAAAACGTGATCGGCGGGCTGATTGAGAAAGACCGTTTAAAAGTGGTTCTCAATCTCAAGTCGGTAGATCACATCAACTATTTAAGTATCGGCGTGCTGCTCGAGCGTATGAAGCTGCTGAGAAATTTGAACGGCGATCTCAAGCTTGCCGGTATGAGCCCGTTCCTGCGCGACATCTTCAAGGTGGTAGGTATGGACCGCTTCTTTGAAGACTACACCTCTCTCGAAGACGCCATAGAGAGCTTCGACGACGACTGGGAGGGGGACGGCACCAGTCACTAAATGAACTTCGCTCACACTCCGGTTCTGCTTCAGGAGGTGATGGGACTCCTTAAGCCCCAGCCGGGGGAGCGGTATCTCGATGGGACGTTGGGAGGAGGCGGTCACACGGAGGAGATACTCATTCGCAGCAGTCCCGACGGGCGGGTTCTGGCGCTTGATTGGGACGAAGACGCGACCACGGCAACGCAGCGGCGCTTGAGCCGCTACCAGGACCGGTTGACCATTCGACGGACGAGCTTTGAGAACGCAGGAGATATTTTGACGCAAATCAACTGGGCGCCGGTCGACGGCGTGGTCTTGGACTTGGGCGTCTCGTCGCATCATTTCGATGTTGCAGAGAGGGGCTTTAGTTTTCAAACAAGCGCGCCGCTGGACATGCGCATGGACCGTAGCCAGCCGTTGACGGCTGGCGAAATCGTCAACGCATTTCCCGTCGCGGAGATCGCGAAGATACTGGCGCACTACGGGGAAGAGCCGGCAGCCCGCCGTATTGCCGCGGCGATTGTCGCGGCGCGCAAAGAACGTCCCATTGAGACGACAACCGAGCTTGCGGCGATCGTGGCCGCAACCAAGAAAGCGCGTCACCACGGCCGTCATCCGGCGACGCAGACTTTTCAGGCGTTGAGAATTGCCGTGAATCGCGAGTTGGAAGCGCTGCAGCGGGTTTTGGAACGCGGCTATGAATGGCTCCGGCCCGGCGGCCGGATGGTGATTATCTCGTTTCATTCCCTAGAGGACCGGCTCGTAAAGAACGCTTTTCGAAAGTGGACGCAGAGCTGTCTATGTCCTCCGAGGGTGATCCGGTGTGAGTGCGGCTGGAGTCAAAAGGCGCGGCGCCTGACGCGAAAACCGATCGTCGCTTCGGCCGAAGAAGTCAGGGCCAACCCGCGCGCGCGCTCGGCTAAATTGCGCGCCGTAGTACGAATATGAAGACCAAAACCGCCAACGCCATCAAGATGCAACCGCGTGCCACAGCCGCCAAGGTGGAACGGCCGAAGCGGCGCACCCACCGCAAAGGGCAGCGCCATTGGCTCGGTATATGCGCGCTCGGGTTCTGTATTTTTATTCTCGGCTTGCTGCACGTCTGGTTGCGATTGCAGGTGGTGCATATGGGCTACGTGCTCTCGACGACGGCGAAGTTGCAGGCGCGGTTGGAGCAGGAGAACCGTGAATTAAAAGTCGAACTGGCGACGTTGACGTCGCTGGACCGTCTGGAAGCGATGGCGCGCAGCAGGCTGGGACTGGTGCCTCCCGAGAAAGGGCAGGTCATCGTACTGCCATGAGACGAGCTCTTCAGACAAGCCGTGTGCGGCTGGGCATCGCCAGAATTCTGTTCATCGCGATGTTCTTGGTGGTCGGCGGCCGCGCTTTTTATCTGCAGGTGATCGAGGGCGACAAGCTCATGCGTTTGGGCCAGCGCCAACACCTTAAAGAATGGACCGTCCTTCCCAAACGGGGCGCCGTGGTGGATCGTGGCGGCGAACCGCTGGCGTTGAGCATGGAAGGACAGTCGGTTTACGCGCGTCCGCACCGCATTCAGGATATCGCCAAAGCCGGTCGCGATCTTTCCCGGATCTTGAAAATCAGCCAGGCGGAGTTAAAACAAAAACTCAGTTCGGCCAAACCTTTCGTCTGGATCAAACGGCAGATCTCTCCCGGTGAGGCGGGGCGGATTCAAGAGCTCAATATTGAGGGTATCGGCATGTTTTATGAGCCGCGCCGCTACTATCCCCAGGGTCAGTTGGCCGGCCAGGTGATCGGTTTTGTCGGCCGCGATTCAGAGGGGTTGGAAGGTCTGGAGCTGCGTTACAATGATTACATCCGCGGCGAACCGGGCTCATCGGTGGCCGAGCGCGACGCTCTCGGGCGCCGGGTGCTTGTGGAAGGAGTTGAGGGACTGCAGATTCCGCCCGGCGGCGATATTCATTTGACCCTGGACACATCGATTCAGCATCTTGCCGAAAAGGAATTGGAATCCTCTATTACCAAGTACCGGGCAAAGGCCGGCGTCGCCATTGCGGTGGATCCGCGCACCGGCGAGATTCTAGCCTTGGCCAATTACCCGGCGTTTAACCCCAACAACTATTCGACGGAGTCTTCCCAGCAGCGGCGCAATCGGGCGGTGACCGATAGCTTCGAACCGGGCTCCACCTTTAAAACCATTCTGGCGGCCGCCGCGCTCGAAGAAGGCATCGTCGGGAAAGAGGATCTGTTTTTCTGTGAGGACGGCAAGTACCGCTACGCCGGCAAAATCATCCACGATACCCATCGGCACGGTTGGTTGCCGTTTCACAAGATTCTTCAGGTCTCGAGCAATATCGGCTTTACCAAAGTCGCCGACAAGCTCAAAAGAGACCGCTATTTCAAATACATCGAGAAATTCGGCTTTGGCCAGCTGACGGGCGTCGATATGCCCGGCGAAGTGCCTGGGCTGTTACGCCGGCCGGAGAAGTGGTCGGCGGTAGACCTGGCGACCCATGCCTTTGGGCAGGGACTTTCCGCAACGCCGTTGCAGATGGTCATGGCTTACGCCGCGGTTGCCAACGGCGGTTTTCTCATGCGGCCCTATGTCGTGCGGCGCGCGGTGAGTGCCAAGGGCGAAGTGCTGGTCGAGAACCGGCCGCATGTGGTGCGCCGGGTGATATCGGAAAAGACCGCGCGATTGCTATCCTCCATGCTGAAAGAGGTGACCAGCGACGGCGGTACCGGCACCATGGCCAAGGTCGAGGGCTTCGACGTCGCCGGCAAAACCGGCACGGCGCAAAAGGCCGATCTCGTCAATGGCGGTTACGATCCGCACAAGCGTGTTGCATCTTTCGTTGGCTTTGCGCCGGCCGACGATCCTCGCCTCGTTCTGATGGTGCTCGTCGACGAGCCCGAAGCCAATGTCTATGGCGGTGTGGTTGCCGCTCCAGCTTTTCAAAATATCGCCCGCGGTGCTTTGCGCCACCTTGGCATCGCTTCGAGAGCGCCGGAGCTGATTCCCGCCCCGGTGGCACAGCCGCAGCTTGCTGTTCGACGCGCGCCAAAGAGAAGCAGCCAGAACGCCGCTACTGCAGGCGCCCGCGGCGGCGCGCCGGATTTTGTCGGGCTCAGCTTACGTGAGGCGGTGGAGAAATCTCGCAGCTTGAACTTGAGAGTAAAAATCCACGGCAACGGCTATGTAGTCAAACAACTGCCGGAACCCGGAGATCGCTGGGACGATAACGGTATTCTAGTGCTGAATCTGCAGGGGTGATCCGCCATGCGTCTCAGGGAGTTCTTGACGCTGCAGGAGGTCGAGCAAACCCAGGGAGATCTTGATCAAGAAGTGAGCGGTCTGGCCTATGACTCGCGTCAAGTGGCCAGGGGAGAGGTTTTCTTTGCCGTGCCCGGTGAGAAGCTCGACGGCCATCGGTTTGTCGCGCAAGCGCTTGAGCGCGGCGCGGCGGCGGTGGTTGTGGAACATGACGCTGTGTGGCCGGCGGGGACGACCTGGATTCGCGTCGGCAAAGTGAGAGCGGCCATGGGCTTATGGAGCGCGCATTTCCATGGGCGGCCTTCCAGGCGTCTCAAGCTTGTCGGTATCACCGGCACCAACGGCAAGACAACGACGAGTTTTCTGGTCGAGGCGATACTGGCCGCGGCGGCGTTGGACCCGGGCGTGATCGGGACGATTAATTATCGTTTCCGCGGCAGCGAGACGCCGTCGCATCATACGACGCCGGAATCCATAGATCTGCATGCGCTCTTGGCGGCGATGGCGCGCGACGGCGCGAAATCCGCGGTCCTAGAGGTTTCGTCCCATGCGCTGGTGCAGGAACGGGTCCGCGCTGTTGATTTCGATGTCGGCCTGTTTACCAATCTTTCGCGCGATCACTTGGACTATCACAAGGATATGAACGATTACTTCGCCGCCAAGAGCAGGCTTTTTACCGATTACCTGCCCGCCAGTGCAAAACCGGCCAAAGCGGCGGTGATTTACGGCGACGATGCCAGGGGGCCTGAGTTGCTTGAAAAGGCGCGCGCCGCGGGACTGGCAACCTGGAGTTACGGCAGACATGGACCTTGGGACGTAAAGCCGCTGCAAGTGCGCACTAGCGTCGGCGGACTGAGTGGAAAAATAAAGGTCAAAGGGCGCGTCATCGATTTCTCATCGGCGCTGATCGGCTCCGCCAACCTGGAGAACATTCTCGGCGCAGTCGGTGTCGGCTTTGCCCTGGGACTCCCCGAAAGTGCCATTGTCGAAGGGATCGCTAAACTGAAAAACGTTCCCGGGCGCCTGGAGAAAATCGACAACCCGCGCGGCGGCGCCGTTGTCGTCGACTATGCGCATACGCCGGACGCGCTCGAGAAGGTTCTCGGCGCGGTGCGGCCGCTGACCTCTGGAAGAATTCTAACCGTGTTCGGTTGCGGCGGCGACCGCGATCCGGGCAAACGGCCGATCATGGGCGAGATCGCCGCGCGGCTAAGCGACATCGTGATTTTGACTTCGGACAACCCGCGCAGCGAAGATCCCCAGCGAATTATTCACGATATCGAATCCGGTGTGCGCAAGATCGGAATTCCCCGGCTCGAAACCGGGTCGGCTGCGCCGCCATCCCGGCCGGGCTACGGCGTCGAGCCCGATCGACGCGAAGCTATTCGCCTTGCTTTGGCATGGGCGCAACCCGGCGATTTGATTTTGCTCGCCGGCAAGGGACATGAGGACTATCAGATCCTCGGCACGCAGAAGATTCATTTTGACGATCGTGAAATTGCCCGGGAGCTGTTGACTCATGAGGCGAGCCGCTAGCGGAATTGAGTATGGCATGGACGATCGAGGATCTCCTGGCGGCCACCGGCGGCAGGCTGCAGGGCCAAGCGACGGCGAAACGCTTCGGTGAAATCGTGACGGATTCGAACAAAGTAAAAAAAGGCGCTGTTTTTGTCGCCCTCAAGGGCGACAGATTCGATGGACATCGTTTCGTCACAGACGCGGCAAGACGAGGCGCGGCTTGTCTGGTGGTTCATCGCGCCGTGCGCGCGCTCGAGCGCCGTCGGATCACCGTCGTCAAAGTGCCGGATACTTTGCGCGCGCTGGGAGATCTGGCTCATTTCCGGCGCGAGCGATACGCGCCCAAGGTTTTGGCGATTACCGGTTCGAACGGCAAGACCACGACCAAGGAAATGGTCGCGGCGATTCTGCAGCAAGCCTCTTTGGACGGCAAGTCGCTCAAGGGAACGGTTTTGAAAACCGAAGGGAACTTCAACAATCTGGTGGGGCTGCCGTTGACCTTGCTGCGCTTGCGCAAGAGCCATCGAGTGGCGGTCATGGAGATGGGCACGAATCGTCCCGGCGAAATTGCGCGCCTGGCCGAGATCGCCGCGCCCGATGTCGCCATGATCACCTCGGTGGCCGCGGCGCACCTCGAAGGCCTTAACAGTCTTGCCGGAGTAACCCTGGAGAAGGGCGCTTTGTTCAGCGGTGTGCGCGCCGGCGGCGCGATCGCGGTCAACCTGGATGACCCGCGCGTGCGGCGCCTCGGCGAAAAATATCGCGGCCGAAAAATAACCTATGGCGAAGGCGGCGAAGTCCGCGCCGAGACGAGTGGCGAGATGAGCGCCGCGGGAACGCGTTTTACGCTTCGCGCCGGGCGGCAGCGGCGTCAGGTTCGACTTTGCTTCGTCGGCCGGCACAATATCGCCAATGCAGTGGGCGCTGCCGCTATGGCTCATGCTTTGGGCATCGGCATGACGGCGATCGGCCGGGGCCTGGAAAGAGCGCAGCCTTATGCCATGCGGATGCAGCTGGAGAGCTGGCGCGGCATCGGCATCATCAACGATGCCTACAATGCCAATCCGGCGTCGATGGCCGCGGCTGTTGAAACTCTGAAGAAGATCAAGGGTGACGGCCGGCGCATTGCAGTCTTGGGCGATATGTTCGAACTCGGCAAGCACAGCCGGAGGCAGCATTTTGAGCTCGGCGCAAAGCTAGCGGCGGCCGCTATCGACTATGTTTGCCTTTTAGGCGAGCGCGCGACCGACGTCAAAAGAGGCGCGCTCCGCGGAGGCATGAAGCCCGAGCAGATTTTCGTTGCCCGGAGCCATGGTGAGATCGGCAGGTGGCTGGGCGCCCGCATAAAGAAGGGCGACTGGCTTCTGATCAAAGGTTCGCGAGGTATGAAGATGGAGTTGGTTTTGCCTGATCTGAAGGGGCTACGACAGGGGGAATGACGTTGCTTTACTATCTGCTCTTCCCGCTGCACACCACCTATTCGGGCTTCAATGTTTTTCGCTACATCACGTTCCGCGCCGCCATGGCCGCGTTGCTGGCATTGTTGCTGTCGTTTCTTCTCGGCCCCGCGTTGATTCGAGCTCTGACGCAAAAGCAGATCGGCCAGCAGATCCGTGATGACGGCCCGGCATCCCACGCCATCAAAGCCGGGACTCCGACGATGGGCGGAGCGCTCATCCTGTTGGCGCTAGCGATTTCAACCGTCCTGCTGGCGGACGTCGCAAATCCGTATGTGCTGCTGGCGCTTTTCGCCACCGTGGGAGCGGGTCTGGTGGGATTTGCCGACGATTATCTGAAACTCACGCGGAAGAACAGCAAGGGGCTGCGGCCACGTACTAAACTGCTCGGGCAGTTTGCCGTAGCGTTCGTGGTCGCCGTCGCACTTTACTATTTGCCCAGATTCAGCACCGAGCTTGGCATTCCGTTCGTCAAGAATTTCCGACCGGACCTGGGCATGGTTTACATCCCATTCGCGATGTTGGTGATCGTCGGCGCTTCCAACGCGGTGAATCTCACCGATGGACTCGACGGTTTAGCCATTGGACCTGTCATGATCGCCGCCGGTACCTATGCCGTCATTGCCTACGTCACGGGACATTTGAAGTTGGCCGAGTATCTGCAAATCCCTTATGTCGCCGGCGTCGGCGAACTGAGCGTGTTTTGCGCGGCGGTGGTAGCCGCCGGATTGGGATTTCTCTGGTACAACGCTTATCCGGCGCAGATGTTCATGGGCGACGTCGGCTCACTGGCGTTGGGAGCGGCTTTGGGCGTGGTCGCGGTCATGACGAAAAACGAGATTCTGTTGATCATCGTCGGCGGCGTATTTGTCGTCGAGGCGCTGTCGGTCATATTTCAGGTCGCTTCCTACAAGCTGCGGCGTAAGCGGGTCTTTTTAATGGCGCCGATTCATCATCATTACGAGCTCAAAGGTTGGAAAGAACCGCAGATCATCGTCCGATTCTGGATCATCGCGTTCATTTGCGCGGTCATAGGTCTTAGCACGCTGAAGCTCAGGTGAAAATGGCACCCAGCAATGGAGCTGAAAGGCAAGAAAGTCATGGTAGTGGGACTGGCGCGCACCGGCTGTGAAGCGGCGCGCTTTTTGGCGCGGCAAGGAGCGGACGTGCTGATCAGCGACGTGCGCCCGGCCGACCAGTTGAAAATGGAGATGATCTCGCTTGCCGCTGTTCCCGTTCAGTACCGGTTGGGCGGCGAAACGCCAGCTTGGCTTCACGGCGTGAAGCTGGTCGTACCCAGTCCGGGTGTGCCGATGAATAATGTTTTGCTGCAGCAAGCCCAACGGCGCGGCATTGAAATCATCAGCGAGATCGAGCTCGCTTGCCGATTTATTTCGATGCCGCTGATCGCCATTACCGGAACCAATGGCAAGAGCACAACGACGACCTTGATCGGTGAAATTCTCAAAGCCAGCGGCATGAAGACTTTCGTCGGCGGCAATCTGGGGGCGCCGCTAATCGGCGCCGCCACGGCGGATTGGCACTGGGGAGTGGTCGAGGTCAGCAGTTTTCAGCTTGAATGGGTGGAGCGCTTTCGGCCGCGCATCGCGGTTCTACTCAACATTACTGAGGATCATCTCGACCGTTATACTGATTTCGCCGCTTACGTCCGCGCCAAGGAGCGGATTTTCACCGCCCAGCAGAAAGACGACATTGCGGTTCTCAATCGCGACGATGCACGCGTCTGGGAAATGAGAGGCCGCACCCGTGCCGGCATAGTTTCCATCGGTTTTTCCGAAGTCGACAACGGCGTCTTTGCCGATCGCCACAGAATCATCTGGCGCGACGGTGAGCGCGAAGAAGTCTTTTCCTTGGCACGTGTGAAAATCCAGGGTGTCCATAACGTCGAAAACATGATGGCGGCCGTTGCCGCAGCCAAGGCCGCCGGCGTGGCGCCGGAGATCGTTCAGCAAACACTGGAATCGTTTCCCGGCCTGGAGCACCGTCTGGAATTTGTCCGGGAAAAAGACGGGGTTCGTTATTTCAACGACTCCAAGGGTACCAACGTGGGTGCCGTCGAAAAATCGCTGGCGAGTTTTTCTCAGCCGGTGATTTTGATTGCCGGCGGCGTCGACAAGGGCGGCGCCTACGAGCCGCTGGAGGGGCACATCAAGCAGAGAGTGCGGCGCCTGGTGCTGTTTGGCGCCGCCAAAGAAATCATGGCCGGGGCTCTCGGCCATCTTACCGACACGGTGCAGGTAGACAGTCTGGACGCCGCGGTGCGCGATGCCGCGGCGCATGCCCGTCCGGGCGATGTGGTTTTGCTGTCGCCCGCCTGTGCGAGCTTCGACATGTTCGCCAATTATGCCGAAAGGGGCCGGGCCTTCAAGAGCTTGGTTCAGGCTTTATGAGAGAGGCGCTGGCCGTCGATAAATGGATATTTTTCTCGGTGATCGCTTTATTGGCGGTGGGACTGACGATGGTGCTCAGCACCAGCTATCTCTATTCCCAGGAGCGTTTCGCCGACGGCACCTATTTCTTCCGCAAACAGTTGATTGCCATGACAGTGGGTCTGGTCGGACTGGCGATCTGTTCGATTATACCGGCGGCAACCTTGCGCCGCCTCGCCTATCCATTGCTGGCTTTGACTTTTATCGCCTTGATCCTGGTGCTCATTCCCGGCATCGGCGCCATGCGCGGCGGCGCCCGGCGCTGGCTCGTATTGGCCGGCTTTGCGTTTCAGCCGGCGGAGCTGGCCAAGCTCGCGCTGGTTTTCTATCTGGCTTATTCCATGGCGCGCAAGCAGGAGAAGATCAAAACGTTTACGGTGGGCGTCCTGCCGCATCTGATCGTCGCCGGCGCCTTACTGGCAGCGCTGTTGCTGCAGCCGGACTTCGGCACGGCATTGATTCTGGCGGCGGTGCTTTACCTGATGCTTTTCATCGGCGGCGCCCGCATTCCCCATCTCATGAGCACGGGTCTGATGGCGCTGCCGGTTCTCGGTTATGTCATGTTGACCGCCGAATATCGCCTGCGCCGCCTGATGACGTTTATGGATCCGTGGCGCGATGCGTCGAACAGCGGCTTCCAAGTGATTCAATCGCTGATTGCCTTCGGTTCAGGCCAATTCTGGGGCAGGGGGCTTGGAGAAAGCCGGCAAAAACTCTTCTATCTTCCCGAGGCGCACACCGATTTCGTCTACTCCGTGATCGGCGAGGAAATGGGTTTGCTCGGTGCGCTACTGGTATTGTCTTTATTCGGCATCATTCTCATGCGCGGGTTTCGGTTGACCGCCAGAATCGAGGAACCGTTCGAGCAGTATTTGGCGTTTGGGCTAACGGTTTTTCTCGGCCTGCAGGCGCTCATTCACATGGGCGTGGTCATGGGGCTCATGCCGACCAAGGGCTTGGTCTTGCCGTTCATCAGCTACGGTGGGTCGGCCGTGGTGGTTAACTTACTGGCGGTGGGAGTGTTGCTCGGGCTTTCGCGCAGGAGACTGTAAGGATGCGCGTGATCCTGGCCGGCGGGGGAACCGGCGGCCATCTGTTCCCGGGATTGGCGGTGGCGCGGGAATTTCAACAGCGTGATGCGATGACGGAAATTTTATTTGTCGGCACCGAGCACGGAATTGAAGCGCGGGTGTTGCCGCGCGAGGGGTTTCGTCTCGCGACAATTACGGTGAAAGGAATGAAAGGCCGGGGTATGCGGGGTTACCTGGATGCGCTGGTCGGCGTACCCGCCGGTCTGCTGCAATCGCTGGCGATCGTCAGAAGATTCAAGCCCGACTGCATCGTCGGCCTCGGCGGCTATGCCTCCGGCCCGCTGCTGCTGGCGGGAAAACTGCGCCGGATTCGCTGCGCGATCATGGAGCAGAATCTTCAGCCCGGCTTTACCAACAAGATGCTGGCGCGCTTGGTCGACAGAATTTTTACTTCGTATGCCGACAGCGCGGCTTATCTGCCTACCGGCAAGGTTCTGGAGACGGGCAATCCTGTGCGTTGGAGGAGTCTCCCCGAGGTCCATAGAGACGGGAAATTTACCTTATTAGTGTTCGGCGGCAGCGCCGGTGCTCATCGTCTCAATATCGCCGTGATCGACGCGCTCAGGCAGATGAGCGACCTGGCGTCCAGGCTGCGGGTGATTCATCAGACCGGCCAGGCGGACGTGGCGCCAATGAGGGAAGCTTACGGCGCCTTGCCGCTCGAAGCGGAACTGCTGCCGTTTATCGAGAAAATGGATGAAGCGTACGCGCGCGCCGACCTCGTGCTCTGTCGCGCCGGCGCCACCACCGTGGCCGAGCTTACCGCCTTCGGCAAGGCGGCGATACTCGTGCCTTACCCGTTTGCGATTTACGATCACCAGCGCTGGAACGCCAAAGCGTTGGCCGATCGCGGCGCGGCCGAGATGGTTCTCGACGCGGATCTTAGCGGCGCCTTGTTGGCGTCACGTTTGCGCGTCTACGTAGCGGACCGGCCGAAGATTGACGCTATGGCGAGAGCGGCGCGGGCGCTCGGCAGGACCGAGGCGGCGGCGCGCATAGTTGAGGAATGCTACGCGTTAGCGCGAGCTTGATTGTGACAACCGAATTTTCATGCTGCACAAAAAACATCGAGTTCATTTTGTCGGTATCGGGGGTATCGGCATGAGCGGCATTGCCGAGGTCCTTCTGAACTCCGGTTACATGGTGAGCGGCTCGGATCTCCAAGAGAGCGAGGCGACGAACCGGCTGCGCCGGCTGGGTGCTCAGATCTTCGTCGGCCATCAGGAAGACAACTTGTCCGCGAACCCTTCGGTGGTGGTGATCTCCACCGCCGTCAAATATGCGAACCCGGAGGTGCTCGAGGCGCGTCGGCGGCAGATCCCGGTGATTCCGCGCGCCGAAATGCTCGCCGAGTTGATGCGCATGAAATACGGCATCGCGGTGGCGGGCAGCCACGGCAAGACCACCACCACTTCGATGACGGCGGCGGTGTTGAGCGCTGCCGGGCTCGACCCGACGATAGTCATCGGCGGCCGCGTTCACATGCTCGGCACGAACGCCAGAATGGGCCAGGGGGAGATTCTGGTCGCTGAGGCCGACGAAAGCGACGGTAGCTTTTTGTTGCTGACGCCGACCATCGCCATCGTCACCAATATCGACCGCGAGCACATGGACTATTACCAGAGCATGGAACGGTTGAACGAAAGCTTTCTCGGTTTTATCAACAAAGTTCCGTTTTACGGCCTGGCGATCTTGTGCATCGATAATCCCAATGTGCGCGCCGCGTTGGCCAAAGTGCGCAAACGGTACGCCACCTACGGGCTCTCTTCGGAGGCGGATTTTTCAGTACGCGATTTGCACATGAGCTCCGGCGGCGTGAAATTCACCGTGTTGCACCACGGCCAGCCGCTCGGGGAGTTGAAGCTGCAACTGCCCGGGCGCCACAGCGCGACCAACGCGCTCGCCGCCGTGGCGGTGGCACACGAATTGGAACTCCCGTTTTCACGCGCTGCCGAGGCCCTCGCCTCGTTTAGCGGTATCCATAGGCGCTTTGAAGTCAAAGGCGAGGCCGGCGGCGTTCTGATCATCGACGATTACGGTCATCACCCGGTGGAAATTCGCGCCACCATCGGTGCCATCCGGGACAGTTGGAAGCGTCCGTTGACGGTGATCTTTCAGCCGCACCGGTACAGCCGCACCCAGGATCTCTTCGATGAATTTCTAACCGCGTTCGAAGGCGCGGATCGACTGATTTTGACTGAGATCTATGGCGCGGGAGAAGATGCCATCGCCGGTGTGACCGGGGAAGCGCTGTACCACGCGATCAAGCGCCAGGGCCATATGGATGTCGAGTTCATTGCCGACAAAGGGAGCATTGCCCGGCAGTTGGCTGGCCGCTTGGTGCCCGGCGATGTTGTCCTGACACTGGGAGCCGGCGATATCTACAAAAGCGGCGAAGCCCTGGTCGAGGCACTGTCATGAGCGGGCACCGCGATGGAAGCACCGGGATCGATGCGACACTTGCAGTGCGCGAACGCCGGGTGACGTCGACGAGTACATAAGATGCTGGCCATGAGAACAGAGATCGACGAAACCACTCTGATGCACGAGTTGCGCGCCATTGCCGGCATCAAGGTCAAGCTCGCAGAACCATTGGCGCGCTATACCTCGATCAAGATCGGCGGGCCGGCGCAGTATTTTATCGAGGTGGAAAGCGAAACTGCGCTGTCGCGCCTGTTGTCGATTTTGAACGGCAGGGCCGTGGCGTTCTGCTTGCTCGGCAACGGCAGCAATGTCCTGATCAGCGACGATGGGGTGGAGGGCGCCGTGATTCATCTGACCGGTGATTTCAAGCGGGCCGAGTGGCGCGAGAGAGTCGGTGACGTGTGGGTCGAGGTCGGCGCGGCGCACGCGGTTACAAACCTGGTGCGGCAGGCCGCCCGGCGCGGTTACGGCGGGCTCGAGTTCGCCGAAGGCATCCCGGGCACCGTCGGCGGCGCGCTGGTGATGAACGCCGGAGCTTACGGTTCGGAATTCGAGAAAGTGGTCGACATGGTCTATGCCATGAGCCGGGATGGAAGCCCTGTCGAACTGTCGAGAGAAGCCATGACTTTTAGCTATCGCGATTCGCATTTGCCGCAAGGAACGGTTGTAACCAGGGTGCGATTGTCTTTGCAGCACGATGAATCATCGAGACTCGGCACTACGGTGCGTGAGCTGGTGACCCGGCGAAAGAGCAGCCAACCTTCGGGACATCCCAATTCAGGCTCGATGTTTCGCAACCCTCCCGGAGACCATGCGGGACGATTGATCGAGGCTGCCGGTCTCAAGGGCAGGCAGATTGGCCAGGCGCAGATTTCCGTCAAGCACGGTAATTTCATCGTCAATCTCGGCGGCGCCAAGGCCGGAGACGTGCGACAACTGATGCAACTGGCGCAAGCTGAGGTTAAAGCGCGGTTCGGCGTCGCGCTGATGGCTGAAGTGAAGATGCTCGGCAAATGGCCGGCGCTTGAAACGGAGCGATAGTTTATGCAGCTGGCCGTTCATCGCAAAGATAACCGAAAAAAGAACCAACGCCGGCGGCGCCGTGGTCTGGCGGCGGTCGGCGCGCTGATCCTTTGTGCCGGTGTTGTCTTTACTCTGTTTGCATGGCGCGAACACGTGGCTTCTACGTTAGCCGCCGGTGCCAGTTTTATATTGGACAACCCCTACTTCGCGGTGCGCGAAATTCAAGTGCGCGGCGGCGCCAAAGTCGGCGGCAATCAGATCATCGTGATGGCGGGGCTCCGCCATGGCATGAATTTGTGGAATATCGAACCTGCCGCCATCGAAAAGAAGATCGACAAGCACCCCTGGGTGCGCCGGGTGCTGGTGCGTCGAGAATTTCCGCGGCGCGTCGTCATCGAGGTCGAGGAGCGTCAGCCCAAGGCGATCGTGGCCATCGGCAAACTTTACTACATCGATGCCGACGGTGTTCTTTTCAAAGAAGTCGCCCCGGGCGAGAACGTTCAATTCCCGATGCTGACCGGCCTGCGCGCCGAAGAACTCAGAAGGGCGGATCCCGCCGTCAAGCGTAGGATCCAAGACGCTTTGCGCGTCGGCGATCTCATGGCCAAGGATGAGCACGCGCTCTCGGAAATCCATTTCGATGCGCCGGACCGGCTGGTGCTTTACACCATGGCCCATCCGGTGGCGCTGCATATGGGCTGGGGCGATTGGGAAGAAAAACTCAAACGGTTAGATCGCGTGCTGACATTATGGAGAGGAAAAGAGGAAAAACTCAGCTCCCTGGACGTAAGTTTCCGTGACCAGGTGGTGACCCGCTTACGGCGCGTGCCGCAGTAGAAGGGGCAGCTCGGGCAAGAGAGGCTATGGCGAAGAAAAACAGCATTATAGCGGGATTGGATATCGGCACCTCAAAGGTTTGCGCGATCGTAGGCGAGGTGACGGAGCAGGGGGTGGAAATCATCGGTGTCGGCACACATGTCTCCTTGGGCATCCGCAAAGGCGTTGTCATCAACATCGATCATACAGTGAATTCCATCAAAAAGGCGATCGAAGAAGCCGCGTTGATGGCCGGCTGTGAGATCAATGCTGTTTTTACGGGGATTGCCGGGAGCCATATCAAGGCCTTCAACAGCCATGGCATCGTCGCGGTGAAGACCAAAGAAGTCAGCCAAAGAGATCTGGATCGCGTTATGGATGCAGCCAAGGCGGTGGCGATTCCTCCCGACCAGGAAATCGTTCATGTGCTGCCTCAGGACTACATCATCGATGACCAGGATGGGATCAAGGATCCGCTCGGAATGTCGGGAGTTAGGCTGGAAGCGCGGGTTCACGTCGTCACCGGTTCTGCCACCGCCATGCAGAACATCATCAAGTGCTGTAATCGGGCCGGGCTTCACGTCGATGACGTCGTGCTAATGCCGGTGGCGGCGGCTGAAGCGGTGCTTACCGATGAGGAAAAAGATCTGGGCGTGGCGCTGGTGGACATGGGTAGCGGCACCACCGACATAACGGTTTTTTTCGACGGCACGGTGAAACACACGGCGGTGCTGCCCATCGGCGGCAACCATGTCACCAACGATATCGCGGCCGGGCTGAGAACTCCTTTTGCCGATGCCGAGCGCATCAAGCTGCGTTACGGCTGCGCCAGGGCCGCCATGGTGACCGAGGAAGTACGATTGGACGTTCCCAGCGCCGCCGGTAAAACCGAGCGCACCGTCTCGCAGCAAATCCTTTGCGAGATCATCGAGCCGCGCATGGATGAAGTCTTTCAATTGATCCGCAAAGAGATCGCCAAGTCCGGTTACGGCGAGAATCTTGCCTCCGGCGTGGTGATGACCGGCGGGGCGATGCTGCTGCGCGGCGCCGTGGAGATGGCCGAACCGGTCATCGGCATACCGGTGCGGTTGGGCACGCCATGCCATTTGTCAGGTCTGATCGATGTCATTTCGAACCCGGTGTACTCCAGCGCCGCCGGTCTGGTTCTCTATGGCATGAACCGGCAGGAACGTCATTTTTTTCGCGTGCGCGACGACGCGACCATCCTGTCAAAAGTTAAGCATCGAATGTCGGATTGGTTGAATGATTTTTTTTAGAACAGAGGCGCAAAATACTAACCCTATCTGAAGGAGGAAGGCTTATGTTTGAATTTGTCGAGGAGTTTAATCTCAATGCCCGCATCAAGGTGATCGGCATCGGCGGCGGCGGCGGCAATGCCGTGAACACGATGATCGGTGGTAAGTTGAACGGCGTCGAATTTCTGGCGGCGAACACCGATGCGCAGTCTCTCGACGCCAGCCGCGCGCCGGTGCGGATCCAGCTCGGCGGGGCGGTGACCAAGGGCCTTGGCGCTGGCGCCAATCCCGAAATCGGCCGGCGCGCAGCGTTGGAGGATCAGGAAACCATCAAAGAGTATCTGGCCGGCTCGGACATGATTTTTATTACCGCCGGCATGGGCGGTGGCACGGGGACGGGTGGCGCGCCCGTAGTCGCGCGTGTGGCGCGCGAAGTCGGCGCCTTGACCGTCGGCGTCGTCACCAAACCGTTCATCTTTGAAGGCAAGAAGCGGATGCGCCAGGCGGAAGAGGGCATTGAAGAGCTCAAGAGCAGCGTCGACACTCTGATTGTGATTCCGAACCAAAGGCTTCTGAGCATCGCCGCGAAAACCACAACAATGCTGGAAGCGTTCCAGAGGGCCGACGAGGTGTTGCTCCAGGCGGTCAGAGGCATCTCCGATCTGATTATCACTCCGGGCTTGATCAATCTCGATTTCGCCGACGTCAGGACGGTCATGGCGGAGATGGGATTGGCGCTCATGGGCGCTTCCACCGCCACCGGCGAGAATCGCGCCATCGAAGCGGCGCAGCGAGCGATTTCCAGCCCATTGCTCGAGGATATTTCGATTCAAGGGGCGCGCGGCGTGCTGATCAACATCACCGGCGGTCCGGATCTCTGCTTGCACGAGGTCAATGAAGCAGCTTCCATGATCCAGGAAGAAGCGCATGAAGACGCCAATATCATCTTCGGCGCCGTGATCGATGAAACCATGACCGAAGAAATCCGCATCACTGTCATCGCTACCGGATTCGGTGAATCCAAGGTCGAGCGCAAACCGGTGATATCGAGCGTCGGTCATGTGTCGCCGGCGACGCACACTGCCCACGTCAGCAGCCAGTCCCAAACGCCGAGTATGGCCGTTAACCCGGTCAAGAGCAAAAAGGTCGTGCATCTGGGAACCATTGTGGACGATTTGGATGCGCCCATGTGGCAGCGCAAGAAAGCCGGCAGCGAAGAAGTGGAAACTGTGACCCTCAACAAGAGCACGCTACAACTGGGCACCGGCCAGGAGGACGAGGACAAGTACGATATTCCGACCTTTCTCAGGCGACAGATGGACTAGCCTGGGTCGGCCACGCCAGAAAATTCGTCGCGGCGCTGCTTGTTACCGCAGCGCAGCCGCGTAGCCTTGTCGAGGCGAAGGAAGAAGTGCTCTGGTGAAGCGGCGCAGGTGGGGTTGCGATCTCTGTATTTTCGTAGATCAAGTACCAGAGCGCTTCAGGAGTCATTCAACGAACGCCGGGTGATGCGCGCTAACGCCGCCGCCTAGCTGCAGTTGCTCGGCAAGCGTGCGGCAAATTGCCAGCCGCAACCAGCGACGTCACAGGAAGCGTTCGCTCAGTGGCTTCGTTCCTCTAGGTCTGCCCGGTTTGCAAGATCCGTCTAAGCGGAGGTTCTCAAACTCTGTTCGCGGTGAAAACGGCGCCGCGCGAGTTGAATCAGCCGGTCAATAAGTCTGCTGTACGGAATGCCACTGGATTGCCACATCTTGGGATACATGCTGATTTCGGTAAAACCGGGGATGGTGTTGATTTCGTTAACCAAGACTCTACCGTCCGTCTGCACGAAGAAATCCACTCTGGCCATTCCTTCGCAGCACAGGGCTTTGAAGGCGCGCACGGCCATTTGCTGAATCCTTCTGATGACAGCCTGGGATAATCTGGCCGGGATCACGAGCTGCGCTCCCTGATTATCGACATACTTCGCGTCATAGGAATAAAAATCATGACCGGTGATGATCTCGCCGGGCAGCGACGCGATCGGGTTTTCGTTGCCGAGTACCGAGCATTCCACTTCCCGGCCATCGATGAATTCTTCAAGGAGTATTTTGTCGTCGAAGCGAAGCGCCTTTTTCACCGCCGTCGCCAGTTCCGGCTCACGAGCAACCTTGCTGATACCGACCGAGGAGCCGAGATTGGCCGGCTTCACGAACAGCGGTAGACCCAATGCTCTCGTGACTTGGGCAAACTTAATCGCGCGGGCGGCGCCGCGGTCGTAGACCAGAAAACGTCCGATCGGGATGCCGGCGTCGCGCAGCAGCCGCTTCATGACGTCCTTGTCCATACCGACGGCAGAGCCCAAGACGCCGGCGCCGACGAACGGAACGCCGGCCAGCTTAAGGAGCCCCTGAATCGTTCCGTCTTCGCCAAAAGGCCCATGAAGCACGGGGAAGACAACGTCAATGGCTCCGAGGCGCGGCGCGTCGAACGAAATAAAAGCGGATTGTCTCGCCCCGGGCAGCACCGCGGTCAGGCTTCGCTCGTTCGACGGTGCTTGCCGCTTGTCCTCGCGGCCGAGCAAAAGCCGGGCTCCAGGATCATGAAACCAGCGCCCTTGCCTGTCGATGCCGATGGCGACGATGCGGTACTTCTTTTTGTCCATGGCCGCGACGATATTGCGCGCTGAGATCAGAGAAATTTCATGTTCGGCGGACTTGCCGCCGAAAAGGATCGCTACCCGTAACTTTTTTTTCATGAAGGTAAGGCTCTACCCGATGGGAGTGCTGGAGTTGCTAAGCCAGGTTATTCATAGCAAACAGGCCGAGAAATGAGCGCCTAGGGTCGCAGCCAATGGGTTTCTATCTCGAGGGTGTCCGCGCCGAAAGCGGCGCATCACGCACGGGTAAGAAACGCCAGCCATTCGGGGGCGGCTTCAGCGTGTGTCTCCGCTCATTTCAGAGCTCACTTTCAGATCAAGGGTGTGTTGCGTCTTGACCCCGTCCATAAATCTCAACTAGGACTTTTTGGCTTGGGGAGCTTGCTGTTCGATGACTTTGGCGACTTTGCCGGGGTAGCTTCTCTTGTCGAATTGAAGAACGAAGTACTTCGCCTTGACCGGGTCGCCTTTGTTGTCGAAGGCGATCGAACCGGTGACGCCTTTGAAGTCTTTCAATTGCCGAACTGCCGTGGAAACTTCGGCACGACTTGGTTTTTTGCCGCCGTTTGCCTTTATAGTCTGCTCCAAAGCTTTGATGCCGACTCCTGTCGCGTCATAACCGTACATCGCGAAGGATTCGACTTCCTTGCCGAATCGCTGTTTGAACTTCTTCGCGAAAGCGGCGGTTTCCGGATAGGCGGCGGGGGGTCCCGCTACTGTCGTATAGTAAGATCCGGTGACGTGCTGGCCGGCAATCTTGACCATTTCCGACGAATCCAAACCGTCCGGCCCCATGAACACGGCCTTAACGCCTTTCTCGCGAATTTGTTTTAGCAGCAGGCCGCCTTGATGATAGATGCCGCCGAAATAGACCAGGGCGGGATTTCTTGCCTTGAGCGGAATAATCATCGGCGCAAAATTCGCGCGTTCCTCGGTGCCGTCAAAACCTAGAACGTTCATGCCTAGTTTTTTTGCTTCCTGACGAAAGTTGTCGGCCACGCCCTGCCCATAAAGGGTTTTGTCGTGGATGATGTAGGCCGATTTGAGCTGGAGATCGTGCGCGGCAAAGCGTGCTCCTACGGGTCCCTGAACATCATCGCGGCCGCAAACTCGATTGACATTGGGATAGCCGCGGTCGGTGATTTCGGTGGCAGTGTTGGCGGGCGAGATCATCGCCAGCATGGCGTCTTTGTAGACTTCGGATGCGGGCAGGGCGACGCCGGAGTTGAAGTGTCCGACCAGCACGAGGACGTTGGCATCTGCGACCAGGTTTCTGGCATTGGCGACGCCGACCTCCGGTTTCGCTTGATCGTCATAAGGCACGAAAATAAGATCGAAGCCCAGCGCCTTGAATGATTTCGTCGCCTCCTCGACAGCCAGTTGCGCGCCCAGTTTTATATGCTCACCCAAGGCCGCCTGCTCGCCCGAAAGCGGCGCTTGCACGGCGATCTTGATGGTTCCCTTTTGCGCTGCCGCCGGCAGCGGCATGCCTAAGATCAACAAAAGCGATAGCGATGAAACTATCCAGGGAATTACCGTCATGTGTCCTCCGTGTGCCGAAACTTACGCGATCGGCGCTCTCCAGTCAACGTGAATTTGCGGGACGAGCGGGCGGTTGTCCGATCATTGACACTGCGGCGCGCGCAACGATACGCTGAAAAAATGATCATCAGTGTGGGGGTCGATCTGGTCGAAGTCGAGCGCATCCGGACCGCCCTGGAGAGCCCGCGGACAGGCTTGCGGTTTCGCTCGCGTGTCTATACCGAAGAGGAAATTGCCTATTGCGAAAAAAAACAGCGCGGCCGTTTCGAGAGCTACGCGGGGCGTTTTGCCGCCAAGGAAGCGGTGATGAAAGCTTTGGGGCGAGGTTGGGGAGCGCAGGTGCGCTGGCTCGATATTGAAGTTGCGCGGACACCAAGCGGCAAGCCGGAGATCGTCCTGTACAACAAGACCGCTCTGTTGGCGCAGCAACTGGGCATCCGAAGCTGGGCATTGTCAATCACCCATACCGCTCAACATGGCCTCGCTTATGTGATTGCCCAGAACGCGTGATTCGTACTCGGGACCTCACGGTTTGTTTTGCCGCCGGAGCGAATAAATCGGCGTTATCGGTCGGCAAATTTTTTTTCCGGCAAAAGAAAAAGGATACCTAATGCCCAGATGCCGAAGATCAGGCCGCCGAAGGTCCATGGAACCATTCGCCTGCCGTTATGGGTGGCGATCACCGAGCAAAGAATCGCGTCGAGGAAATGAACCAGGACGGCTGTGCGGTAAAGCGAGTTTGGTTCCATGTCCGGTTTAATAAGGAGCAGACCGGAGAGATAGCCGAAGAGATGATAGAAATCCACCAGTGACCCTTGACGCTTGCTTCTCACGCCTAATATACTCAGTCTTCGCGAAAATGAAACATCTGTCATGGCTGTAAAAACGATTGAGTGGAAGAACGATCAAGTCATCATGCTCGATCAGCGGCTCTTGCCGCACAAGGAGGTCACTCGGGTTTGCCGTGATTACAAACAAGTGGCGGCGGCGATTCGCCAGATGGTGATTCGCGGCGCCCCTGCCATCGGCGTCGCCGCGGCTATGGGGGTTGCTCTTGGGGCGCTGAAGAGTCGCGCAAAAGACTTTGATCGCCATTTCGAGGAAATCGTTCTCACACTGGCAAAGACTCGTCCCACCGCGGTTAATCTGTTTTGGGCGCTTGAACGGATGCGCAGAGTGTATGGTGAAAACCGCGAGGCGGGAATCGACACCGTCAAGCGCATGCTGAAGGAAGAGGCGCAGAAGATCTATCGCGAAGACATTTCCGCCAACATGAAAATCGGTCAATTCGGTGCAAAGCTGTTGGGTAATGCCAAGCACGTTATGACCCACTGTAACGCCGGCGCATTGGCGACTGCGGGGTATGGCACGGCGCTGGGAGTGATCCGCGCTTTGAAAGAGTCGGGCAGTGAGTTCGACGTATTCGTCAATGAGACCCGCCCTTTCCTGCAAGGCGCGAGACTGACCGCATGGGAGCTTAAGAAGGAAAAAATCCCGGCGACTCTCATTACCGACAATATGTCGGGTTATCTCATGCAGATGGGCAGGGTCGACGCCGTCATCGTCGGATGCGACCGCATTGCCGCCAACGGCGACGTCGCCAACAAGATCGGCACGTATACCATTGCCGTGCTGGCTAAACGGCACGGCATTCCCTTTTACGTCGCCGGGCCGACCTCCTCCATCGACCTGAACTGTCCATCGGGCAAAGAGATTCCAATCGAGCAGCGCGATGCCAAAGAGGTTTCGCATCTGTTCGGCAAGGCGCTCGCACCTAAAGGCATATCCATTATAAATCCGGCGTTTGACGTCACTTCCCAGGACTTGATTTCCGCGATCATCACTGAAAAGGGAGTCATTCGTCCGCCCTACGATCAGAATATCAAAGCGCATGTCAGTCATTGAAAGAAAAGACGAGCTGGAACAGTACTTCCATGACGCCGGAAAGTCCCGCGACCGCTGGCGTATCGGCACCGAGTACGAGAAGATCGGCATTGACCGCAACACGGGCAAGGCGATTCCCTACTCCGGATCCCGCGGCGTGGAGTCTATTCTCAAGAGACTGGTGGATCGCTTCGGTTGGGAGCCGGAGGAGCAGGACGGCCACATCATTGCTTTGAGCCGGGACAATGCCCAGATCACGCTTGAGCCGGGCGGGCAGATCGAGTTAAGCGGCGAGCCGTGCGACAGTATTCACTGCACCTATGCCGAGTTTACCCAGCACATCCGCGAGCTCTTGGAGGTTTCCGATCCGCTGGGCGTGGTATTTCTTGGTCTCGGCATGCAGCCGGTGAGCCGTCTCGAAGAGATCGAGTGGGTGCCGAAAAAGCGCTACCGAATTATGGGGCCGTACATGCCCAAGGTTGGCTCCCTCGGCCAACGCATGATGAAGCAGACGGCAACGGTGCAGGCAAACATCGATTACCAGGACGAAAAAGACGCGATGGCGAAATTTCGTACCGGCATGGGTTTGGCGCCGGTTTTTATTGCCATGTTCGCCAATTCGCCGATCAGCGACGGCGCGCTCAACGGCTTTCGAAGTTTTCGCGAGCATATATGGACCGATACCGACAAGAACCGCTCCGGTCTTTTGAAGTTTGCTTTTTTGCCGGAGGTTTCGTTTGCGCACTATGTCGAGTACGCCCTCGACGTGCCGATGTATTTTATCATTCGAAACAAGAGTTACGTCGATATGACGGGCACGACTTTCCGCCAATATTTGGCGCAGGGCAGCCATGGCGAGCACGCGACGTTGGAGGATTGGCACGACCATCTTACGACGCTTTTTCCCGAGACTCGTATCAAGCGTTATATTGAGGTGCGCTCCGCCGACAGCCAGCCGCCCGACTTGATGCCGGCCCTGTCGGCCATGGTCAAAGGCGCATTTTACGAAGCGGACTGTTTGCAGGCGGCATGGGATCTGGTGAAAGACTGGAGCTGGGATGAACGGATGCAGCTCTATCTCGATTCCCACCGCGATGCTTTGGCGGCACGCATTCGCCGATACTCGCTGCTCGATCTCGCCAAGGAGTTGTTGCAAATCGGCATGGAGGGGTTAAGACGGCAGAAAATGTTCAATGCCTTGGGCGAAGATGAGACGATCTATCTCGAGCCGCTCAATAAGCTCCTGTCGCTGGGTAAATGCCCGGCCGATCTGCTCCTGGATAAATGGGAAGGGGAACTGCAACACGACATTAGAAAACTGATTGACTACAGCGCTTATAAGCTGCCCTGAATCTCGGCGGCGAGTTCGCCGTGCTTGAGGCGGCTCAGCCGCTCCCGCCAATCGCCGCTCATGCCTGTAATTTTTCTTTTTAGGTAGCGTTTCTTCAAATTTCGGATTCTGGCGTAACTCTCGTCAATTCTCATACGCAGGGGCGCGTCGCGTTCGGCCGCCCGATGGAGGGCTTCGAAAACAACGACGGCTTGCGCAAGGTTACGACCGCAGAGAAGCACGTCGGTTCCGGCGGCAATGCACAGAAGAGCCGCCTCTTCCGCGGCGAAGTTGTCGGTCACTGCCTTCATCTCCAGATCGTCGCTGAATACCACTCCAGCGTAGCCTAACTGCGCGCGTAGAACTCCGCCTATAACTTCGCTCGACAGGCTTGCCGGGAATTGTTGGTCCAGGCCCGGAAAAAGTACATGAGCGGTCATCAAAGCTTCAATCCCCTTGCTGCAGGCGTGCACGAAAGGCGCCAGTTCGAGCATTCGCAATTCTTGCAACGATTTCTCAACAACGGGCAGCTCGCGGTGCGAGTCTCTATCCGTGCCGCCGTGGCCGGGGAAATGTTTGCCGCACGGAATTATGCCGACGCTGCGCAATCCCCGGGCCCATTCCCATGCCGTATCGATTACCTGCTCGGATGTCGATCCGAAGGATCGCTCGCCGATGATCGGGTTGCGTGGATTGGAATCGATGTCCAGGACCGGCGCAAAGTTGAGATTGATCCCGAGCATTGCTAACTCGACCGCAGCCGCGCGACCGGCTTTGTAGGCCAGTGCCGGCCCGGCCCTGCCAATCGATCCGGCGGCTGGGAAGTGAGTAAAAGGCGATGGAAGACGATGAACAGGTCCACCCTCCTGGTCGATGGCAATGAACGGCAGCTCTTCGGCGGCTGACTCGAGTAGCGAGCGGCACAAATGATAGAGTTGCAAGGGTTCACGGCAGTTGTGTTTAAACAGGATGAAGCCGCCGAAACCATAACGGCGGAACGTTCTCTGTTCCAGCGCGCTCGGTTCAAAACCCCCGATGCCGACAAGGAGCATCTGGCCGATTTTCCTTTTGAGATCTGCGGTCATTTCGGCAGTCTATCACGGCTGGAAGATTTTCGGCTCATTGTGTATATTCGCAGCCGGAAATGACCAACACCAAGTACATTGTGGTCGAAGGGCCGATCGGGGTCGGGAAGACCAGCTTGGCCAAGATCCTGGCCGGGGAGTTTCAGGCGCGCTCGGTGTTTGAGCGTGTCGAAGATAATCCATTTCTGGCCAAATTCTACAAGGCGCGCGAGGCTTATGCGTTTCAAAATCAAACCTTTTTTCTGCTCAGCCGTTATCAACAGCAGATGGAGCTTAGCCAGCAGGACCTCTTCAACCAGAATGTCGTATCGGACTATCTGTTTGCCAAAGACCGGATTTTCGCCGCGCTGACTCTTAGCACCGAGGAGTTGAATTTATATCAGCAGATTTATGCGCTTTTGAATGCCCGGGTACCCAAGCCCGACCTAGTCGTCTACCTTCAAGCTCGTCCTGAAGTGCTTTACAAAAGGATCAAAAAAAGGGATAAAAAATACGAGCGTGGCGTGACTTTCGAGTACCTGAGCGAAGTGGCCCAAGCCTACAACCAGTTCTTCTTCCACTATGATGAGACACCGTTGTTGGTGGTGAACACTTCGGAAATTGATTTCGTCTCGAGCAGTAAAGATTTGGCTGACTTGATCAAGGAAATCAATAATATGGGCTCGGGCACGCAGCATTTTATACCGCTTGGATCCAGATAATTGGACTGAGACGGACGCCAAATTGAGCCGCACGGGGGAGAAGAGCCACCGTGCTCTTTCGTCATCTTGGCCTTCCGGATTTGTCCGGAAGGCTTTTTTTTGGAGGTTAACCATGGCCGAGAAGGTTACTGTACCTGAAATTCACAAGATGAAAGAGCGCGGTGAAAAGATTACCTGCCTTACCGCCTATGACTACTCGTTTGCGCGGATCCTCGACGCGTCCGGCGTGGACATACTGCTGGTTGGCGACTCCCTGGGATGTGTGGTTCAGGGTCGACCGAATACCTTGGCCGTGACGATGGACGAGATGATCTATCATACTCGCCTGGTGGCCCGGGGCCGCAAGAGGGCTCTGGTTGTGGGCGACATGCCGTTCATGTCGTTTCAGGTAAGCCAGGCGCAGGCGGTGCAAAACGCCGGAAGATTTCTCCAGGAAGCGGGGGCAGAGGCGATTAAGCTCGAAGGCGGCGTGGCCGTCCGAGATACCATCGAAGCCATAGTCGCCGCCGGAATTCCGGTCATGGGGCATATCGGGTTGACGCCGCAATCGGTGCATCGCTTTGGCGGCTATAAGATTCAAGGTCGTGAAAAAGGACAGCGTGAGATTGTCCTGCGCGATGCCGCAGCCGTTCAAGACGCCGGCGCTTTCGCAGTCGTGCTCGAGGGGATGCCGTCCGCTCTAGCGAAGGAGATCACTGAACGTTTGACGATTCCCACTATCGGCATCGGCGCCGGCGTTCATTGCGGCGGGCAGGTCCTGGTGGTCCATGATATGCTCGGGCTGTTCGATGATTTCACGCCGAAATTCGTTAAACGGTATGCCGATATGAAAAACACGATGGCCTTGGCGGTGAAGAATTTTCTCGACGAGGTGCGCGATCAGAAATTTCCCACCGAGGATCATTCGTTCAAGTAACGATATGAAATTGAAAAATCCCTATGGAACGGCGCAAGCGAGCGCGGCAGTGTCGCGCATGGCATCCCGGCGGCATTATCCAATCACTCGGGGACGATACATGCGCATAATTCGGCGCGTTGCAGACATGGCGCGATGGAGTGAGAACGAGCGCCGGCAAGCGCGGCGCATCGCTTTCGTGCCGACTATGGGGTTTCTTCACGATGGCCATTTAAGCCTGGTGCGCGACGCTAAGAAGCACGGCGATCGCGTGGTCGTGTCCATCTTCGTTAATCCGACCCAGTTTGCCGCCGGCGAGGACTTTGTCGGTTACCCGCGCGACTTCAGCCGAGATAGCGGACTGCTTGAAGCAGAAAATGTCGATGTTCTATTCCATCCCGCCCCTGAGGAGATGTACCCGGAGGCGTGTCAGACCCGGGTCGATGTTGAAACGCTCGGCAAGCCCTTGTGCGGCATGCTTAGGCCCGGCCATTTCCAAGGCGTGGCGACCGTGGTGACCAAACTTTTTAATGCCGTTCGACCGCACGTGGCAATTTTCGGTGAGAAGGATTACCAGCAATTACAGCTAATCCGGCGGCTGGTGCGCGATCTTATGTACGACATTGAGATCGTCGGCCATCCGATCGTGCGCGAGAGCGACGGCGTCGCCATGAGCTCGCGCAACGCCTATTTGACTGCCAAGGAAAGAAGAGCGGCCGCCTGTTTGTCGCGCTCGCTGCGCAAGGCTCAAGCCTTGGTGCGGCGCGGCGAAGTTTCAGCCCGGACGATTATCGACACAGTGGGCGCCGATCTCCGCAGCGAGCCGCTCGCGACCGTGGAATATGTTAAAGTAGCCGATCTCGAGACTTTAGAAGAGCTTGAACAGATCTCCGGTGCAGCGCTTCTGGCGATCGCCGTGAGGATTGGCAAGGCGCGTCTCATCGACAACCAGGTGCTGACGCGCTAACAAGGAGGACCACGGTGGGGGAAGAGGTGCTTGGCAAAACCAGACTGAGGCTGCGGGAAAGTCTGCAAGGCTACTTTCTTGCCGGCCTGCTGGTCTTTTTGCCCATAGTGATCACGCTGTGGTTCTTGGGCTGGGTTATCGGCTTACTGGATGGTTTCTTGGACGTCCTGCCGAGGCAGCTTCATCCCAACAGCTATCTGCCTTTTGCGATTCCCGGGCTGGGCGCCATCGTTACAGTCACGCTGATACTGTTTCTCGGCGTTCTCACGAAGGGTGTCGCCACCAGGCGGTTTCTCGCCGCATGGGAGAGGGTTTTCATAAAGATACCCGTCTTTCGCGGCATCTATACGGCGGTGCAAAAGCTCGTCGAGACATTTTTCGGACAATCCCAGAACTCCCGTCAGGTTGTCCTCATCGAATACCCAAGGAAGGGCATCTATACCGTCGGCTTTGCCATGGGGCGCGCCTGGAAAGAGCTGGAGAAGGAGCGTAATGATGAGCTCGTCAACGTCTTTATTCCCACCACGCCCAATCCAACGTCTGGATTCTATCTCCTCGTCCCGACCGCTGAACTATCGCCGTTGAACATCACTATGGAGGAGGCTTTAAAACTCATCACTTCCGGCGGTCTCATAACTCCCGAAGGCAAGAGCAGGCACAATGGCTAATGCAAAGCAGACAGGCGAGCAGAACGTTTGCGTCAACCGGCAAGCGCGACATAACTACTTTATCGAGGAGACGTACGAGGCCGGGCTTGTTTTGCTGGGTAGCGAGGTGAAGTCGCTGCGTGACGGCAAAGCCAATCTTACCGACAGTTATGCGCGCGTTCAGAAGGGCGAAGCTTATCTCGTCAACGCCCATGTCAGCCACTATCCGGGAGCAAACCAGTTCAATCACGAGCCAACCCGAACGCGCAAACTGCTCCTGCACGCTCGCGAGATCGAGCGCCTCACAGGCAAAACCAAAGAGCGGGGATTGACACTGGTCGCGTTGCGATTGTACTTCAAGAACGGCAAAGCCAAAGTCGAGTTGGGATTGGCGCGCGGTAAAAAGCTCTACGACAAGCGGGAAACGCTGCGGCGAAAAGATGCGCAGCGCGAGGTCGAGCGTTCTTTGCGATCCAAATAAGACGCGACAGTGCAAAAGTTCAACGGTTCAAAGGTTCAAAGGTATCGGCCTTCGGTGGGCGTTTGGTCGGGGACGTTGAACCTTTGGCCCCCTAGCGTTAAGCTAATCGGTATGGGGGCGATATGGGTTCGACGGGGGTGGGAAGTCAAAGTGGCATGCCGGGGTACTGTTGTCCCGTTAAACAAACAGACTGCAATTTAAACGCAGATAATTTCGAATACCAACTGGCTGCCTAATCGCAGTTAGCGTCTTACCGGTTTTCTCCCACGGGATCGGATAAGACGTCATTTAGTGGGATGGGCCGATTCCTCTGCCGGAGGGGATGAGGCTGAGATCTAAACCGGATGGCTCTGAGAGACCCAGCCGTTGGGGGCTCGAAGAGTGACATCAAAACATCGGCTAAGCATGTAGTCGCGGAGATGGAAGACTCTCGGACGGGGGTTCGATTCCCCCCGCCTCCACCAAATTGAACACTGTAAAGAACCGCTTCTTTGATCCCGCGGGCTATTGCTGGTGACGGTCACCGGGCTGCCGTCAATCTTCACTTGTCTCAGCAACTCGCGCAGAAATTCTTTCTTACCGCCAGGCCGGCTGGCTTTAAGGCGAGCTTGCATGACCTATCCATCAATTTAGTGGGAATGCGTTGGGTTTTCGCTTTCCCCTGACGCTGCCGATCAACGAAGCCTGTTTTTTAGTAGTGCATCGAGCTTGGAACGGATTGCCTTGATGCGTTTTGCTGTCTTCCTCCAGAGAAAGAAATCCGCGTTCAATCGTATTCTCTCAACGATGTAACCCGGTTTCGCCATCTGCGATCGCAAGCTTGTTCGCCGTCTCAAACAGCCGGCTTGAATCCCCCTCATACTGTTCTCCCTCTATCCATCCTTTAGCTATTACGCCTGTGTTTGTTCCGCTTTCATCCGTCTGTGCAGCACGGT
>CAYZXN010000207.1:0-24020 GCA_964482425.1 uncultured Syntrophobacteraceae bacterium | reverse complement strand
GCAGGGCATTAGCCCAAGTCACCTTGGCCGATTGCCAGCCAAAGGCGCAGGTACCATCGACTTCCCCTGTTTCCGCTGCAACCCTGATGTCGGCGGTACCCTTGAAGCCCTGGATGAGCTGCAAGGGAAACCCCGTGGCGCTGGCGAGGAGCTTGGTATCATCGGTTCCGCTGGTGCCGGGACCGATCGCCCCGAGCTTGAGCGGTGTTTTCGCCTTGCGCCACTCCTCTGCCCTTTTTATCCCGCTGCGCTCGGTCGTTATGCACACCAGGGAATCCGCTGTCGGCATTCCAAGCCAACCAAACTTCACCCCGTCAAATTGCACGGCGGGGTTTCCCATCATGTGCTGTAGAATAAGAGGGCCGGACCAATGACCGATGTAGGTACCGTCGCGAGGAGCGCTGTTAAAAATGTAATTCGCCGAGATCAGCATAGCCGCTCCCGGCATATTCTGAACGACAGTGGAGGGATTGCCGGGAACGTATTGGGCGAAGTGACGCGCGATCAGCCTGGTATACGTATCGTAGCCGCCACCGGCGGAACCGCCGACAACGAAGTGTATGGTTTTGCCCTTGTAGAACTCTTCGACCGAGGCAGTAAGCGCCGGCGCGACCAGCGATACCGCGATAAAGATAAAGAGCAAAAATACGCCGAGTGCCTTGGCCATGAGCCACCTCCTTGTAATTTAGCCGCCCTGGCTGGACGCTAAGTTGCCCGCGCCGTTATGTCAAGGGATTTAAGAGGAGATGGGATAACGCGGGGGCTATCAGGGGAAAAGCCACACGAGGTGGGCTGTCAGGTACGGAAAGCCCTGGACCGGCAACGGCTATTTTGTGATGCCTGTGGCATTCGCCAGTTCTATAGTTGTGAATGGGTTTTGTACTGTGCCGGGATTTGAATCGCTGCCGTGCTTCGAAGGTGTTCCCTGGTTATCCGACAAGAGTTCAAATACAACTCCAATGATTACTCCGATAACGATTTCTGCGCCAGTCATACCGTTTGAGCCTTTCTGATAGTCGTGCAGCCATTCATGTAGAACATCTCTTCACTCGAAATCGCACCGCATCCTATGTAGTAGCAATCTTCGGTCGATCCAGCTGAAAGCGCCGGCGCAGCAGAGATAGGCAAGGCCGATGCCGTCGGGTACTGTCGGAGTTCCGGCTCTTTTTTGGCACACAGCAGGACTCTTCAGATGACGATGAATGTCAAATATGCCTGTCATCGCACAAAAGAGCTCAAAAATGTTCGCGTCCCTTTTATCCTCTCCCTGGGCATAATGACGTTGACCGCGGGATTTTCCTGCTGCATTTCCAAGAGGACGCCCCAGCCCGCCATTTTCACCAAGCCGAGATCCAAGAGCACAACGTCAATATGATTTTGTAACGGCGGTGCCGGATGGGCACCTGAGGCATTTCATGTTCTGCGGTTTGTGAGACGACATGACGTGATGCGGGAGGGCGATTTCAGAGTCACGCGCACCTTCACGTCCCGCGCGCTCCGCGCGCATGAATCCAAGATTACCAAACCGATTCTGAGAGTTTCTAAATTCGTATTGTCCTTCCAAGCTTCCCTTGTGGATATACTTCGGTATGGCGTCGATGCCATTTGCCGCTAAAAATGCCCAAAACGAAAGGTTCGGCGCAGTTGCTCGCGGCGGGGATTAATGGCTCCTGAAGGCGAAACGCAGACCTAGATCCGAAACTCGTTCCGGGGTGCTGACAATCGGCGCGTTCCCAGCTTGCCAGTGTCGCTCCGCAGCAAGCAACGAGATCAAAGACCAAATAACAAAAAGAGCCGCCGCTAAGGTGGCGCCAATTTCCTTCATAAACGCTCCCTCCGTTCGTCTGAACCGCTAAACGTTTTTTCTCCGGAAGAGTTCAACGGCCCCTCGCCTTTGTCTTGCTTTGCCCCCTCAGTGGGCGACTTGGAATCATGAACCTCAATGCGGCAAGAGAGCAACGGTCGTGCCGGTTTGGCAACGAGACAAAAGCGGAAAAACATCGTCGCAAGGGTCCCTTGCGGGTCGCGTCATCGGGAGGCACCGAACATTTTTGTTCAATGGGTTGGATGGCGCGGCTTCGGACATTGCATGTGGCCGGGGGGTCCCAATCCAAATCTGTGTTTTGTTCATCATACCTGGCACAGATTTAGGCTACAATTAGGATAGCGTCATGGAGTCTTTCATCGACGACAGGGCGATGACCGCCCATTTTTTAGCTGGCCTGATTCGTTGGCGGCACGGTTTTGAGCAAGGGGCAGCTTGGCTCGCTCGTCGAAGTCGCCCGCGTCAAGCTTCCAAGTTCACGGCTGATATCAAAGAATTTGTTTGATGGTTCGGGCTTGAGCTCGCGGAGACCGTTGTCGATGAGCTGCTAGGCACGAACAAAATAGAACCTTCGCGGAATTAAATTGAAGAAGAATTTCAGTTCAACGACCAAGATCACCTGCCGCCCTGGCGCTACTTCAGCAAGTAACCGAACTTCTCGCGCGCTTTACGCACGACTTCCTGGCTGGGCGCATTGACTTTTGGGAATTGGTCCTTCCAGTCGTAGGGCCGGGTGGCATCGATGACCATGCGTGAATTGGTGAAGTCCCTCACCTTGCGCTGTTCCGGCGTGAGGCGGGGATCGGCCGGGGTGCTGCGCATGCGGCGCAGGATATCCACCGATGTAGCGGGATCGTAACGCGACAGCATCGCCCACATGAGCTGGTCCAAATTCGAAACGTCGATGTCGTCATCGACGACAATGACCATTTTGCAGCCATACACCGAGGCGCCACAGCTGGCCGCCAGCGTCCCCACCTGCTTGGCATGGCCGGCATAACGTTGCTTGATGGCAAGGGCCACGAGCATCCGGGAAGCGCCGATCTCATGCGGCCACACCTGGGTCACGTCGGGAACGCCGGCGCTGCGCAGCTGTTGCTTGAGCATGGCCGAACGCATGATGGCGCGGTAACGCGCCATCTCGTCCGAGCCGCCGCCGATGGGAGGCACGCCGAGGATGATGGGGTCGTTACGGTGATAAATGGCTTCGATTTCCAACACCGGTTGAGCGCTCTCGTCCGAGGCATAGTAACCCGTCCATTCGCCAAACGGGCCCTCGAACTTTCGGTTCTTGTCGTTTAAAAAGCCTTCAAACACTATTTCAGCGTTGGCCGGGAAAGGCAGGCCCGTGATTTTGCCGCGCACGACTTCCACCGGCTTTCGCCGCATGCCGCCCACGATATCGTATTCGCACAAGCCATAGGGATGTTCCGTTCCCGCCATGAAGAAAAACAGTGGATCGCCGCCGATCACCAGGGCAAGCGGCATTTTCTCTCCGCGCTTGAAGTATTTTTCCCGATGCATGTAGCCGTGCTTGCCCGGCACCATCAGCAGGCTGACGCTCTTTTTGTCCTGAATCATCGCGCGGTAGCAGCCGGCATTGATCCATTTTTCGTCGGGGTCCATGGTAACCGAGTAGCAGCCGGTACCGATGTAGCGGCCGCCGTCATTGACATGCCAGACGGGCGTCGGAAACTTCATGATGTCGATATCAGTACCGCTCAGAACGTTTTCAAACACAGGCCCGCCCTCGACGAACACCGGGGGAATATGCCGGGGCTCTTTCTGATAATGATCGAAGTAGGCGTCGCTCAAATCCTGCTTGGTCAATCCCTGGGGAAATCCAAACGTCATGGCACGCCGCTTACCCGCGAAAGCATTGATCAGGATACGGAAGCCTTTGGGACAGCCCGGCACTTCGTCGAAGAGCACGGCGGGCCCGTCGTCGGGCGGCACCACCACATCGGTCGCCAAACCGATCTCCTCCTGCCAGGACGCGCCGAGCACGGTTTTCAATTCGCCGAGCTTATCGGCCTCACGCATCCACTCACGTAGATCGGTAAACGTAATATGGGGTTGAATCTTCGAACTGTCGAACATAGCGGCTCCTTACCGAGGGTGATTCTCGAGTTGACGTATTATAAACAAGCGCTGCTTACGAGCTCATATGGTTGATCTTAGACTAGCACAATCGGCCTGTGCGATGAAATTCGTCCTCGGCCGACCGATCTCATAGTACTGAACGGTCGCAGCCCCAATACCATCGCCTAACCCATCAGCCACGTTTGTCATGACGAGTCCTTCGCCTTCCAGGATAAACTCCGTGAAGCATTCGCTTTCGCTTTTCTCCGACAGGTCCGGTTTGAGATTCTTCGTCACTGCGTTCCTTAAAATAACACGGGTGGAAACTCGCGGAAACATTTTCACGGACCGGGTCGCACAATCAATGGCGATCGAGCCAATCGCGGATGATCTTGTTGGTCACCTCCGGCTTCTGCCAGAAAAATCCGTGGCCGCACCCTTCCACCACGGCGAATTCGGAGTTCTTGATGTTCTCGTGCAAATGCTGAGAAGTGACGAAATGATTACCGGTGTCGGCGTCGGCCTTATCTTCGCCGCCAACCATGATGAGTGTCGGCGCCGTGATCCTGTTCAGCCACTCACCGGTTTCGTGCTGATTGCGCGCGATCACATGGCGCAGATACGGCTCGAGTTGCGGCCGATTTTCCCAGAACGTTTTGAATAACGTTTCCAACACCTCCGGATGCGCCTTGACGAACTCGGGTGGAAAGAAAAACCGGCTTTGAAAGTGGGTCCACATATGTTCCCGATAGCCCCTCTCGATCATGCTCTCCAGGCTGTGCAGGGTTAACCAGCGCGGATAATCGGGATTGCCCATGGAACCGGAGCCGGATGCCGCCTGAATCATACTGCGCACTCTCCGCGGATGATCGATGGCTATCCACTGGCAAACCCGCCCTCCCATGGAGTGGCCGATGATGTGCGCCGGCTCTTTGACCCCGATGGCATCGAGCAGATTCACCGCGTCCTGGGCAAACATGCGCGTCGAATACGCCCCGGCAGGCGCGTTGGATTTACCCACTCCGCGGTGGTCGTACACGATCACCCGATATCGATCGGCAAACGCCGGCACCTGGGAGAGCTTCCACGGTTCGCCGGGCCAACCGGTGCCCGAGACAAACAGGAAAGGCACTCCGCTGCCAAAGGTTTCGTAATATAAACGGACATCGCCTGCCTGTGCATAGGGCATCTCAGACTCCCCTGGAGGTAAAGATCTCTATTCAAAAGCTCAATTCGCCTAAGCCGGTCAATGATCAACAGTAACATCGCCGCCTGTCGGCGGGCTTTCACTTCCTCGGCATAGCTCAAGGCAATCTATGGGGTTAGATTTGTGCTGTCAACGTGAAACAAGGTCGATGTGTGAAATGCAATCGACGATTTGCAGTTGTCGCGCACAAACAAAATCAGCTAATGTCCGGCTACAGGAATGGGAATCGAGCATATGTACTTTCAAGGCGAGAGGACGTTTTATCATCCGGTATTCCATTGGCCGGTGTTTATGGAGGAATTCTCATGAAGCTTTTTATTCGACTGTTAGCTTTTGCCGTCATGCTTTTCAACGCCATTGCCGCGTCGGCCCAGGATAGCTTCTACAAAGACAAAACGGTTCGTATCATTGTGCCCTTCGCGGCGGGCGGAGGATACGATATCTATTCGCGGATCATGGGCCGGCACATGGGCAAGTATATTCCCGGTAATCCAATCTTCGTGGTCGAGAACATGACCGGCGCCGGCGGCCTGATCGGCATCAATCACGTTTATAAAGTCGCAAAACCGGACGGCCTCACGATCGGCACACCCATCGGCACGATGTTCGTCGATCAACTTATCGGCAAGCCGGGTATCGAATTTGACGGCCGCAAGTTTGAATACATCGGTGCGCCTGCGCAGGACACCCAGCTGCTGATCGTTCACAAGCGCACCGGCATTAAAAGCGCCGAACAGTGGCTCACGCATTCGACCCCAGTCAAGTTCGGCAGCACGGGTCCCGGCTCGGCCAATGAATCGATCCCGAAGATTGCCAAGGAAGCGCTCAACCTGCCGCTGCAAGTGGTGTCCGGCTACAAAGGCAGCTCGGTCATCCGCCTGGCCTTCAACGGAGGCGAAGTCGACGGCGTCGCCAACGCATGGGAATCCATGGTCTCGACCTGGCCGCAAGAGCTAGCGAACGGCGATGCCGTTATTTTACTGCAGGCGGCGGGCAAGCGTCACTCGCAGCTGCAGCATATCCCGTTGGTGATCGACTACGCCAAGACCGATATGGGGAAGAAGCTGGTTCGCGGCGTCATCAATAATTTTGGCGCGACCGCGCGGCCATACGTAGTCACGCCGGGCACGCCCAAGGCGCGCGTGGAAGTTTTGCGAAAAGCCTTCACGGATACCATGAAAGACCCGGAGTTTGGCGCCGAGCTCAAGAAAGCGAAACTCGATCTGAATCCGCTCGACGGCGCAACCCTGGAGAGCAATATCAAAGAGCTGTTCGCCCTCGACCAGGCAGTGATTCCCAAGTTGACAGAGATCCTAAAATAAGAAAGGATCGAGGCGAATCTTTACGCACGATTGGCGGCAAGGAGTGACCATGATTGTCGATGCCGATGCTCACGTCGTCGAGACGGAACACACCTGGGATTATCTCGACGCAACCGAGAAAAAATATCGTCCCCAGCTATTTCAATCCGCCGATAACCCCAATGCTCAATACTGGTTTGTCGACGGTAAAGCCATCGGCTTTCGCCCGCCGACATTGACCGAACAGGAGCTCATTGCTCTTTCTAAGACAACCGGCCGCGAGCTCAACACCGCCGCCGAGGCGCGCGAGCTGCGCGATGTCGAGCTCCGCTTGAAGCACATGGACAAGCTCGGCATCGATGTCCAGATCCTGTTCAACACCATGTGGATCGCGCGCGTCGCCGACAAGGCCGAAGCCGAGATCGCCCTGTGCAAGTCCTGGAATCAGTGGATGGCCGATGTCTGGAAACAAGGCAAAAACCGTCTGCGCTGGTCTTGCGTGGTGCCGGCCATGACCGTCAACGAAGCGCTCCAGCAAATGCGCTATGCCAAGGAAAACGGCGCCGTGGCCGTAAGCCTGCGCCCCTTCGAGAACGACAAGCATCTGGTCGATCCCTATTTCTATCCGGTTTATGAAGAAGCCACCCGTTTAAACATGGCGGTCGCGGTTCACATCGCCAACGCCAGCCCGCAGCTCCTGGATCAATTCAAGCCGCGTTACGATAAGATGGGCGGCTTTGCGCAGTTTCGCATCCCCACGGTGATTACCTGTTTGTCTCTGATGATGAGCGAAGTGCCGCAGCACTTTCCGCAGCTGCGTTGGGGATTTGTCGAAGCCTCGGCGCAATGGGTGCCGTGGGTGGTGAAAGAAGCGACGCGCCGAACCGGCACCAGGGGATTTCCTGAACTGCCGTTCAAGGAATTCCGCATCTACGTCACCACGGAAACCAATGATGACTTCGACTTTATCTTGAGATACGCCGGCGAAGACAACCTCGTTATCGGCACAGACTACGGCCATACCGATGCTTCCAGTGAAGTCGACGCCATCGAGATTTTCCGTGCCAATGACTCGCTCGCGGACTCAATCAAAAAAAAGATTCTCGACGATAATCCGCGAACGCTTTACGCGTTATCTTAAACCGATCTATCCGCGCCGGCGCTGATCAACCCTGCACGAGCCCCTACTATGCCCAAGGATCTGCGCAGTTTCATCGCTGAACTGGAAGCCGATTCTCCGCAAGACGTGGCGCGGGTGACGAAGCCGATCTCACCGCGCTACGAAATGTCGGCGGTCCTCACCCATCTGGAAAAACTCAAACGCTTTCCCCTGTTATTTTTCGAAAATGCGCACGACTGCCAGGCGGCTGTGGTGATCAACGCGCAGGCGAGCCGCCGGCTCATGGCCCGGGCGCTGGAATGCGAACCGGAAGAACTCGCCAGGGCGTTCACCCAACGCCAGTCAAGACCGCTTGCGCCTGTAGAAATGATCAACGCCCCTGTACATGAAGTCGTTGCCGCCGGCGATGAAGCCGATCTCACCCGCGTGCCGCTGCTCACCCATTATGACGTCAATGCCGCGCCCTATATCACCGCTGGTATCGTCGTTGCGGCCGATCCGGATACCGGTGTGCGAAACACAAGCTATAACCGGCTCATGTTGGCGGGGCCGCGCGAGCTAAGAATCTTTATGGCGGTCGGCAGGCATCTTTGGACGCTGCACAACAAACTCGAGGGTCGCAATGAGCCGCTCCCCATCGCTATCGTCATCGGCGTCCATCCGCTATTTTCTCTTGGCGCCCAGGCGCTCACGCCGTCCGACGAAGACGAGTACGCCGTCATCGGCGGCATGATGAACGAGCCGCTCCGGCTCGTGAGAGCGAAAACAGTCCCCCTGCTGGTTCCGGCCGATGCGGAAATGATCATTGAAGGTCAGATCGTACCCCACGTGCGGCGCATCGAAGGACCTTTCGGCGAGTTCACCGGCCATGCCGTGTTTCAAGACGAGCGCCAGGTGATTGAAGTCACCGCAGTCACGCACCGGCAAAATTACATCTTCCAGGATATCCATGCCGGTTACACCGAGCATAAGCTGATGGGCGCCGTGCCGCGCGAAGCCGCGCTGTTGAAGGCCGTCCGCCAGGCCGTTCCCACCGTGAAGAATGTCTGCATGCCGGTTTCGGGCAATTGCCGTTTCCACGCCTACATTTCGATTTCCAAGCGGACGCCGGGCCAGGCGAAAAACGCCATTTGTGCCGCCTTTGCCGCCGATATGTTGCTCAAGCATGTGGTTGTCATCGACGATGACATCGATGTCTTCGATGAAGAACAGGTGCTCTGGGCAATTTCCAATCGTTTTCAAGCCGATCGCGGACTGGTCCTCGTTGCCAATGCCCAGGGCAGTGAACTCGATCCATCCGCCGGTCCCGGTGGCGTCAATGCCAAGATGGGTCTCGATGCCACGAAACCTCTCAGCGGTTTTCCGCCGCAACTACGGGTGCCCGACGAAGTCATGAAAAAGATCCGCTTGGAGGAGTTTCTCCCGGAATTCGCAAAATGACTGCTGCCCGCCTCTGGTCGCTCCCAGGCAAGCGCCTGGCCGAGCAGCGGTCAATAAGCAGAAACCCGATTGTTGCCCTTCAATCAGGCCGTCGCAACGTCCAGGCTTGCCATTTTCTTCGTGCTCTTCATAGATTTTGGTGCTATTTTTTATCCGGTTTGCACACTGCAAAGATTGACAGGACAATTCATCATCGGCTAACCTTGCGAATCTGCACGTTTCCTTTTCAGAATCAGAACAATGAGCCGGCTGACAATTCAAGATGGCGGAAGTAGAACCGAGTAAACTCCACCTCCTCAGGGGTGCGGTCCAAGACAACATCGATCTGGTCCGGGACATCCGCACCAGAAATCCCAAGCCGGGCAAAGGCGTTAAGCGGCACTGGCTGTGGAGCCCTTTGCTGCTGGTTGCGGTGGCCTACTTGCTACTGCCGTCTCCGGTGGTTTCGATATGGCAAGCCGAGCCCGTGAAAACTCCCGCACCCGGGTTCGATCAACCTGTCGCCGCCGCCATCGAAAGAATGCCCGAGCGGCTAGAGATGATCGCAGAGCCGCATCCCCTAGATCGTGAGGTCATTCCGCTTGGAATTAAAAGAATCGTTATCGACCCCGGGCATGGAGGCAACGAACCCGGCGCGATCTCCGATTCCGGCGTCTCCGAAAAAGACATCACTCTCGATATTGCGCTGCGCCTGCGCCGGCTCATGGAAAAAGGCCCCTTCGAAGTCTTGATGACACGTCAGGGTGACCAAACGCTGACGGTCCAAAAACGAGTGACTTTCGCCAACTCGAATAAAGCGGACCTTTTTATTTCCATTCATGTCAATTGGACCGAGCCGCGCGAGATCCGCCCGCTTGAAACGTATTTCGTCGGGCCGACCGACGATCCCGCGACCATGAACCTGGCAAGGACGGAGAACCAGGAATCTGGCTACTCATTCTCGGAGTACCGCCGGGTTTTGGAAAAAATCTACATCGACACGCGGCGCGATGAGTCCCGCAGCCTGGCCAAACACATCCAGTCAGAACTCTATCGGTCGCTCAAACCGTTCAACCCCCCTTTACACAACCGCGGCGTCAAAATGGCGCCCTTTCTAGTCCTCGTCGGCACGGAAATGCCGGCGATTTTAGTGGAGGTTTCAACTCTGTCCAATGAGGATGAAGTTGAGTTATTGATAAACCCCGATTATAGGGAAAAGATCGCGCTGGCGCTCTCAAGGGGCATTCGCAGCTATGCAAAAGATCTTAACAGAACCGCGAGGAACGGTAGCTAAGCCGGTAATGGAAGAGACGAGAGAAACTTGCTGTGTCGGAATCGATCTCGGTACGTCTCGAAGTTCGATTTCAGCATCCAATGGCGAGCGCTACGTCATCGACAGTTACGTCGGTTGGCCACTGGATCCGGCCTCTCGCAAAATGGTCAAGAACTCCGTCCTTGTCGGCCGTGAAGCTCTGGACAGCCGTTCGATGCTCGATCTACGCCGCCCATTGGTACGCGGGCTGATCAAAGAAGCATCAAAAATAGACGAAGAAGCGGTGCAAGAAATTCTCCGGCGCTTGATTTCGCAAATCGGTTTGCCGCAGAAAAGCAAAGCCACGGCAAAAGTTCGAGCCGTTATCGGCGTTCCGGCCGAGGCCTTTCGATACAGCAAGCAGCGTCTTCGCAAGGCAATCGAGGGGATTGCCGAGAGCGTTATGTTGGTTTCCGAATCCGTCGCAGTAGCCTACGGCTTGGAAGCTTTGCTCCATGCGCTGATCATCGATATCGGCGCGGCAACCGCGGATTTTTGCGTCCTGCGCGGCCGCTACCCGATTGAAGAAGACCAGCGGACCCTGACGAGCGCGGGCGATTCGATCGATGAGCATTTACTCAAGTTGCTGCGCGAGCATTATCCAGAAGCTCAGACTTCGATTCATACGATCCGTGGCTGGAAAGAAAAATGGAGCTTTGTCGGAGAGCCCAACAAGCGGGTGGTGGTCACGTCGCGGAATGAGGCCTTCCGGGCCATGCAGTTGGATATCACCGCCGAGATGCGCGCCGCGTGCGAAAGCATTTTACCTGCGCTGACCCAGACAATGCTGGACCTGCTCGCCACAGTCGAGCCCGAATATCAGGAAAACGTGCGTAACAATATTATTCTCGCGGGCGGGACTTCGCTCATCAGTGGGCTCAATGAGGCCATTCAAAAAACCCTCTCGGACCTCGGCGGCGGCCGCGTTACGGTGGTCAAAGACCCGGTCTTTGCCGGGTCGGACGGCGGCCTCGCGATTGCGCGCGACGCTTCGAGCTCCGACTGGGAAAAACTCTCGCTATAGCGTTTTTCTGCGTCTCCATAACGACCAAGCCTTCTTCCGGCAAGTAAACGCTCCTATCACGCGTTGCCTCTCCATCAATGACCTTTCTTTGCCTGCTCTGACAAAGGCAGTTTGAACGTCACACATTGCTCTTACAAGCACTGCCTCAAACCTCTCGGAACTATCAAATAACACCCGTGCGCGGCGTGGAACGCGGTATGCATTGGCTGAAGCCGGGTGGAAGCAACTCAACTATTTGTCTGACAGAACGGTAAAGATTGCCGAGAAGCCTATTGGAAATTTTCACACTAAGGAAACCTCTATGAAGCTACAACTCGTTAGTTTGTGTCTTATGCTGGCCGGCGCAAGCCCTTTGTATTCGGCAATCTCTCACGCCCATGATGGCGCGCTAGACGTATACGGTTGCCATCCCGATCGCGATCGCAAGTACTATCACTGTCATCAAGGTGCCTATTCGCGTTTGAGTTTCGATTCAAAAACCCAGATGGTTCAGAGGCTTAAAAATCAGCACATCGCGCTGGGACGGCCCTGGCCGTATGACGATACGAGTCACGAACAACACGTGAACTCGTTTGGCAGTCAAACTATCCACGAGCAAACCATTCACGGCGGGATCGATCTCGAGCAGAGTCGCCGGGCGAAGTATAGTCAGCTCAAGCAGTCACCGGCGCGCCCGGGAACAATCGTCAAGGCAGGTAAGACAAAGACTGAGCCAGCACCCACAAGTGTTAAGTTGGAGGCGAGGCAGACCAACACCCAGACGGCATCTGTCACAAGACAATCGGCTGCCGCCAATCGCAAGCGAATCGAACCCGAGCTTAAGGTGTGGATCGCTGAAATCCGATCCGACGGGCAGGCCATCTTCGAGAGTTTAGAAGGTGAGCGCTTTATATTAGATGATCGCGGCGACAAGGTTATCGTCGGGCGACGTGAATCATGACGCGATTTTCCGGCCCTTACTGCCGGTGTGATGCTTCCTCAGAGGCAGCCGGCCGGCTCCCCCATTCCTCTCCATTCCGACTACTGCGGCCCGCACCTCCGGTGCACCTCATCTTCTCTGCGCAAGCGGCCATCAATAACGAACGGCCCAAAGGGAAGCAGCGCGGCAAGCAACACGATCCCGCTCCATCGAAAGCTCCATCGTGACGCCTCCCGCGCCACGATCAGCAGTATAAAAAATCCAATAAACAGGATCCCATGCAGCCACCCCGCGACGGTCACGGCCGCGGGCATATCGGCAAAGTATTTCAGCGGCATGGCAATTCCCAGCAGCACCAGGAACGACACGCCTTCGATTAATCCTGCGGCCCGAAGCCGACCGATGGGCGTTTTCAACATGATCTATTTGCAGACGCTGCCGGCGGCGGCCGTAACTCTAATCTCGATTGTTGTCGATCTCCAGTAAAATGTTTTCGAGCAGTGGACGGGAATTTGACACCCGCCTTCATACCCAAGTAGTCTGTCAAAACATTACTTATGAGAATAGACTCCGATGTCTCGCGGCGCCGATGGCTGAACGGGAGGTATTCCTGACGGGAGCGAATTGCACCGCTCAACTCGTCTGTTTGGCAACACTCTTGCCGCACTCGTGCTACTTAACCGATCCTCTTCACAGTTCCGCCACCGCAGGAATAACTTCCTTTCCCATCAGCTCAATGGGAGCAATTTCGAAGTCGTTCGGGATGCTGACAATCAAATGCTGAATGCCGGCGTCTCTCACAGCCCGACAATACTCAATGGCTTGCCGTACGGTCATGCCTCTGTCACCTAGGTCGATTCTGCCGAGGGCGGTGCGCTCGATATCGTCGTAGCTCCGGCCGATGGCTTCGCAATATCGCCGAAGAACTGCGAGCTTGGCTCTGACGCTGTCCAAATTCTCGAACGCATAGAGATTGCAGGCATCGGCATATTTGGCGACCAGCGGCAGTGTCCTTTTCTCACCCACACCGCCGATTAAAATTGGCGGATGCGGCTGGGTAATCGGCTGAGGAGAATTCATCGTCTCCGCCAGTTTGTAGTGTTTCCCGTCATACGGGGAGGTTGTTTCCGACCACATCCGCAACGCTATCTGCAGTGTTTCCTCGAGTTGCTCGAAACGTTCTTTCAACGACGCAAACGGGATGCCGAGGCCAAGGGCTTCGCGCTCGTACCACCCCGCCCCGATTCCGAAGTAGGCCCGGCCTCCGGAAAGCACATCGAGTGATGTTACCGTTTTGACGAGAATTCCCGGATAACGATACATCACTCCGGTGACAAGCGTGCCAAGTCGAATCCGCTTGGTGACGGCAGCCAAAAAGGTGAGCGCGCTGTACCCCTCGAGCATCGGTTCTTCAGGCTTGCCTATCATCTCGATCTGAAAGAAATGATCCATTACCCAGAGACTGGCGAATCCCGCTTGCTCAGATGCTCGGCCGATGTCGGCCAGAGTTCGCGCTATCGTGTCGGTGCCTCCGGGCCAGGTAAATGACGGGATCTGAAGTCCCAGTTTCAAGGTAACCTCCTTTAGTCGGCAAGTTTATTTCCCAACGGACTCTCTAGGATGGGCGATAAACTTTGCCGAACCACATGAGTCTTCATCAACAATGATGTTGAGTGGTAGGCGTACCATAAACTCGCTACCTTTGCCGGTGCCTTCACTACGAACCTGCACTGAGCCGCCGTGCAGCGCAACAAAGTCCTTAACCAGCGCGAGGCCAATCCCGAGCCCGCCCTGTGAAAGTTGTGGTTCCACCTGTGTAAAAAGCTCGAAAATTCGCGGCAGCATTTCATGCGGGATTCCCACTCCGGTATCCTCGACTCGCACCACGGCTTCGTCGTCCTCAATGGTAACCTTCATGCGGATGCGGCCTCGCTCGGGTGTGTACTTGGCTGCATTGCTCAACAAGTTGACAAACACCTGGTGCAACCGGTCGGAATCGGCCTGCAACATGATGGGTGCCGAAGGCTCGATAACTTGCATGTTGTGATCTCGTTCTTCTAAATAAGGCCGAACCGCCTCCACTGCCTTTTCAATGACATCGTGGAGCAGGACAGGTTGCAGGTCCAGACGAATTTTGCCCGTGCTTAAGCGCGTCACGTCGCAAAGATCTTCGAGCATGCGGCGAATAAAATCGACCTGCTCTTTAATCATTTTGACCGGATGATCAACGTTGACATCGCGCGGAATTGTTCTCTGAATCAGCTCCACACCGGTCAACAACACAGCTAAAGGATTCCGAAGTTCATGTGACAAAGTCGCAAGGAATCTGCCTTTTTGCTCGTCGGCTGCAGTTAGAGCTTCTACCTGATTGCGCAGCGTCTCCAACTGCTCGCGCAGATCCGTTCGATTGCGCAGAATCTTGGCGAAACCCAGCAGCTTATCGTTCTCGTCGCGCAAAGCGAGCAATATGCCGGTTGCCCAAAATCGAGAACCGTCCCGACGGACCTGCCAGCGATCATCTTCGGCCCTGCCGAAGTTGACAGCGAGTTCCATCTCCTGATCGGGAATCCCCTTCTCAACGTCTTCCGGAATAAACAGATCGGCAAGGGACCGGCCCATCATCTCGCTCGACGAAAACCCAAAAATATATTCGGCTCCGGGATTCCACCAGATCATGCGCGCGTCAACGTCTAGAAGTATAATGGCGTGCTCTCGCGATTGTTGAGCCAGCAACCGGAGAAATCGATCACGTTGCGCTGTATCATGTTCAGACATCGTGCATCCTTTTGATAGATTTTTCGGTGTCCGGCGCAGAGTAAAGAAAAGGCGGCGCCGCTCAGGATCGGTATCTTGTAGAAGTATACCGCAGATCGCAGGCAACTCCAGTCATCAGCAATCCCGAGATACAGCCGGCAAACCCAAAAAAAGGGGGAAGCGATCCGCTTCCCCCTTCTTACATCCCATCAAGTTGCTCGATGGATTAGTGCACGCTAATCTCGATTTGTCGCGGTTTAGCCTCTTCCGCCTTGGGAACATGAATCTCCAGTATACCGTCCTTGTAATTGGCGCGGATACCATCGTGTTGCACAGTTTCCGGAAGCACAAAGGACCTTACAAATTTTCCGTTGCGCCGTTCCACACTGCGATATTGCACGCCGTCGGCGGGTTTTGTAGCTTTTCGCTCGCCGGTCAGCGTCAGAGTTCCATCTTTAAGTTCTAGGTCGAAATCCTCTTTTTGCATTCCCGGGAGCTCGGCGCGAAGTAGATAGGCATCCTCGCTTTCGAGGATATCCACCGGCGGATGCCACCCCTCGTTGCCGCTATCGCGAGAGCGGCCGAAGCTTTCATCGAATAACGACTGAACCTTGTTAAACCGATCAAACGGTTCGAATCTTACGAGTTGCATAAGTCTCCTCCTTTTAGGTGAACCACGAACAGCAAAAAGGTAAGCACGTATCGGCAAGTGTCAACTCACTTGACAAACTCATCTATCGTATTTAGATTGCGCGCCCATCGACGCAGCGCGAGATCACTGCATCATGCGCAGCTGGGTAGAAAGGTGATATTGCAGGCCGTCGATCTGATAATCCAATTCGCCGAACAAAGCCACGTGTCCTGTGTCAGGGGGCGCTACCTCTCCGACGATTCTGCCATCTGAAAAATTTACCGGTTGCTCGCTCCATCTAGCAGTCCGGAAATCCTTTGTCGATGTCTGCGCCACCCAGAGTCTTGCACTGGCGGGGGCTGGCGTGGCGACTACTGTCAGGCGCAGTTTGCCGTCGACGTTCTCATGCTTCCAGCTCAGGCTGGGCATTGCTGTGCCCTTTATTTGATGGCGCGAAAAAGCAGCCAAGCCGCGCACCAGATGGTTTAGCTGATCGTTCGGCGCTCGATCCTGCCTCCTTAAATCATGGCCGGCGTTCGGGACATACACCACCCATTTGTCGGCCGGGATATCGTTCCAGTAGAGATTGAGCGCGTCGGTTGCCCAGTAAAAATCATTGGTTCCGTTAACGATTAATTTCGGCATGGTCAACCGGTCCCGGTAGACCCACGGGTCAACCATGCTCAAGAGGCGCTGTCCTTCCGGCGTTTCCGGTATGGGCAGCAATCCGCGGCTACTATACGGTGCCAGCCGGGAGCTGAACGCGCCGAAAGCTTCGAGCTGCCGCCGCATTTGTGCCCGCATATTGAGGGTATCGATCACCACCGGCGCAATCGCACTGATTCGATTATCGACTGCGGCCGCGAGCCAGGTCGTCCAACCGCGCTTGGAAGCTCCGGAGACGATGAACTTATCGACGGGGATGTTCCATTCTTTTTTGGCAAAAGCCTGCAGAACGTCCATCGCCTTGACAACACTCTTCACCATCGGAAAAAGCAGCGGCCAGTTTGGATCCCCGGTTTTTAGATAGCGGACAAAAGTCTCGGCGATGAGATCGTCTTCGCTCAGCTTACCTTCAAGAAGGGGCTGATTCGGGACATGGTAAAGAAACGCCACCGGCGCGCCGACCGAACGCGCCAGCTCCATTCCCAGCTCGTTTGATGAGGGTCGCGCCGATCCGCCCGTGATCCACAAAAACAGGGTGGAGCCGGGCGTGACATTTGCCGGGTGGTAGACCTGCAGCTCGTGCTCCCACTTATTCCCCTGCCAGGTTTGTGACACGAAGCGCAGGTTATACATTCGTTCGCTGGATTGCTGGCTATGGCCCTTGCTCTTCAATGTCCAGGCGAATTCAGGCTCCGCTTTGCGAAGGTACTTTTGCAGATCCGCTCTTGCCGGAGTTCCGAGCAAATTCGCTCCAGCCAAAACAAACAACGTAATAACAACTCTAAGCCTGGTTTTTAGAAGCATCAAAACTCCCTTCTATCGGCGCCATAGCTTGAAGCACTCGTCAATCGATCTTATCAGGTCTCATGGAGCGCCAAAACGAAGCCTGGGCCGCAGCACTTGAAGCTGACACGCCTACCACGCATTCTTCTTGCCGGACGCAGACCCTTAGGCTATAGAACTCGTGGAGGATTATCCAACCATGGCGTTACTCATCAGCGAGCCACAAACCAGAAAGCTCATCGATATGCCGCGCGCGGTCAACCTGCTCGACAGGATGTTTCTCGATCGTGCCGCAGGAAAAATGCGCAGCCTGCCGCGCCGCAGGCTCAAGGGCAATGAAAAGCAGCTTAACATCATGGCCGCATGGCACCAAAATCATAATCTTTTCTGCCTACGTGCCTACGTGGGTCAAGCTAACACCATCCAACTTTACAATGGTAAGAACGGGCAGATTCAGTCCGTCATCAATATGGGCTATCTCAGCAGCCTGCGCACCGGGGCGGCCACAGGCGTGGCGGCGAAATATCTCGCGCCGGCCGGCGCCAGGACGTTGGGTGTTATCGGACCCGGCTGGCAAGCCACCTTCCAAGTGCAAGCCGTGACGCACGTGTGCCGCATCGAACGCGTGGTGGTCTTCGGACGGACGCCCGCGCGGCGCAGAGAGTTCATCAAGCAGATGAGCAAAATCGTTCGGGCCGATTGGCAGGAAGCTTCTTCCGCGGAAGAGGCCGAAGGGCAATCCGACATTCTCGTGGTATCGACCGACTCCACCACGCCGGTGGCCGACGGCAAAAATCTCAAGGACGAAGTGTTAGTCGCCTCCATCGGCGCCAATGCCGCCATCAAGCACGAAGTGTCGGGCAATCTGATTCGCCAGATGGATCTGCTTGTGACTGATGATCTGGAAGCCGCTCAAACCGACAGCGGCGATTTGATCAATGCCTGTCAATCCGAAATCGCGCACTGGAACGATGTCGCAGCGCTGGAAAAGATTGTCGCCGGCGGCGCGCTGAATCCCCGTCCGCAAAGAATTTTTTTCCAATCCAACGGTATCGCCGACGAAGATCTTGCCGTGGGCCGCTACGTTTCGGAACAGGCAAAAAGAAAAGAAATGAAACTCCGCCGCGTCACTGAAATCTAGCCGGGAAAAGTTCGCGACCTGTGATCAAGGTTTTTGGAACGCCAGCACGAAGCGATCATTGATGTTGCGCTCCTTGAGCACGTTGAAATCGCGCTTATCTTCTGGGCGGCTGAGCATGCTGCCTTCTTTCATCAGCTTGAATCCCGCGCCGGTTACTTCCTTGATGACCAGCAGTTTGTCGATACGGTGCAGGGTCTTCGAAGCTTCATCGCCGCTGCCCTCTCTCGCTGAGTGATCGATCACGCCGTATACGCCGCCTGATTTGAGCGCGCCGAAAACTCTTTTGTTCATGGCCGTGCGCGCGGCGGGTGCCAGGTCATGATAGTTCAGATGAGTAAACACGAAATCGAACGAACCATCCTGCGGCAAGGCCACTTTATCCATAGGCCCTTCGATGAGTCTGACATTGGCGAATTTTGAGTTCTTCCAGCGTTCGGCGATTTCCGGACGAGGCGCAGGTATCGCCGAATAGACGGTGCCCCGCGGTCCCACAACCCGGGAGAGCAGGGCCGTATAGTAACCGCGGCCAGCCATCAAATCGGCCACCTTGTCACCGCTTTTCACCTCATAGAAGGCCAGCACCTCGGCCGGCTTGCGCGCAGCATCCAGCGCTCTTTCGGTCTCCGGCCTCTCGCTATCGCCGACGATAACCGAGTAGTTCTGGCCGGCCGGCGCGGTGGCGCACCCGCTGGCGATAAAAACCGACAGGATTCCCAAGAGCCATTTCACTCTGTTAACGAAATATTCGGCCACGAAAGACCTCCTTGCGCATTGTCGCATACTTGAATTTTATATACCGCATTGGCGCCTCAAGTACAGCGGCATAAGAATCGTGCAGGCGAAGCTTATGAAGCAGCCTCAATGACAATGAAAACCGCGGCGGTGCTGTCTTCATAGACAAGTCGGTAACGCGGATGTCCCCGCATCATATGCGTCAACGGCTTGGTCATTTGCGCGATGATCAAGCGTGCGCGCACAAGCTCCGGGTCTTTTTCCCAACCGCTAGCGCCGCCCCAGGTCGCCAATGAGCGGGAGATGCGTTCGTCGCCGTGCAGATTAGTCCTGCCATCCATCGAAACCGGCAAGTGGGGCAAGGTCCAGATCAGGTATCCTCCCCAATCGAGAGAATTATATAGCTGTCCTCGGATCCCGTTGGCTTTCACGAACTCCACAGCTTTTACCGGGAAATGGTTCTCGACGGCTTTGGCCAGGGACATTTCCGAGACGTCCCGGTAGCGGCTTAGCCCATATAGGGAGACGAGCAAAGCCACAGCAGTCGAAAGCACTCTTGCTTTACCAAATTTGAAGTGATCGCTGCTCTGGAGGGACCCGCCAAATTCGCTGACAATCGCAGCCACCGCTATCATTAAAAACCACACGTCCCGCCGCGCGCGAAAAGCCACATAAGCGGCCAGGCCGAATAGCGCCATGTGAAATATATTCCAGCGCCTTTGCCACCCCAGGGCGAATGCCCCCGTCACGGTTAATGCAAGCACGATCCAATCGCCGAGTGAACGAAAGAACATCGGATGAAGCTCGCTGATATTTTGAAACGCGCCGGTTTGCGCCGCATACTCCACGATCGGAAAATAAACCCGGTAATGATAAGGATTGGCGAGCGCGGCCAGGGCACACAAGCCGAGAAGAGCGAAGGCGCGCCCGACCGGCAGGACATGGTAGTTAGGTTCAATCCTCGAACCGGCAACGCGAACGACCACGGCCTCCACCGCCAGCAATCCCAACATAGCCAAGCCATAGATGAATTGGATGTGCAGATTGGCCCAGAGTGCAAACAAGGGAATCAAAGCCAGGCCCGAGGCAAGCTTACCCGACCGCCGCACATTCAATATGACGATCAGCACAATGGTCGACAGCAAGATGGAAAAAAGCCAAGGCCGTGGGCTCAGCACAGGTTTGAGCGCGGCAAGAATCAACGCCAGCAACGACACTTCGACCGGGAAGGCCAACCGCCCACGGCGAAGCAGCAGATGGATCGCCACCGCAATGGCCAGCGACATGGCGACGGTAAACACAACCACCCCGACCAGGCCGGCATAGCTATGGATGCCGTAGATCAGGACCTCGAACAGCCAACTGTATGCGATCCACGATTTTCCAACGCCGAAGATAGAAAAAGGATCTTCGACTGGCACGGAACCATGATCGAAAATCCACTGTCCCGTTCTTAAATGCCACCAGATGTCGGGATCCTCGACAGGCAGCATCGCCTGATACGCAGGAATGAGATAGACGAGCGTCCATATTGCGAGACGACGAATGAGTTCCTGATCTAAGGATTGAGGCATGCGCCGCTCGCGGGTGAGCCCATTTGCAGACATGAGATGGTCGGCTTGCGCGGCTGGGAGCGACTTACGGCGAGCCCACGTATCGCAAGACTCAGCTCTTTCGGTAAGAACGGTTTGTAAACATGGCGTTGGGGTTTGGCCGGAGGAGAGAAACCTACGGATTTTGTTGCATCGCTTTATCGACGTCGTAGCGCAATAGATCCCAAATCTTTTCCGTGCAACGGACGAAGTCGGGATCTTTCATGCTGCGGAAGTTGCGCGGCCGCGGCACATCGACGGTCACGACGCTCTTGATCAAGCCGGGAGCGGCGCTCATGACCGCGATGCGGTCGCACAGCATGACCGCCTCGTCCAAGTTGTGCGTGACCAGAATGACGGTCTTCTTATCGCGCTCCCAGATGCGCAGCAGCTCCTCGCGCATCAGCAGCCGCGTTTGAGCGTCCAGCGAGGCGAATGGCTCGTCCATGAGAATCACTTCGGGATCGTTGGCGAGGGCGCGAGCAATCGCCACCTTCTGCTTCATGCCGCCCGAGAGCTCGTACGGCCGGGCGCTGCCGAAATCGAGCAAGCGAACGATTTCGAGGAAGAACTGGCTCACCCGCTTCAAGGTCGAAGGCTGCTCCTTGCGGAATTCGGCTCCCAGCGGAACGTTTTCCTCGACCGTGCGCCATGGCATCAGCGCGGAATCTTGAAAAACCATGGAAACCATGGACTGGGTCCTTTTCTCACCGACGAACTCAACGGAGCCGGTAGTGGGTTGCTCCAGGCCAGCGATGATATGCAACAGCGTGGTTTTACCGCAACCAGTGGGTCCGATGATGCCGAAGAACTCGCGGTCGTGCACTTCGAAGTCGACCCCGCCCAGCGCGCGCATGGACCCGGTTTCGCTGATGAACTCCTTGGTCAAAAAGCGCACGACAACTTTCATAACCCGCCAGTCCCGAAGCGATCTTGAGCTCTGAAACCTTGAACCATGGGAGGTTTTCTGGACTTCAAGTTTTATCGTGCGCCGAAGATTTCGTCGAACATCTTGCCGTATTTCTGGAAGTCTTCGAGGACCTCGACCGGCGCAAAGGCAGGCTTGATCCCTTCCAGCAAGCGCGCCTGTTCAGGAGGCGTATCGATCCTGTCGGGGATTCTGTTCATACTGCGGACGATTTCCTGACCTCGTTTGGACAGAGCAAAGTCGAGAAACAATCGCGCCGCGTTGGGATGAGGCGCCTTGGCGGAAATCCCCATGGGGTGAATATTGGCGAACACCGGATTCAAATAAACCCAATCGACGGGCGCGCCCGCCGGCTTCAATACTTCGAAGGTCTGCGAGTATGCCGTCAGCGCGCCTTTGAACTCGCCCGCCGCCACAAGCTGGGCAAGCAAAGTGCGGCCCCCGCGCAGCTGCGCATGCTTGGCCAGCTCGCGCATGTAGGCCAGGCCTTTTTCTTCGCCCATCGCTTTGATCATGGTGCCGAACCATTCGTAGGCCTTGCTGTCCATTCCTATGTGGCCCCGCCATTCGGGCTTTAACAAATCGGCATAAGTTTTCGGCACGCTTGTTTTCGGAACGTCGCGGCTGTTATAGCCGAACGCCGCATAATTGGTATAAAGCGACGTCCAGGCGCCATGCTGATCTTTATAGCCGTCGCGGTAGTATTTCCGCTCCGGCGAATCATAAGTCGCCAGCAGACCGCGCTTTTTAAGATTATGACCATAGAAACTCGTGGTCATGACGACGTCCCAGAGATTTTGCCCCGCTCGGTTTTCGGTCAGAATTCTTTCCATGAGGGCCGCATCGGTGGTGCGGTAAAAGACCGCATCGATCTTCGGATAGAGCTGCTTAAAGCCGTCGGTGAGCTTTTTCGAGTCCGCCGCGTTGAATGCGGCATAGAACATGAGCTTGCCTTCCGCCTCGCCTTTTTCCTTCACAGTCTGCGCGGAGACCGGCAATGCAGCCATAAGCCAAAATCCCCATGACAGAACAACGACAGGTAGAAATCGACGCTTTTTCATCGCTTGATCACTCCAGAGATCACGGCATTTCGGCCAAAAGCCGGCCGTAACCCGACACGGGTTCGTTAAGATGGAGAATTTTCTTGGTCGCCCACACCTGCGCAGGAATGCTCGAAACCACCGTTGTCTTAAGATCTTTTTCGAGCATCTCGACCACAGGCAGGTTATTCCAACCGGCCCCGAGCATATAGATACCGTCCACCGGCCTATGCTGGAGAAACACCTTCTTAGCGAAATTATAAATGGCTTCCGGAGCGATTTTACCGGCATCCTTGAACGACACTTCGATACCGTCCATCGCCCTGACCTCGAAGCCATCGTCTTGAAGAAACTTGGCGAAACGTTGGTTCATATCCTGTTGAAAGTAGGTGATACCGACTAACTTTTTCATGCCGAGGGCGCGAAAAGCGTCGACCTGCGCGATCGTCGCCACGGTGACGGGAATCTTGTATTTTTTTGTCAGGCTGTCAGCGATGGCGCGGTCCGCGCCATGGCCGCGCACCATCGTCGGTGGCGCGCCCATGATCATCACCACATCGGCGCCAAGCTCGGCAAGCCGCGCGACTTTTTTCTCCGCCACCGTCAAGGCCTCCTGCAACTCCTGCTCATTGCCGGCCCGTATGCCGGCGTGAGTGGGGATGAAACCGACACCTTCCGGCATGAGCTTGATAAAGCTCTCCATCGAACCCGGACGATAGGTCGGCTTCACCAAACCGACAATTCCACGCGCGCCGTAATACATGGAACGATTCTCCTTGCGCTGATCCGCTCGGCGGTTATCTCCCGAGCGGAGACTTATCCCGCCGACTCGAAAACCGAAAGTCAAAACACCAAGCCGCGCTCCGTGCGCTAAGCTCTCGCATATCCTAGTCCCCGGACCGAATCAAGCGGCAACATCGCCGTGACACAAAGTTCCGCGGTCAGCGAATGGCAGGATTACAGAACTGGCGGCGGTGCCGCTCGTATCCATGCTCGGCTCTCTGCGGAGCTTGCAGCGGATGGAACGGCGGTCGGTCCGCACGATCTCATCATCGCCGCCACTGCGTTGACAAAGGGCTATATCGTCACCACTCGCGACGAACGCAGCTTTCCGAGAATTCCGGGGTTGTCGTATCAACGCGGGTGACTGACGGCATCGTTTGATGGCACTTCAAATGTGACATGCTGTCGGCGGTCGCGAATCGTTATCGGAAACCGATCAAATCCGATCGTGTCATCGTCACGTTGTGTCGGTAGCCGAAGCTGGTGAAGAGCGAAAAGGCTTGGAGCACCTGCTTTTCGTCATTATGGGTCGTGCAATCGATTGGAACGTAGACGTGGTAATCCCGGACACTCAAGCCCATGACGGCGCTCTGAACGCAATTGCGCGTCGAAATTCCGGTTACGATCACGTGACCTTCCCCGGGTCGCAGCTCCATTTGCTTCAGAAGAGAATCCATTTCGGTCCGATAGAAGCAGTCGTGAGTGCGCTTGACGACCAGAGGCTCGTCCGGAGCCGGCTTGAGCTCGTCGATCAACTCGGC
>CAYZXN010000206.1:0-4209 GCA_964482425.1 uncultured Syntrophobacteraceae bacterium | reverse complement strand
GACCGCGCCTTCGAGATCAACGACGAGATCACGATCGGCTTTCTCGACCCTTCGCTGGCGCGCGAGCTCGAGCTGATTTTCGAGCGCGACCTCAAGGACTGCGTCGAGCTCCGGCTCGACGCGTGGTCCCGTCGAGGCTTGGTGCACAAGCTCAAGGACCACTTCTTCTACCTTTTTAACGAGCAGCTTTGACAGAAAAAGTAGCCCTTCCGCTTTTGGTCGAATTGAAATATCTCTATCGTGAACCGCGCAAGTGTTCAGCTCATAGTGCAGAAAAGACACATAAGCCGAAACTGTTCCGGAGTGGATCATGAAAATCTCCATTCTTGACGACTATCACGACACTCTGCGCACGCTGGACTGCTTCAAAAAGCTGGCGGGCCATGAGGTCGAGATCTGGACGGATCACGTTCAGGCTGTCGACACGCTCGCCGGACGTTTGCGGGATACGGACGTGCTGGTGCTGATACGCGAGCGAACCGAGATCCGGGCGCCGCTGCTCCATCAACTTGATAAGCTTAAACTCATCAGCCAACGGAGCGTCTATCCGCACATCGATATCGATGCATGCACACAACTCGGCGTTATCGTTTCTTCGAGCCAACATCCGGGCACTCCTTCGTATGCCGCCGCGGAACTTACGTGGGCGCTGGTGCTTGCGGCGATGCGCCAGGTACCGCAGCAGATGGCTGCGCTCAAGGCGGGAAAGTGGCAGATTGGCGTCGGCAACGACTTGCGTGGCAAGACGCTGGGGATCTACGGTTACGGCAGGATTGGTAGCGTGGTTGCGGGGTACGGCAAGGCGTTCGGTATGGACGTAGTGGTGTGGGCGCGCGAGAATTCGCTCGAGCGGGCGCGACGCGACGGTTACGCCGCGGCACGCAGCAAGGAGGCGTTCTTTTCGGAGTGCGATGTGCTGTCGCTTCACATGCGCCTGGTCGAAGCCACGCGCGGCATCGTGACCGCAGGCGACCTCGGCCGGATGAAGCCGACGGCATTGCTGGTTAATACCAGTCGCGCTCCACTGATCGAACCCGGTGCATTGGTGAGCGCCTTGAAAGCCGGACGTCCAGGCATGGCGGCCGTCGATGTTTATGAAGAGGAGCCTGTACGCGATACCCATTATCCTTTGTTCGCAATGGCTAACGTCGTCTGCACGCCGCACATCGGTTATGTCTCACGCGACGAGTACGAGATTCAATTCTCAGACATATTCGATCAGATCGTCGCCTACGCGGCCGGGACACCCATCAATGTCGTGAACCCCCAGGTAGTGACTTCCGCGAACCTGCGCCGTTAAAGAAGTGCGAGCGCAGTTCTTGCAATTTCAGGATTGTGTCTGCCGAGGTTCCCGGAAGCGCCTGAGCTTTTCGAATCCATTCAACATTGCAATTGGCTGGCGCGATGATATTTTTCATCGTTGGAATTAAAAATCCCCGGTATCTCACTGAGGTCACTTCTATCCAAAACATCGCGCTTAATTGCGCGTTTCAGGTCCCGTGGCGTTATGCGCCGGCGGCGCTGAGTCGGTTTGAATTTGGAATAATTTATTATGGAGAGAACATGAGTAACGAGATTGCCTGGCCGCGCAAACAACGCGAGCTTCACAACCATCACTTCGATTCGACGATCTGGAACGATTTTCACTTCCGCGACGACGACATCGTCATTGCCACTTATGCGAAGTCCGGCACGACCTGGGTGCAGCAGATCGTGGCGCAGTTAATCTTCGGCGGGGACCCGGAGTTGCCGGTAGCTGAGATGTCGCCGTGGCTCGATTTGCGCGTTCCGCCAAAAGAAATCAAGCTTCCCCTTGTGGCGGCGCAGACCCACAGGCGTTTTATCAAAACGCACCTTCCCGTAGACGCGCTAGTCTTCTCACCGAAAGCGAAATATCTGTATATCGGACGCGATGGCCGCGACGTTGTCTGGAGCATGTACAACCATCACGCCAACGCGAACCAGGTATGGTACGAGGCTCTTAACGACACTCCGGGGCGGGTTGGTCCGCCGATCGAGCAGCCGCCGAACGACATTCGGCAGTACTGGCGCGAGTGGATGGACCGGGACGGTCATCCATTTTGGCCGTACTGGGAGAATATCCGTAGTTGGTGGGCGATCCGCAATCTTCCCAATGTGAAGCTTGTACATTTCACCGACTTGAAGCGCGATATGCCATGGCAGATACGAGAGATCGCGGCTTTCCTGGATATCCCGATCGATGAATCCCGCTGGGCCGAGATCGTCGAGTACTGTTCTTTCGCTTGGATGAAAAAAAACGCCACCAAGAGCGTTCCTCTCGGCGGCGCGTTTTGGGATGGGGGCGCCGAAGTCTTTATCAACCAGGGTGTAAACGGCCGCTGGGTTGATATGCTTACGGCGGAGGAGGTTCAGGAATACGAGAACCGGGCGGAAAAAGAGCTTGGGCGCGACTGCGCGTGCTGGCTCGCCAGGGGGAGTGGAAGGGAGTAGCCATCACGCCCAAAGGAGACATTACATTGTACGCCGGCTACGAGAGTAGCTTGCACAGACTACTTGCCTCGTCAGCCCGAAGTTCAGCGCGCGCCGGCAACGAACGGGGCAGGCGAGGAAATCCGTCAAGGAAGCATAAAGAAAAGCCGAAGCGGTAATCGCTATCTCGACGACCTCGTCAAAGCGGCTTCGCCCGGGTAAGGGTAGAGAGCTGCTAAGAGCAAAGACTCACCCATTGAGATCATTCCTAACCATCACTCTCTTATAGGGCCACCTAAGCAACATAAGCATATTCGCAATTGCGAATATAGCAGGTAAGTGCAATAATGCTCTTATTTGTTGGGAGAGACCATGCCGGACAGCCTCAGACAGTTCAAAGCCAGCATTTTTCAAGCTCTAGGCCATCCTACCCGGATCGCGATGGTTGAAGTTTTGCGCGATGGCGAACTGCCCGCTCGAGCGATTATCGAGCGCTTGGGACTGGAACAAGCCAATGCATCCCAACATCTTGCCGTCCTGCGCGCAAAGCAAATCGTCAACACCCGAAAGGAAGGTAACCAGGTGTTCTATTCGGTCCGGGACCCCGTATTAACTGAGGTGCTGGACATCATGCGGCGCTATTTTCAAACCCACGTGAACGAAGCCATGTCCATGCTTCGTGAAATCGATAGGTCCGATAAGGAGAATTCATAAGTGATCGGTCTTGTGTCTCCCGGCATCACCAGCCGGTGGCTTCCAAAAATTTTCTTCTCGCTTCAGCACTATAGCGGCAGACATTTTATATCGGATCTTATCGCGGGACTTACCGTCGGCCTAGTTGCGCTTCCGCTGGCAATGGCGTTCGGTATCGCCTCTGGAGTGACTCCCGAAGCCGGAATCTACACCGCTGTCGCCGCGGGTTTTATTATTTCGGCAGTGGGAGGATCCCGCACTCAAATCGGTGGACCGACCGGCGCCTTCGTCGTCATAGTCGCAGGCATTGTTGCCAACTTCGGTCTTTCCGGCCTGTACATGGTGACTCTCATGGCAGGTGGCTTGCTCATCGTAATGGGGATCACGGGGCTCGGAGCCGCGGTAAGATTCATACCGCGCCCGGTGACGATCGGTTTCACCAACGGCATTGCGCTGCTGATCGCTTCGACTCAAATCAAAGATTTTCTTGGGCTCACGACGCCGGCGCTGCCCAGCGAGTTTATCGAACGACTGACTCTTTTGATTGAACATGTCGGAACCGTCCACTGGCCGGCGCTCATGGTTGCGGCGGGCTCCCTCGCCATCATTCTGTTTCTTCCTCGCGTCGTCCCGCGTGTTCCAGGATCCATCATCGCCATCCTGGCCGCCGCCGCCATCGTTGCCGTGTTTGATCTGCCGATCGAGACCATCGGCAGCAAGTTCGGCGGTATCCCGAGCGGCTTTTCGCCGGTGGCCATTCCGCAGTTCCGTCCGGAGTTGATCTTGCCGCTTTTGCCTTCGGCATTTACCGTAGCGCTCTTAGCCGCGGTCGAGAGCTGCTCTCAGCGGTGGTTGCCGACGGCATGACCGGCGACAAGCATAACTCCAATGCGGGGCTGATCGCCCAGGGCGTCGCGAACCTTGCGAACCCGCTGGTAGGCGGTAATCCGGCGACCGGCGCCATTGCGCGCACCGCGACGAACATCCGATCGGGCGCAAAGTCACCCATCGCCGGAATCGTCCATGCGCTGACGCTGCTGGCGATTTTGCTTGTCGCAGCGCCGC
>CAYZXN010000205.1:0-4280 GCA_964482425.1 uncultured Syntrophobacteraceae bacterium | reverse complement strand
GGCCTTTATGTGTTCTTCGCGATTGAGCTCTTTGGCGAAACGGAACCGGAACAACGGATCTATCACGGGCCAGCCGGCAATCACGTAGGCGACACTGGCATCGAGTTCAGGATGGTTGGCCAGCGGCAGCGCCGCATAAGCCGGGTGACGGGATCGAAGCGCACTCAGCACGACTTGATGGCCGCCGCTGGAATTGCCGAACGCACCGACAGTGCTCGTACCGCTGAACTCGGCAGCATGCGCCTTGAGCCAGCGAATCGCCAAATTCACGTCGCAGATCGACGCGGGATAACCCGCCTCCGGCGGCTGGCGGAAGTCGATAGCGGCCACGACAATACCTTTGGCCGCCAGCGCTTTATCGATGCCGGCATTGTTAGTCCGATCGCCGTTGTGCCAAGCGCCGCCGTGGACGTCGACGATGGTCGGAAACGGTCCCGTGCCTTTGGGGCGATAGACGCGAGCCAGCCACGCCTTCCCTGCCTGGCGCTGATACTCGACATCCCGCTCCTCTACTTCATGTTCCATATCGTTAATCCCAATCTTCGCTCGAGCTATTGCCACGCGCGGCTGGTGCTGCGCGCCACTTTGCCGGGATAAGCGCCGGTGTGCTCGCCTTTTTCGATGAGCACCTGGCCGTTCACCACGGTCATTTCGATTCCCCTGGCAAGCTGTTTGCGGCGTCTCGAGCCGCCCGGCAGATCGAAGGCTTCACCCGGTTCCAACGGGGCGATGGTCGCGGGGTCGAAGACCATTAGATCTGCCGCCATGCCTTGCCGCACCAAGCCGCGGTCATACAAGCCGAACAGCGATGCCGGAATGAACGTGAGTTTTCGGATGGCCTCCTCCAGCGACATGATCTGCTTCTCACGAACCCAGTGCGAGAACAGATAAGTGGAGTAACTATAGTCGGTGCGAAAGACAACGTGCGCGCCCCCGTCCGACTGGCCGATGATGGTGTACGGGCTGGTCAGCAACGCTTTCATGGCGGCTTCGTCGCTGTTCACTTCGCGCCGTTCGAACTCGGTTTCAAGGTTTTCTTCCAGCACGAGATCGAGCAGTGTGTCGAGCACGTCTTTGTTCTGTTCCCGCGCGATATCGGCAATGCTTTTTCCCTGGAGATGTTGGTTCTTCGCCAACGCCGGCTTGAACACGAACTGCAGATCCCACCGGCGCGTGAAGTCGCCGGCAAGGTTCGGGTTCATCGGCGTTTCGACGGCCTCTTTGTGCAGTTTGACGCGGGTCGCCGGATCGCGGAAAGCTTCTTTGCGCATTTCCAGAGGAAGCAACATAACGTTTTTCCACGTCGGCATGGCGTCGAAGTGCTGCGCGGTTTTGAGCGTATAACGCAGGTCTCCGGGCCGTGGCATGACGAACTGGTAGGCGCGATGCCCCTGGCGCATCAGGCTCTCGGTTTCATCGAGCTGCTTGCGCCAACGGTCGGGAGCGACCGCGGCCTGAGTGATGTTGCCGTAGAAAACCGGGCAGCGTGTGGTCTTGGCGACCTCCGTGCCGAGCTTGCGATCGCCGCCGAACTGGATGACGCCGCGCCCCACTTCGTCGACGACGCCTGCCACGGCAAAAATCTCTGAATCGGCAGCGAGATTGGTGGGAGCCAGCCGGCCATCCCAATCGAAATGGCGTGGGTTGCGCTCGAAGGACACGCCCACGGCGCCGGCTTCGATCCCTTCGCGGACAATCGCCTTCATCGCTGCTACTTCTTCATCGGTGGCGTGACGCTCCTGGGATGCTTCGCCCATGACGTAGCGCCGCACGGCGGAATGACCGATGAGCGAGGCGACATTCAAACCGAGCCGCTGATCCAGCGCATCGAGATACTGCGGGATGGTTTCCCACGACCATTTCACACCCGCTTGGATGGCTTCCAGCGGAATCGCTTCGACATGGGATAAAACTCCGGCGAGGTTTTCACGGTCTTCCTTATGTGCCGGCGCCATTGCCAGAGAACAGTTGCCGATGACCACGGTCGTAACGCCGTGATAGCAAGAGTACGTACAAAGCGGGTCCCAGGTCACCTGGGCATCGTAGTGCGTGTGGTTGTCGACGATGCCGGGAGCGACGACCAAACCGTCCGCATCGACGATTCGGCGCGCCTCGCCGCTCACTCGCCCGATCTCGACGATCCGCCCGCCGCTCACAGCGACGTCGCCGTGATAGGCCGGGAGTCCGGAACCGTCGATGACCTTTCCGTTTTTAATGACTAAATCGTACGCCATGGTTCCCCCTGTGCCGCCCGCCAATTTTCCACATCAGTACAGCCGGTCTGACGCGAAACTATTCGATGGCGCGTAATCTGTCAACATGAACAGACCGCCCGCTGATTGATGGCCGAGTGTTAAACTCTGTCTTGTGTGATGGACGTTTTGGCAATTACGAAAACGTGAGCCGGCCCAGGTTTCAACAACGCAGGATATATGAAGCGGTCGCAGAATCCCGCACCATCGAAACTCCAGGAGTTACCCCTAATCCGACAAAAGTTAAGCACCTTCAGCAGTGAGCGAGGAGGGCGAGACCGGAAGCCGTGGGCATCCGAGCGCACAGTTTGACCTAAGGCCCCGACGTACAAAACATCACCCTCAGGGGATGCGGGGTGGCCTTCAAGGCACTGCTCTATTGCCCAGGGCTGTAGGGCTCGCCGGCCTCGCCCGCTCGAAATAATGTCGGATTAGGGTTACGTCTTACACGAAGGCTGGGAACGCTACCGGATCGCAACTCCCCGATTAAGCCAGCGAAAATACTATTTGAACGGGCGCAAGGTCCGGGGTATTTTCAGATGCTCATCTCTTTGCTCATTCGAAAATCGCAAACGAGTGACACTCGAATGAATTAACGTCGTGAGCTAAACCAGGAGGAAGATCGTGGCCAGGATTAAAGGCGTGACGGAAAGCGAGGCCGGCGATGAGGTCGGGCAGATTTTCGCAGAGCAGAAGAAGGTTCATGGCTTTGTGTCAAACGCTGCGCGGGTTTCTGCCGTTAGGCCGACAATCCGGAAAGGAGTCCAGGCACTCGCCCAAGGAATTCAAGAATCGGGACTTATTGCGCCGGAGCTACGCCACCTTGTCTGCGTCCGCACCGCGCGCATCAACGGTTGCCCGTATTGAATTGACAGCAACGCATCCGGGGCGATGCACAACGGTGCGACCGCAGAGAAGGTCGAAGCGGCGCTGGGAGATTACAAGAAAAATCCGGTGTTTTCCTTGCGCGAGCGGTTGGCGCTGGAGTTGACCGAGCGGATGACCTATACGGGTAAGCGGGTCACCGATAGGTTTTTCAGCCGTCTCAAGAAACAATTTACCGATGAGGAGTTGGTGGAGCTGGCTGCGGTGATCGCGCTTGAGAACTTTCGTAGCAAGTTCAACCCCGTCTTCGGCATCGAGGCAAACAATTTCTGCCCTTTGCCCGCCGTGCAAGAAGCTACTGCCGAAGCGACGCGCCGTTTCCATGAATAAGGCAGTGCGGGCGTCGGGTGTTCAAATGCAGGTCTCGGATGACTAAACAATCTTTACACCACCGCCGCTGCCGTAGAATTCGGTAAGAGTCTTTATGCCAGAGCACAGACCTCCCGCAAGTAGCGACACGTCAGCGAGCGACGGCCTTATCGTTCATCTGATCGACGGCACGTACGAGTTGTTCCGGCATTTTTACGGCCTTCGCCGTTTCAACAAGGGAGAGGATCGGACCTTCGGCGCGGTGATCGGCGTTTTGAATACTGTCTTGCAGATGATCGAGAGTGGAGCCACTCACATCGGTGTGGCGACCGATCACGTCATCGAGTCCTTCCGCAACACCGTCTGGTCCGGCTACAAGACCGGCGATGGCATCGAGCACGCACTGCTGGCGCAATTCCACCCGCTCGAAGATGCGCTCGCCGCCATGGGTGTGGCTGTATGGCCCATGACCGAGCTCGAAGCCGACGATGCGCTTGCCTCCGCGGCACAGATCGCCTCCGGCGACGAGAGAGTGCAGAAAGTTTGCATCTGGACGCCGGACAAGGACCTGGCGCAGTGCGTCCGAGGCGACCGAATCGTGCAGGTTGACCGCAGAAGTCAGAAGATCCGAGATGCCGAAGGAGTGCGTGCAAAATTCGGAGTGGAGCCCGTCCTGATTCCCGATTTTCTTGCTCTCGTCGGCGACGCCGCCGACGGATATCCAGGCATTCCGGGGATCGGCTCGATCACCGCGGCGCGGCTCCTGAACAAACACGGCATCATTGAAGACTTCCCGGCGGCCGTATTGGCGGGCAACCGCGAGCTTGCGTTACT
>CAYZXN010000204.1:0-5080 GCA_964482425.1 uncultured Syntrophobacteraceae bacterium | reverse complement strand
GGTTGCTATCCCTGTTCGCACGGCTCTGTTGCGGCTGGAGGGCTGTTACGCGACAGAGTCCATCAGGCTTCGATGGATTGGTCTTGTCCGCGCTGCCGATGCGCTGGCGTCACGCAATGCTCAACTGTCCGTTCCACATTTCTTCTTGGGTATTTTTATCGTTTGTGATCTAATGCCCGCAATCGAAGCCGGCTCCCGCGCCGGCAGGAGGTTGTCATGATCAGAACCCGAGGCGTCGTTCACTTTAGCTTGCCGTGCGCTGATCTCGAGCGCGGCGCTAAATTCTACAACGAATTTCTCGGCATGGAAATTATTCAGAAGACTCCACGAATGGTATTTCTCAAGTGCGGCGACGACTACCTCATACTGGCGAAGGGAAACGCCCCGCTTCGATACGATTCGGCCAAAGACACTCCGGTACACCACGCTTTCAAAGTAGCTCCCGAAGATTTCGACCCTGCGGTTGAGTTTCTGGGAAGCCGAGGTGTCGAAGTATTCAACATCGAAGACCGCCGTGACGGCGTGTTTTATGGCCGTCAGGCCTACTTTCTCGATCCCGACGGTAACAAACTTGAAATTCACGATCCGCAGGGAATGGGCGTGTGACGCGTTTCGGTTTATGGTCCGGACTGCAGGAAAGTGACGACCGCCTCCGCGTCGCTGCGGCTGAGACGAAAGGGAGGCATGGGCGGCCGTGGAACTCTGCCGTCCGGAGTGACTCCATCCATCAGCAGGCGAATGCCGTCGCCTCTCGTGTAGCCGGGCAATCCAATAATAGCCGGTGCTCTTAGTGCCCAGTCGATGCGTGGAATGGCGGGGGCAAGCACCTGCACCGGTGCGCCCTCAAGATACCTGTTTAGCAAAAGCTGGCCATTAGCGTCGCGCGGCGTGTGACAGTGGACGCACATCGCTACATGGTCGACAATGTATTTGCCATGGATCGCGGCATCGCGGTTCAAGCCGGACTTCTTGCCTGGTTCGGCGGCGCGCAAGACCCACGAGCCTGTCAAGATAATCAACAACGAAAGAAATATCTTAAAGATGACGCGCCTCCGGAAAGTACCAAGTAGATTGGTGAGCGAGCAACCCTCATGCCATTCTGGTGTGATTTTTAAGCGCGGGCGCGGTCGTTCTGCTCTCTCAGACGGCAAATCTACAGCATCAGCAACCCCATTGCAGATATCGAATGTCGAGATTTGCCGTATCAGCAATGAGATAAAGTCCGCGCTTTTTCTCGATTATGCAACACTTCGGCTAGATGTTCCACATGCCGTCGAACACGTTCTTGGTATGATGATTGCGTTTTGCTGATACTGAGTAGCGTTCTATGAAGACGCTCGGTTGTGAGGATGATTGAACGTGCGTGCCATGGTTCTGCCACAGTTCGGCGGTCCCGAACTCTTTGAGCTGCATGAATTGGAACGTCCGGAACCGGGGTCCGGCGAAATTCTCGTTCGTGTTATAGCGTCGGCAGTAAACCCGGTCGATGCAAAACTCCGCGCCAGCGGCGTCTGGGCCAAACTCGATCCTCCCGTGATCCTCGGCTACGACGTTGCCGGTGTGGTCGAGGCCGTTGGCTTCGGGGTCGGCGACTTTCACGTCGGAGATGAAGTGTATTACACTCCCGAGATCTTCGAAAATCCCCACGGAGCGTATGCAGAGTATCATCTGGCGCCGGTATCGATTGTAGCCCGGAAGCCGGCCGGACTGTCATTCATCGAGGCCGGCAGTATTCCGCTGGCGGGCGGCACCGCATGGGAGGCGGTCATTCGCCGGATGGGGCTGAGAGCCGGGGAAACCATCCTGATCCATGGAGCCGCCGGCGGAGTGGGCTCGTTCGCGGTTCAGTTCGCCAAAGCCGCCGGCGCCCGCGTGCTGGCGACCGCCGGGAGCGATAATCAAGACGTCCTGCGTCAACTCGGCGCCGACATCGCGATCGATTACCGCAAGGACGATGCTGCCGAAATCGCTTTGTTAGAAACTCAAGGCAAGGGGGTAGACGCGGCATTCGATATCGAGGGTGAAAACCTTGTGTCGCGTTGCCTCTCTGGCATCAGGCCGTTCGGCCGCATTGCTTGTCTACTGCCGCCTGAAGGCGATCTGTCTCTGCTGTATCAGAAGAACATCACGCTATATGGAATCTTTCTCACCCGGGAACGGCGGCGCCTGGACGAGATGCGACCGCTCTTCGAGCGGCAACAAGCGCGACCACTCATCGATAGCGTCCTTCCGCTTGAAGAGGTGGCACAAGCCCATCGACGCATCGATAGCCGGCACGGCCATGGAAAAATCGTTTTGCAGGTGGCGGCGGACAGCAAATAAACAATCGCCATCTCGGCTTGTTGCCTGCAGCAAGGAACGATAACCCTAGAAGTCTTGCGCCAGTGCAGACTTGCACGCGATGCGGGTATGAATTGCCGGCTGCTGCAGCGCAAAATCGAACTGCGATCTTGACAAAGGGCTCGCCAGGACCGACACTTATTGCACTGCTTGGCGGAAACTGCCTCGGAAACTGCTCACCCGCTGTTACTCACCCCAAAGCTTAAAGCCATGGTGATTTTAGCGCAGCCAACGCGGTGCCGGAGTACTGGCGCGCGTTGGGGGGATTTTGTGTGTCAGGGCCTGGGGTATCTCGAAGAGCCAAGGCTGTGTTTTTATCCGGTGCGAGCAGAAATTTTATTGATCGGAGCAAGCTTGAACAGACTGGCGGCATTTTTCATCCAATGGTTCGACGCGGAACATGGTGTTTCATCGACAAAAATTCATGGGGCCGGCGCGGACAAGATCAACTGGCTACGCTGTTTGCCCTTCTTGCTGCTTCATCTGGCATGTTTTGCAACATTGTGGGTCGGCTGGAGCCCTATAGCCGTCGCCACGGCGGTCGCTCTTTATCTCGTGCGCATGTTTGCGATCACCGGCGTCTATCACAGGTATTTTTCTCATCGAACTTACCGTACATCACGCTGGCTGCAATTTGTCTTCGCCGTTCTCGGCGCGAGTTCAGCGCAGCGCGGGCCTCTCTGGTGGGCCGCCCATCATCGCGATCATCATAAGTTTTCCGATACGCAGCCCGATCCGCATTCGCCCGTTCGCCATGGTTTCTGGCGCTCTCATGTGGGCTGGTTTATGACCGGCAGACATTTCACTACCAAATATCGCCGTGTTCAGGATCTGGCCAAATATCCCGAGCTCGTGTGGCTCAATCGGTACGACGTTGTCGCTCCGGTGACGTTGGCGGTGCTGTTATATTTTGCCGGACACTGGCTGGAGTCTGCTGCGCCTTCTCTTGGCGTTAGCGGCGGTCAGATGCTGGTTTGGGGATTCTTTGTCAGCACAACCGCGCTTTTCCATGCGACGGCTAGCATCAACTCGCTGGCTCATTTGTTTGGCTCGCGGCGCTACGATACCGGCGACGATAGTCGCAATAACTTTTTACTCGCCCTACTGACTCTCGGAGAAGGTTGGCACAACAATCATCACAAGTTCATGAGCTGTACCCGGCAGGGCTTTTACTGGTGGGAAATCGACCTGACCTATTATGTACTGAAGCTGCTCGCCTCGACCGGGCTCATCTGGGACCTGAAAGCTGTGCCTGCCCGGGCCTATGAGCGCTCGCACCAGCTGCCGGCGCAAGCGCTCGCGCCAGCCGCCTGAGTAAGGTTGGATTGCGTGTTTACGGTTTCGCCGCGATCTGCTCCAAATCGGCGATGGTGGGCCCGTCCAGCTTGAATGACCGGTGAACCCTCCATTCCAGAACCTGCATTTCCCTTATGCCTCGCATATGGTGAGGGTCTTGCCCGGCGATCGATTGTGCTTCGCTGAGACTGGCCGCCAGCATGATATAAATGCCATATGCGCCGTCGCTGGTCGGTCCAGAAAAAATCAACCGTCCGGCCCTGTGTTGGTCATCGAGCCACTGCCGGTGTTCTTCGTAATGCGTTTGTTTGCTTTCCTCTTTTCCAAGTATCGAGCGGGATAGGACGATGTACCACATGGTTTATTGGCTCCAGTCGTTAGTATCCAATCAGTCTGTCTCCGGATACGGATGCTTTTGCGCATAGGAATACGCGTAGTAAGCCGACGCGATATGACAAATCCATCCTAGGATCCCGCCGGTGCCGATCCACAGGCCGGGGGTGATGATGAACCAGAATAGCGCCCATAAAATCTGGCCGTTATAGATTTGGCCCAGTCCGGGAATGAGCGCGCTCAAAACCGCTGCGGTGCCTGACTTTCTCATGGCGCCGCTGGACCCTTTCGCGGTGGCTTGTCTGGGGAGATAGCTACTCGATTCATGGACGCGGTGTACGCCGGCCTTGGCCGAAGAGAATCGATTTGGCCGACTCACTCATACCAGTTGCGGTGTTGACGCTTTTGGCGAGCTCGTAAGCCCGTTGCACTGCTTGCCGGCGCTGGATCTTGTCGAACCAGAGCTTGACGTTCGGAAAATCGTTCAGATCCTGCCCCTGCCTTTGGTGCGGCACAATCCATGGGTAGGCGGCCATGTCGGCTATGGAGTAATCTGTGGCGATAAACTCACGGCCGGCAAGACGTTCGTCGAGAACACCGTAGAGCCGCTTCGTCTCTTGCGGTACCGTTCGATGGCGTAGGCGATTTTTTCCGCCGCGTAGCCGCTGAAGTGATGATTCTGTCCAAGCATGGGTCCCAGACCTCCCATCTGCCAGAACAGCCATTGCAACGTCTCCGTTCGACCACGCAAATCTCTGGCGAGATACTGCCCGGTTTTTTCAGCCAAATATTGCAGGATAGCGCCCGATTCGAAAACGCTCAGCGGGCCGCGCCCATCCACCGGATCATGGTCGACTATGGCGGGGATGCGGTTGTTCGGCGAAATCGCAAGAAACCCGGGATCGAACTGCTCTCCTGCGCCGATATTGATCGGTTTGATGGTATAAAGGAGTCCGGTCTCTTCCAAAAAGATCGTGATTTTATGTCCGTTCGGAGTAGTCCAATAATACAGATCGATCATGATTCCTCCCTGCGCTATTGAACCATATCAGTTTCGCACAACCCGCGGCAACGTTTTGCAACGGATCGTTCAAGACCCTGGTGATCTAAA
>CAYZXN010000203.1:0-5734 GCA_964482425.1 uncultured Syntrophobacteraceae bacterium | reverse complement strand
ATAAATGCTGTGCATGATCTCCTGCAAGCGCTGTTCGACCTCCTCCCGCGTCCAGCTGTAGTGCAGCGAATTCTGGCTCATTTCCAATCCGGAGATCGCCACGCCGCCCGCATTGGCGGCTTTCCCCGGTCCATAGCAGATTCTGCCTTCGATAAACCGGCGACCCGCATCCGGCTCCGAAGGCATGTTGGCGCCTTCCGAAATCACACGGCAGCCGTTCTGCAGCAACGTCCCAGCGTCCTCGCCGCTTAGCTCGTTTTGCGTCGCGCTGGGAAACGCACAGTCACACCTTACGCCCCACGGCCGTTTGCCCGGAAAGAACTCCGCCCTAAACTTCTCGGTGTATTCGTTGATCCGGCCGCGCCGCACTTCCTTGAGCGCCATCACCCAGGCCAGCTTTTCCTCATCGATGCCGTCTGGATCGTAGATGAACCCGTCCGAGTCAGAGAGGGTGACCGGTTTGGCGCCTAGCTGATTGAGCTTCTCAACGGTGTACTGCGCGACGTTTCCCGAACCCGAGACCGTGCAGATTTTGCCCTTGAGACCGTCGCCCGTCCCCTGCAACATTTCCTGCGCGAAATAGACCGCGCCGTAACCGGTCGCCTCCGGGCGAATGAGCGAGCCGCCCCATTTGGGTCCTTTGCCGGTGAGTGCCCCGGAAAATTCATTCTTGATGCGCTTGTACTGGCCGAACATGTAGCCGATCTCACGTCCGCCGACGCCGATATCGCCCGCCGGAACGTCAGTGTCCGGACCGATGTGGCGAAACAACTCGGTCATGAAGGATTGGCAGAAGCGCATGACTTCCAAGTCGCTTTTGCCTTTCGGATCGAAATCGGCGCCGCCTTTGCCGCCGCCCATGGGCAGTGTCGTCAGCGCGTTTTTAAAGGTCTGTTCGAAGGCAAGAAACTTGAGGATGCCTGAATTGACGCTCGGATGAAAACGCAGGCCGCCCTTATACGGGCCGATGGCGCTGTTCATTTCAATGCGAAAGCCCCGGTTCACTCTGATCTTGCCGTGATCGTCGACCCATGGGACCCGGAAAACGATCATGCGCTCCGGTTCCACCATGCGTTCCAGGATTGCGTGCCGAATATACTGCGGGTGCCGTTTTACCGCCGGCTCGATCGATTCATAAACTTCACGAATGGCCTGGATGAACACCGGCTGGTGATCGCTCGTGGCTCTGACCGTTTTGAGTACCTGTTCGATCTCATGCATCATACTAAAACCCGCCTCCAACGAATCCGGTTTTTGATTTTTGCAGGGTGAGCGGCCGCTTTGCTAGCCGACGCAATTTATTAACCAACTATCGCGCGTAATTCTACCGGCGACGAAAAAAATATGGGTGGCACTGCCGACAACTGTTTCCGAACCTTCTGCGAAAGTATTACAATAGGCAATGCCACCACGTAAACGATCTCTATGGCGCGCGTAACTACAATCGACGGAAGCGATGTCCCGGAGCTCGCTGACCTTATCGGCAGGATCCAGGGAGCGCGCGGCGGCCGCCTCATCAATATTTATCGCCTGATGCTGCACAGTCCGGCCCTGGCCAATGCCTGGTTCGAGCTGAACCAGGCTGTACGCTACGGCACCGAGATCGACGGCCAGAGCCGCGAGATCGCGGTGATCCGCGTAGCGATTCTAAACAAAGTAGAATACGTCCTGCGCGCTCATGGACCCGCCTATGCTCTGAAAGAAGGGCTGACACCGGCCCAGGTCGAAGCGCTCGCACAGTGGCAGAGTTCCCAACTGTTCAGCGATAAGCATCGTGCTCTGCTCGCGTATACGGATGCGATGACCCGTGACATCGATGTGCCGGACGCGGTGTTTGACCAGGTGCGCGCGCATTTCACCGAGCGCCAGACGGTGGAATTGACCTTGCTGATCAGTGCCTACAATATGCTGACTCGATTCTTGAGCGCGCTAAAGGTCGATCCCGAGCCTACCGCCGGTCAAAGCTGATTTTGATGGCTTCTCCCCGTCCCGTAATTATCGTCGAAGACGATCGTTTTCTCCGGCTCGTTCAGGTCATCCTAGATCCGGCCACGTCCACAGAACGACTCAATGCTTTCGCTCATTTCATGGCCCATGACGAGCCGGACTTCAAAGGCTGGTGCCAACGGTTGCGGGCGCGCCTGGGCGGACTCTATCCGGCGCAGGTCCGCCTCGTGGAAGACGAAAAAGCCTTGCGCGCAATCCTGCCGGGCGCTCAAGTCGTCATCGTCGAGAGTTTTGCCATAGGCGCGCAGGAGATTGCCGCAACAAGCGGCTCTCTCAGAATCATCCAGAAGTACGGCACCATCACTTCGCGCATCGATGGGGCCGCCTGTCAGGAAGCGGGAGTGCGCCTGCTGACGCTCAAACGCCGGGCCAACGTCGCCACGGCTGAGCACGCCTTTGCGTTGATGCTGGCGCTGGCGCGGAAGGTGGTCGACACAGCGAATGCGATCAGCGTGACTCAAGTGCGCGGCGCCGGTTATGCACCGACCCGATACGACCGCAGTCACACTCCCAATGGAAACTGGGCGCGCATCACACCCCTGCGCACTCTCTACGGCCGCCAGTTGGGCATTATCGGTCTGGGTGAGATCGGCCGCGAGCTCGCGCAAAGGGCCGCGGCATTCGAAATGCGCGTCGTCTATACGCAGCGCCACCGATTGTCCGAGGATGAGGAGCGCCGCTATCGCGTCAGCTATTGCAGCTTGGACGAGCTGCTCGTTACTTCAGACTGTGTCAGCCTGCACTTGCCCGGAGGCGATGCCACGCGCGGCTTTATCGGCCGGCACGCGTTTAGCCTGATCAAACCGGGAGCGCTGCTGATCAACGTGTCACAGCCGCAGCTGGTCGATCGCGCGGCTTTGATCGATGTGTTGGCGGCCGGCAGGCTGGGCGGCTTCGGCATGGATACGTTTTACGAGGAGCCGGGCCAGGCGCACGATCCGCTCCTGGGTTTTCGCGGTGTCATTATCACGCCGCATCTGGCCGGCTCGCCGCGCCAGAACGCTCTCGAGGATTTTGCAGAGATGTTGAGCAACATCGCTCAAGCATTTGAAAGATATGAAGTCTAATGCGAAGTGAAGCGGCCCTGCGTTAATTCAGGAACAAAGATAGAAAACTCGCCACCGCCGCCTTGACCGTTTTTCGATTGGCCGTTCATACGCTTTGGCGCTCGCCCAGTAACCAGCGCTTCTTGATCCGCGATCCGTAAGTCAATCTGAATCGTTTCATGGCGATGTCGGTGATCGAAGCGACTGCTTCTTCCGGCGAGTCGGTCACGAGAAAGCGCTCCATATCCATAGCATCGATGGTCCGCTCTTTGATAAGTCTCTCGCTCATGAAGTCGAGCATAGGACGCCAAAAATCCTTGCCCATTAAGACCAAGGGAAACTCTTTGATTTTGCCGGTCTGGATCAAAGTCGCGCACTCGAAGATCTCATCGAGCGTGCCAAAGCCGCCGGGCAGCGCGATAAAGGCATAGGAATACTTGACCAGCATGAGCTTGCGAACAAAAAAATAGCGGAAGGTAATCCAGCGATCCAGATAGGGGTTGGGAATCTGCTCCAGCGGCAGTTCGATGTTGCAGCCCAGGGAACGCCCGCCGGCTTCTTTGGCGCCGCGGTTGGCGGCCTCCATGATCCCGGGTCCGCCGCCGGTCATGACCGTAAAGCCGGCGCGCGCCAGCAACCCTCCGACCTCACGGCCCAGATCATAGTAAGGATGAGTGTCGTCGAAGAGCGCCGAGCCAAACACCGTCACGCATGGACCGGCGAAGTGCAGGGCGCGAAAGCCGCGCATTGTTTCAAAAAAGATGCGCGTGGCACGCAGCAGCTCATAGCTCCTTTGCTGCGGTCCTTCGAGAAACCGAACCTCGGGCGGTCCGCTGCGGGGCAGCCGGCGCTGCTCTGCAGCTATTGCATCATCGTTCTGAGTCATCAGGCGAGGTCAGCAATCAAGTCGATGAGTTCTAAACCTTGAAAAAGTTTGTTGGCGATCAACCGGGTTGCAATTTGCGCGCGGCATCTTCAAACACTATCCAGGCTCACTGTGCCGGCTCACCCAATCGAGAATGACCGCATTGGTTTCCTCGGGCGCTTGCCAGAAAAATCCATGGGACTGGCCCTTCAGGACCTTCATGACCGCGCCGGGAATCCGCTCGAGCAAAACTTGCGATTGCGCGATGTGATTACTGCCCACGGTATCCGCCTCGCCGATCAGCACCAGGGTTGGCGCTTTGACGTCGCGCAAGCGATGCGTCCCCTCAAAATTATGCCGCGCCATGCACAGGTGAATGAACTCAGGCAACTTCGCGTGCGTCGCCCACGCTAGCTTGTAAAATTCCTCGACCTTGTCGCGCTGTCTCTCGCGGTAGTCTTTCGTGAAGAACGTGTCGGACTCGCAGATCTCGTGGTGAATGAATTTTTCGTAGCCCATCCGCACCATGTCGAGAACCAGCCGGTGCGGCAGACCCGGAATGCAATCGGAACCCGGCCGCGCCGCCGGCCCCGAGCCGCTTGCAGCCATGATCAGGCTTTTGACGCGTTGGGGAAAGTTTTGCGTCATCGATAGAGCGATTCTGCCGCCCATGGAGTGCCCCAGAAGATGTGCCGCTGCGATCTGCAAATGGTCCATCAAAGCAACAATGTCCATGGCCATCTGTTCGATGGTGTAAACCTCCTGGGCCGCGAACGAACGGCCGCAGCCGCGCGGATCGAAAAAAATCAGCTCGAGCGAGTTCGCCAGCGGCATCTGCGACGGCTTCCAGACCTCCCCGGAATATGCCGTCGATGGCACCAGGATCAGTGGCTCGCCTTGGCCGTGGCGTTCATAGTAAAGATCCACCCCGGTGGGCAAGTTTACGTTGGGCATGAGTCATCTCCCTTACAGACATCGTTCATCTTGGGATGCCTGCCTTGAAAAATCCTTCCTTTTCCAACTGACTGACGAAACGTGTATCGAGAAAATCGTCCGGCTTGGCGGTCCTGGCCTTTGGCTCCGTCGGCGCCAATTCGGCGATAATGGTTTCCAGGCCCTTGCGCGTCACGTGCGGCACCGTTTCGATGTAGGCGCGGGCTTCACCGTAGGTCGCTTCGAGAATCTCCGGATCTTTGATGCGCGCGTACTTTTGGATTGCCCGGATGCCGGCGGTTTTGTTTGCTTTTAGAAACTGCACGCCTTCGCTGTAGCCGCGAATGAACCGGCGGGTCATTTCTTCATTGGCTTTGACCACCGATCGCCGCGAACCGATTGCCACGGACACATACTCCGGCCCCTCTTTGCTCAAGTCGATCAATTCGCTGAGGCCGGCTTTGCGCGCCCGGAAATTGGTCGGCGGCGACAGCGCCCCCGCGTCGATCTGTCCCGCCGCGATGGCGGTAAAGATGTTTGGCACATCGACCAACTGGAGCAGTTGATACTCCTCCGGTTTGAGCCCGTGCCGGTTCATGACCCAGAGCGTTACGCTGTGGGTCGAAGAACCGATCCGGGTGACGCCGATCTTTTTGCCTTTAAGCTCGCCGACGCTCTTGATCTCCGGGCGCGCCATGAACGAAAACACCAGGCGGTTGGCGACCCCGGCAAGGATCACCACGTCGGCGCCTTGAAGCGCCGCGGTAACCGAGTTGCGCCCATCCATGTAGGAATAATGAAGCTCTCCGGCGAGCATGACTTGAATCACTCTGGAGGTCGACGGAATGTGGACTAACTCCACTTCCAGGCCGTTCTTCTTGAA
>CAYZXN010000202.1:0-6194 GCA_964482425.1 uncultured Syntrophobacteraceae bacterium | reverse complement strand
CCTGAATCTGCTGCGATTTCGGCTGAGAGCAAACTTTCAGTCTGGTAATGCAGCTCGATAATGGCCAGAAGAGCGATCAAAGCGAGCGCATGAGAGAGGATTCGTTTCATCAGCCTTCTCCTGCTTGCGAACCAGCAAGCTCAGGAAAAATCGCCTCTGCCCCTGCACAAGTTGCGGTAGATCGAGAAGTGAATTCATCATCTACGCTGCTACTGATTAGATGTCAATGATTTTTAAGGCTGTGTGAGAGAAACTTACCCGATAGCCGACGCAAAGCGGCGTGCGAATAAACGCTAGTCCGGAGCGAGGCAGCCGCAGGTGTATAGCGATCGAACCGACAACAACGGAATCGCCGCTGTAGAGGCACGGACAACGACGGGCGTGTAGCTGCGCTAGCGGGTTCGATTGTACTGGTAATCTTCACGCGCGGTCGTTCCGGAGCGCAATTCCGCCGGCAGTGACGCGCGGCTGCTGTTCACTTTTGCATGCTCGTCGAGAGCCGCCTGATCGCTCCAGCGCTCCAGCAGCACCAGCTTGTCCGGATTGACGGCGCTTTGAAAAACCTCGAACTGCTCGCAGCCCGGCTCCTGCATCACCTCTGCGCAACGGCCTTTATACAATTGCGCCAGTTCGGAGCCTCTACCCGGCGCCGCGGTTATCGTGACAATCAGTCGAATGGCCATGGGATCTCCTTAACGTCACCGACAAGATATTGAATGCAAGGATTTGCCGGGTTAATGATCGTTACCTGCCCCGCATCCATGCAACACAAGCGCAACGACCGCCATCAACTTTACTGCGCCGATCAATCCCGGAAGCATGGCCGCATGGGGCAAACGCCCTGTCTACTTCCGCTGCGTGCCGGCGCGGGCAAATTCGTCGCGCCGCTCCACAGTTGCTTTCAGAAGATCAGCCGGGATATTCCTGGCGCCGCCCAGGACCTCGGCGAAGATCGCCATCTGGGCCGACTCTTCGACAATCAAATTGGCACGGGCGGCTGCCGCGGCATCGGCGCCGAAGGCGAGCACGCCATGGTTCTCCAACAGCACCGCTTTTGTGTTTTTCGCGCTGCTCAAAGCCACGGCTATGTTATCGACCGACGCCGCGGAGCCGCGCGGTCCGTAGTGAGCGAGCGGCACACCATCGGTCATGCCCGCGCGCACCAGTGCTTCGTAGGAGCAGGCAATCGACCGGCTTGCCAGCGCAAAGCTCGTGGCGTAGGTGGAATGAGTATGCACGACTGCACCGGTCTCCGGGCGTTGCTTGTAGACCACCGCGTGCATGTGCACGATTTCCGCATTGGTCGGGTTGATTTCGCCTTCGAGTAGGCGGCCATCGAGATCGAGGAGCGCCAGGTTCTCCGGTTGGAGGCTGTCGAACGAGCTCGTGGCGGTGAGCAAGATCGTATCGGTACCGGGAACACGAACGCTGAAGTTGCCGTGATGGCTCATCGATATGGCCCCCGTCCGCACGAGCAGATTCGCGCCATCGATAACGGTCTGCCGCAGGGATGGATGATTGAGAGTCATGATACCTCCGCTCCTGGCGCATGGCGCCCAGGCGCTTAGTTGTTGAGAACAATTCGAGTTTAGCCTTCGCGCTGCGTCTTAGCACTCAGTCGTCCTCCGCGCCCACCAGCCCTTGCACCAAACCAGCCTCGCGCAGAAGTCCACGACAGAATTCCGCCTGAGCAGCGAGCACGTAGAATCCAACGCCTTCGTACTCGACCGGAATCAGTCCGAGCACGCGGCCGTGAAACGGTTCGGCATCGACGGCATAGTCAATGGCGTGCGCCGACAAGACCTGCTCAACTCTTTTACCCTCGCTCATCCGACCGACAATATAAATGATAGCCACTTCTCGGTCGTCGAAGGCTTCCGGCGTCACTAAGCCCATTGATTTTGACTTTCCATGCCAGTCTACTTTAGCCGCGGAACAAACATCAGGAGAACCGCATCAGGTCAATAGAGTTTGCGATCACGAAAATTATGTTTCCGGGTCGAGAAACGTTAAGCGCTCCGCCATGGGTGTTTGCGGGAAGACATAACCGCAGGCGCGACAGGTGCGGATTCGTTCGTCGGCGTTGAACTCCTGGTAAACTGCCGCAACCTGGTTCGGGATGTCACCCTGATTGACGACTCGCCGAAGCGCCGGCGCATCGCAGTTTTCACAAAACCAGGCGAATTCCTCCTTTTCGTCATTGCGGCGTTTGCGCTCTATGACAAGACCCCAGGTATTCTCGACGCGCCGCGGCGAATGGGGCAAGCCTCCCGGGCACACGAAGATCTCACCCTGGCCGATTTTAACCACCTGCCGGCTTTCACCCTCGGGCTTGAGATGCAACTCCATCTCCCCTTCGATCTGATAAAAAAACTCATCGCCCGGTTCGATGTGAAAATCCAGGCGCGTATTTGGCCCGCGCAGGACCATGACCAGGAAATCTTTATGATGGACGAGGAGGCGATTGGTCTTGAACGGAGGGTTGAAGAGGTGCTGATTCTCATCGACCCAGCGCTTTAAGTGAAATGTCGAAAGCGTTTCCATCAGCGCTTACCTCAATGTCGCTCCGGGAGGATTGGAGTACTGAATATTGGAGTGATGGGTTCTCGGAGTCTCTGAATATTTTTGCTCCCTACTTTGCTCCCCATACGCTTCATAGCCTGCTTTAACAATTAAGCCGTCTATCCATCAGAACCGAATCTTTTACGTTCGAGGCTTTGCACTAGCCGAAGCAATCCATTCTCTAGCTTATAGGCAAGTTCATTGAGAACCTTAAAGTCGTCTTTGATCTGTTTAGCTTTCTGATAAGCGTATATGCCTGAAACACTTTCACACTTCCAGCATTATTCCCAACGCGCCGGTCATCACCTATACCGATTTTCGCCTAGCGCACTCGCGAGCGACCCCGTCTGTTAGCGCCCACCAAATCGATAAGCCCTTACGCAGCGCCTTAAGCACTCTGACTTGAAGTTCATTGGTTGTGGCAAGCTGCTCGACTAGCTCGTAACCTATATTGCTATGCTCGGTGTCTGCTTCCCCATGTTCGGCAAAAAATTCAATATCGCTTGAACTCAATCCGTAGTGGGTCTTGAAAGCCTTGAAGAATCTTCCGCCGGTCAATTGATTGGAGAATTCATTGCAGCAGTTCGTCGATGCCACTTGCTCCAGGATATGGTTGCTGCGCAGCGCGATATCCAGCCAGCCGACCCGTGCTAAGACCGTGGTGGGTAGAAAATCTTCTTCAAGCTCGCAACGCTCCAGTTCCTGCGCCGGAATCCCGATGCTCTCGCCAAAGCGGAGAAACAACGCCCGATGGCCGGGCACCGGCCGCGGGCTGCCGTCAAAGTACTTGTAGCCGACTTCAGAATGAATGATGTCAACGAATTTTTTGTGAATTTCCGGGTCGTGAATACCCGACAGCTGGCAACGAACTAGCTTTGCGGTATTGATCGCCACGTTGTAAGCAAAAATCCCCCAAGCCTCTTTTGCCCAGATCTTGACCGCGTCTATGGGCAATTTGCCATCATAAAGGTCCAAGTAGAATGGGTGGTGCAGACGGGCATGTCCATTCTTAACCTCATCAACTAGAACATTGCAGAAATCTTTAGTCGCTAAAGTCTTGCCGCTAAGTACCGTTTCGGCTGACATCCTTCACCTCGCTTAATACTCAAATTTGTTGGCGGTAGAGTTGCACTATGACGCCTTGGTCTTCAAGCTCTTTCAAAAAACGCAGATCGACGATGCGTCGGGCGGTCTGCGCCTCTTGTTTTCGGCTTAGTTTTGCCGAGCTCCTCTACGCCGGAAACGAAGACGCGGATCCAAATCGACCTTTTTGAAAAATCCGTTATCGTGAGTTACCCCTGGGATCGCTTGCCACGTCTGCGCTCGGCCTTCTCACGATTATCGTGTTGAAATTTGTTGGCGTTGCAGGCGATCTCAACGCGATTACCGTCGGGATCGAGAAAACTAATCGATCGATTACCCGCCACCTCGAGGGTCTCGGGACCGCTCACGATAGGAATCTTGCGTTTTTTCAGTATCGGATAAAGATCGTCGATCTCTTTGTTCGAGCCGACGTAAATGCAGAAGTGATGGAGTTTGGGCGCGCCGTTTTCGGCGGCTGCTTTGATCCCCTTGGGCAGTTCCATGAGCGCGACATCATGGTGCTCCCGTCCATAGCTTAGAAACGTCATCCGGGTTCGCAAATTTCGCGCGGAAACCTTCAAGCCCAGAATAGTCCGGTAAAAGCGTTCCGACTTTTTCAAGTCGGCTACATTCAAAACTATGTGACCCAGAACTCCGTGGCGGACCGGCATACCGAGGTCATATTAAGCTCGCCGCGATCTGTCAAGACGACACGCCGCGCGCGCGAGGTTGTGACGGCACAGGAAGCCGCAGAATACACCTGCGGAGGGAAAAAAGCGGGGAGCCAAGTCAAACCCGGCTCCCCGCTTGCTAACCGTCACTGCGTAGCGTCACCTACTCATCGGCTGTGTGAACGCCGCTGAAGGAGAGTCGTTTATGCAGCCTACCGACTCGTTGCGCTGCCGCCACGGCCCTTGTTCATGTCCATCGAACCCCGCGTACTTCCGCTGGCCGCGCTGCGTTCGACGCCGAGCTTCTGAGCGGTCTCATCATTCAACGTGCCGGTTGCTTGAAGTCCCTGCGAGCTTTGAAATTCCCGCAGCGCCGCTTGTGTTCGAGGCCCCATCACGCCGTCGATGGCGCCTGGATCATGTCCTTTGTCTTTCAAGGCTTCCTGCACCTCCTTGATGTCTTGCGAAGCCATGCGGTCGCCACGGGCGCCGCTTGAATACGTTCCGGCACTGCCCGACCGGCGCATCCCCTGGGCGTCCTGTGCACCACGCGCCGACCCCGTACCTTTTTCAACGGTACCGGCAAACGGGCTCTTCTCCGGCAGCGGCGTTCCACTCTCACTTGTTCGTTGCGACTGCGTACCCCCTACGGATTGATTGACGTCGGGATGTATCGTCTGGTTGTCCTTGCTCGAACCTGATTGGCGCGCGCCCTGAGAGCTGCCCGCCGGCGCATTGCCTTTTTCAACCGTGCCTGTGTACGGGCTCTTCTCAGGCAACGGTGTTCCGGACTCCGGCGTCCGCTGCGATTGCGTGCCACCCACCGATTGATTTACGTCCGGATTGACCTTCCTGCTTTCGCTCCCCGATTGCGCCAGCGCAAGTCCTGCGTTGGAGCTAATGAAGGTAGCCGCAAGCACTGAAGCCGAAATCGATAATAAACGTTTACGATCCATAATTATTTTCTCCTTTGTTTTTCTCTTCGATACAGCGCAAGCCCTGTGCCAAGCGATGCGCTTGAAAAACAAGAAGAATCCGGAATGGCCTGTCTTAAAGGCGGGACCCATGATAATACCGCGTGCTTCACATATGAGATAAGAAGAAGGACCGCGGGCGGTTTCACCGCGATGTTACGCTTGCTGCAGCGACTTCCGACACATTGTTACGTGGAGGCGAGAATTCAAGTTACGCCGTAAGCGGCGAATTGCGTATCACCCTTCACTTTACTCACATCCATAGAAGGAGAAGGCGAAAAAAGCCGTACCGTTTCTGCTATATCAACTGGTACTTTCCGTCTCCGTCTTGGGCGATTTTTCCGGCCGCGTGCAGCTCGCCGACAGCAGTTGAGAGGGTTCTATAATCCGCATTGCCAAAGAGCTCCAGCAGGTCGGCGAAAAAGTGATGGCGTTTCTCGAGTGCGACCAGGATCTTCTGCGCCAGCGGCGGCGCGCTTTCAGCAGGCTTCTTTTCAGCCTCGGGCGTTGCGGCGCCATCCCGATAATCTTTCAAGAGAACCCTGCTCTGATTGTAGTAGACAATACGGTTATAGCGGCTTGCCGGGACGTTTTCCGGAATCGTAGCATCGATGCCCATTTTTGCGGTGGTCGGAATCTTACCCGCGGTGGGCGGCGGCAAAGACGGATCCAGAGGCTTGGATCGGGCATTGGATACAATCAGCACGTCGCGGTCTGCCTGCACGCGGGTAGCGACGGCCCACTCCACGTCGGTGGCGTCGAACACATCGATGTCTTCGTCGACGACCGTGACGTGTTTGATATCGGCAATCGACAGTAAAGCCATAATGGCGTTCTTACCGTCGCCGGGCGATTTTCTAATGGCGGCGACGATGTGCCAGTGGCAACAACCGCCGGGAGTTAC
>CAYZXN010000201.1:0-5245 GCA_964482425.1 uncultured Syntrophobacteraceae bacterium | reverse complement strand
TTGAAGGCCACCCCGCAATCCCCTAAGGGTGACATTTCGTGCGTCGGGCCTTAACGCAACCTGTGCGCTCAAGTGCCCACGGCTTCCGGTCTCACCGTCGTTGCTCACTCCTGACTGTGCGCAATTTTTGTCGGATTAGGGTTAAGTTCGCCGGCCGATTTCAAATTCCACCTGCCTGATCGCTTCTTCGAGCCACAAGCGAAAACGTCTGGCAGCGCTGTCGTCCTCGCTTCCGCGGGTGCGCGCCCGCTGAAGGACCTCCAGAGACTCCGGCGACGCGAAAGCGACCAGGCCGTCGAGCGCCTGCTGCCAGATTTCTTCGTGATAATCGTTCAGCACTTCGCCGAGAAAGGCCAGCACGGACGGATCGCGGCGTTCCCATGCCACGCGCACTAGAATCGCACGGACCGCGACATCGGCTTCGCTGTGGAATACGTCGATCAAGACCGGCAGCACGTCGCCGGGCATTTCCAGCAGCTCGAAGAACGCGGCTTCCTCGTCGCCGCCACGGAGTCTGTCCAGCGCCGCGCGGATTTCGAGTTCCATGGACATCTAGTGCAGGGTCTCACACTGATAGTACTTTATCCGGCGACTATCACCACTATGGTCACGAAGAGCACGAAGAAGAACTTAAATGTTTGATTTCCGCCGCTTCTCTAACTTGGCTGTCCATTCTTCGTGTCGTTCGCGCGCTTCGTGGTGAATTGAAAAGCTTCTTTCGCAGGGAATCTCATTGCGGAATTTTATTGTCTGTCGAAGAACAAGTGCCTTCAGTTGAGAGGCACTCTACTAGCGCCGCCAGATGTCGATCAGCTCTTTCGAGTCGACGACGTCGGCGAAGCGCTCGATGCGTTTGAGCGCGGTGTTGTGGCCTTCCTCCGTGTAAGTGCCGACACAGTCGCGCACGATGACCATGAGGTAACCGCGGTTGTGGCCCTCGCGCACGGTCATCTCGACGCCGCCGTCGGTGGTGCAGCCGATCATCACGATGGTGGTCGCGCCGCGGTTGTGCATGAGGGTCTCGAATTCATTGCCGATGAACATGCTCGGTCGCCGCTTGTCGATGACCACGTCATCCGGCGCCGGCTTGAACGGCTCCATGAGGTTCCAGCCGAAACTGCCGTGGAGCCGGCGCGGCTTGAGCTTACTCGGGTGATCGACCTTTTGATCCCGCATGCCGCGGCGAATCCAAGTCGGCGCCTCCTCCTTCCACAGGAACGGAGTCTGGCGCGTATAAACCGTTTTGATGCCGGCCTTCCCAGCCGCCTCGATGAGCGGAGGCGCGTTGCGGATCAGAGCCTCTTTGTTGAATGAACCGCCCGCCTGATCGTTCTGCATGTCCCACACCAGAAGCACCGTGCTCCTGGGATCGACGATTTCACGCAGTTCGCCGGGGATCTGCCTGCCTTCATATTCGAACATGACGCCTCCGTTTTTAACGAACCAATCCGAGATCTTTACGTGCTTTTTCAAGAAAACTGAAATCGACGACCTGTTCCACCGTCACGGGCCGCGTCACTTTGGCGGTGGCGCGCATGAGATCGATGAGATACTGAACTTCCTCGTTGGAGACCTGTGCTTCCTTGGTCACGACCCTCTGGGAATAGGCGAGCATCTGCTCGGCCAGTTTGCGGTCTTTGACCTTATGTTGCTTCATGACGATCTGGACGACTTCTTCGCGGTTTTTTGGCTCCGACATGAACACCAAACCGCGTAGCGAGGCGCGCACCATGCCATAAATTTCCTCCGGGTTTTCGCGGATCTTTTTCTCTGTCGCGCCGAACCCGTTTTGCGGGAACTGAGCGATGTCGCCCATGAACGCAAGCTCGTTGTATCCCTTGGCCTTGGCGAAAATCACCGCCGGCACCGGCAGCATGGTGGCGTCCACCACGCCGCTTTCCATGGCGGCAAACCGGCTGGCCGTCGATCCGCCCATGGGCAGGACGGCCGCGTCCCTTTCCGGGTCGATGCCGTAGTGACTCAGGGCCTGTTTCGCCAGCACCGTCGCAGTGCCGGCGGGCGAGCTCCCGGCGATTCTTTTTCCTCTCAGCTCGCGCGGGTCCTTGATCTCCTTGCGGCTGACAAGAAACAGCAACGGTTTGCCCACCGTCACGATCAAAAGCTTCATCGGGCTGCCTTGCACGGCGGCGCCGACGGTGCCCGTAACCGCGCCGTTGATATCGATCTGCCCGGTGAGCGCCGCCGTATTGATGACGTTGGTAGGCATCAGGACGATTTCCAGATCGATGCCTTCGTCCTTGTAATAGCCCTTGTGAAAGGCGACTTGCAGCGGCAGATAACCGACGTGGGTCTCGGAAACGCCGATACGGACTTTTTTGAGATTAGGTTGACCCTGCGCGGGCGACGCTGCAGTCGCAAACCAAAGCGCGCCGGTCAAAATCAGCCATAAGCAAACCGCCTGACGATTCTTCATTGGTGTCTCCTTATCCATCAGGGGAAAAGAAAGTCGGGTTCCAAAGGTTCCAAGCGCTCCGGAGCCATGTTCGTGCCGGCGAGCAGGACCGATCAAGTCATCGCCGCGTGATGCCCATGCAGGTAGTGCTGGCGCAGGAGATCCTTGCCGTAATCGTTGCCGTTGGGCGTGCGCACGATGACGTGAATGTGATCTTTGTATGGCTTGGTGTTCTCGCGAAAGGCGATGCCGCGCTGGTGGTCGAACTCGACGATGATCACCGGGCTGTGAACGCGGTAGTAGAAGGTGCTGTCGTCCTCCATGCCGCCCATCCAGCAAAAATAGGTGTCGTTTATATACCGTTTGACTTCCGCCATTTTGACTTCGGCGTGGCCGTTGCGCATCCGTCCGACATGATACTCGGCCAGACCGAACAAGAGATCGTGTTGGTTGCCTGACAGCTCGCCGTAGCGGATACCGCTGTAAGCGAGCACCAAATTATCGCGGAAGGCGGTGGCGAAGTCCTCGCCGGAGGTTTCGGGCGCGATCACGGTCTTGGCGCGCTGCGCTTCCGAAAGGGTACGCGCCAACGCCAGCCCATGATCTTCGTCCGCCTTGAAAGCACGCACGCCGGCGTATTTTCCGCTTCTGGCGTGCACCGGTTCCGCGCCCAGGAACGCCGGCGTCATTACGACCTGATCGCCGAGCACGAAATAGTTGATGATCAAGTGATGGCCGTCCCATTGCCAACCCCAGGGCTCGATCGCTGACGGCGTGCCCATGATGCTCAGCCAATAAAGATCCTCGCCGTATTCATCAAGCCGGCCGGTCATCTCCATCACGGTCTCGTTCAAGTGCATGATGTCGACCGCTTCCTCGAAGCCTTGCCGGCTCAAGCTCTCGCGCAGCAATGCGAAGGCGCAATCTCGCTGCGCATCGTTCATCTCGAACAGCGGTGTGCCGTGACGCATGAGGGTCGGATGGATGTTGCTCCACTTGCGCCAGTGATCGGTATCGACAGGAAAAAGAGTCTTGGCGCGCTGTCCGGCGCTGAGCGAGCCGAGGAAGTCATCCGCGGCCTGTCGAATCGTTTGCGTCGAAACGCCGGTTTTCTGGATGCCGAACAGACCAGGAATGACATTGCCATCGCTGGTGATGCCCTTGAACGGCTCCGCCGCAGCGGTGAGCGATTTTTCCACATAATTCGGCGGGCCGCCCCTGGTGAAAAGCGGCCGGTTCGGACCGCGTTCAGCCGCGGTTTCAGACAGTCTGCGAGTGCGCGGGTCGGTGCTCATGATTCAGATTCCCCCAAGAGTCCGGCTCAGTGCGATAGCGATTTCTTCTTTAATGCGGTTGCAGAAGAGAAGTCAAGGTAAGATTAACGAGCCATGTCGCGGACTCGCACTCTGAAGCGGCCGCTTACCAAGAGCCGGCGTCCTTGAGTTCGGGAACTCCAATCATTGATCGTGCATGCGCCAGCGAGATCGAATGAGTGAATGCTGCTATTGACACTTTCACGCAGCCGAGGCTATAGGATTTCAATCGCGCCCAGCCAGGACATGGAGGATCGCCATGTTTGTCGTCGCTCTTGTTCTACTGCTCACGTCGATGGTTCCGGTGAGCGCCCTGCATGCATCGGAAAAGATTCGTATCTCGGTTTCCGGCGGCTACAACATGATCTTTCTATCCGCCGGAGTCGCGCAGCACAAAGGGTTCTTTAAGGACGAGGGGCTCGATGCTGACATCGTCGTCATGGGCGCTGCGCCTTCCATAGCGGCGCTTACCAACGGCGACATAGATTTCACACTGTTGACTGGTACCGTAATTCGCGCGGCTATCCGCGGGTTACCCGTGCGGCTGGTCGGCGGTCTGATGACCAGCTCGCCGCATGTTCTGCTGGCGCGTCCGGAAATAAAATCGGTCAAAGAACTGAGCGGAAGAAAAATCGGCCTGGGCAGCTTCGGCGATGCGACACAAGTGCTGGCGAGAGTCATCCTGGCGCGCAACGGCGTCGATCCCGACAAGGAGGTTCAATTCGTGCCGCTCGGCTCGGACTCCGGCCGATTCGCCGGCTTGCAGCAAAAGCTCGCCGACGCGGTAGTGACCTCTCCGCCATGGGACTTCGAAGGGACGAAAGCGGGCTACAACGTTGTGGCGAGAGCCTACGAGTATCTCAACTACCCGCTGTCCGGTATCGGCGTGAACGTAAAGTCGATCCAGCAAAACCGTGAACAAGTGAAGCGCACGACGAGAGCCTTGATCAAGGCCAGTCGGTTCATCCGCGACAATCGAGAAGAAGCTGTAAAAACCTTGATTGCCTGGAGCAAGACCCGGCCGGAACACGCTTATGCCGCCTACGACTCGACTGTAAAAGTCATCAGCCATGACGGCGGCATCCCGGAAGACGGCCTCAAACTGTTGATTGAGCAAGCGCAGCGAGACGCAAAAATCACTCGTGAGATCGCGCTCAATGAAGTAGCCGACTTTGCCATATTGCGCGAAATTCAGAAGGAGCTGGGACTGAGGTAAGCTTGAAGCGGCTCAGGCCTTCCAACCATGCACCGTCACGTCGACCAGTTGGCCGACGGGATCGTGCACACCCATCTCGGCAAAACGACCATCGCGTGGTTTCTTGTCCGCCTGACTTTTCGCGCCGGCGGCTTCGGCGGTCTTGAGAGTCTCATCCATATTCTCCACCTGAAAGCCAAAGTGGTCGATGCCTTCGCGGCCGCCGCGCGCCGGCAAGACCGCCATGTTGATATAGCCGTCGGTGAGATAGATCGCCCGGTTGCCGTCCTCGCGCACCGGCCCGCGCCAGGCTTCGGTCATGCC
>CAYZXN010000200.1:0-19822 GCA_964482425.1 uncultured Syntrophobacteraceae bacterium | reverse complement strand
GCGCTGGATCTGGCCACCCGGTTCAACGCTGAGATCATCAGCGCTGACTCGCAGCAGGTCTATCGTCAGATGGATATCGGCACGGCAAAGCCGACGAAAGCGCACAGAGAAAAGGTGGCGCACCATTTGATCGATATCGTTGATCCGGACGAAGAGTTTAACGCCGCCATGTTCCGCCGCTTGGCCGCCGATAGTGCAGGCCAGATAAGCGCGCGCAAAAAAAACGTGATTATTTGCGGCGGTACCGGGTTATATCTGAAGGCTCTCACCAGGGGGCTTTTTGTCGGACCGGGAAGAGATACGCGGATCAGACAAGCGCTGGAATCCGAGATGCGCGAACAAGGCATCGGCGCTCTTCACCGGCGATTGGGAAAACTCGATCCCGGCTCTCTCGCGCGGATTCATGCCAACGACCGCCAGAGGATCATCCGCGCCCTGGAAGTCTATCAGCTGAGCGGCAGGACCATCAGCGAATGGCAAAAAGAACACGCGTTCGGCGAAGCGGCTTTTGAATTGCTCAAGATCGGTATCAATCGTCCAAGACCCGGTCTTTACGATTTGATCGACCACCGTTGCGACCGGATGATCCAGGCGGGTCTCGTCGATGAAGTGAGGGAGCTGTTGGCAAAAGGTTACGCTCCGGAGTTGAAATCCATGCAAAGCGTCGGCTATCGCCACGCCGGCTTGATCATCCGGAGCGAGATGGCGCTCGATGACGCGGTGGCGTTGATGAAGAGAGATACGCGCCATCTGGCCAAACGCCAGCTCACCTGGTTCCGCGGCGACCAGGAGATTCGCTGGTTTCATCCGGAAGCGGACCGGCAAAAAATCGAGGCCATCGTCGGCGAATTTTTGGGTGGCAGGGCGGACCTCACACAAGCTGTTCCTTGAGAGGAGATCTCCATGGCAAAGCTGCGCTCTTTGTTCTTACTGATGATCCTTGCCATCGGCGTTACAACACCGGTGCCGGCGCAACAGGCCTCGTCCGTCGAAACTCTTGAAGAGGAAGCCGCTTCACTTCTCAGCCGTTACATTCAAATCGATACCACCAACCCGCCGGGCGACGAGATCAAAGCGGCGCGATTCTTCAAGGAGATCTTCGACAGGGAAGGAATAGAAGCTCGGATCATCCAGTCGGCGCCGGGACGCGGCAATATAGTCGCGAGGCTGCGCGGCACCGGTACGCGTAAAGCCGTAATGCTGCTCAACCACATGGACGTGGTTCCGGCGGACGGCAAGATCTGGCAAGAGCCGCCGTTTAGCGGCGCAATCAAGAACGGCTATATCTGGGGCCGCGGCGCACTCGATATGAAGGGACCGGCCATCGTCGAATTGATGACGATGCTAACGCTCAAGCGCAATCGCGTCGCCTTGGAGAGCGACGTGATTTTTCTCGGCACCGCCGATGAAGAGGCGGGCGGCGCTCTGGGCGCCGGATACTTGTTGGAAAGACATCCCGAGTTGTTTGAAGACGTCGGTGTCGTTTTGAACGAAGGCGGCGGTGTGCGGCTGGACGCAGACGGCAAGGCGCGCGCCTACAGCGTCAGTGTCGCCGAAAAGACTCCGTTATGGTTGCGCCTGATCGCTGTAGGTACGCCCGGGCATGGCTCGACGCCCGGCGCGGAGTCGGCTGTCACCAAGCTGCTTGGCGCCTTGACGAAAATAATGGCGTATCAGCCGCCGATCAAAGTAGTGCCGGAAGTGCAGAAGTTTTTCGCCGATACGGCGGAGGCAGAGCCGGAATCGCAGCGCGGGCATTACCGGGACCTGCGGACGGCCTTGCAAAATCCCGCATTCGCCGCCGAGTTCACGAGTAATCCGCGCAACAACGCCAGCGTGCGCAATACCATCGCGATCACCGGTCTGAAAGCTTCGGATAAAATCAACGTTATTCCGGCGCAGGCATCGGCCGAAATCGACGCCCGCTTGCTGCCGGGCGAAGACCCTCAGGCGTTTATACGCGAATTGCGCCGGATCGTTGCCGATGAGGCCGTCAAGATTGAAACCATACTGTCGTTTCCAGCGGCTGTTTCTCCGGCTCATCCGGAGGCGATGAAGGCGATCCAGGCACTCGCCGACGCTCACGACGGCGGCGCACCGGTGGTGGCGCCGCTGGTGCGCGGTTTTACCGACTGTCATTTCTTTCGCGCCAAAGGGATTCCGTGCTTGGGATTTATGCCGCTGCGCAGCACTCCTGCGCAGGCAGGGTTGGTACACGGGGTGAATGAAAGAATTTCTTTGGCCAGCCTGCGTGCGGGAATTCGCTCCATGGTCGAGTTGGTGCACAAGCTGGCCGCCGAATAGCGGAATCTTCTGATAACGAGCCGATGCTCTATCGCGAAGTTAATCGCAGGCGCATCTTGTCCATCCCAAAAAGACCGATGAACTCATTGAACGCACGCTCGCTGATATCGTGCAGGCGCCGGATATGTGTTCTTGTTTCCGCGTGTATGTGATCCGGATCGATATCGCCGTGGAGGCGGGCGATCTCCTGGCGATTTTCAGGTACTCTCAGCCAGCGCAGGATCATGGGCTCATCGACTTCCAGATGAAACTGAAAGCCGTAAACATTGTCGCCGTAGCGAAACGCCTGATTCATGCAGAGAGGGGACGCTGCGAGATGGACCGCGCTGGCGGGAATATCGAACGTGTCGCCATGCCATTGGAAAACCTTTTCTGTTTCCCCAAGCGCCTTCAAAACCGGATCTTTAGCCGCGTCCAAGGTCGGTTGCAGATCATACCAACCGATCTCCTTTTGCTCGCTGGCGTGGACATCCGCGCCCAAGGTCTTGGCGATCAACTGCGCCCCGAGGCAAATGCCCAGGATAGGCAGATTTCTGCGCATAGCTTCTTCGATCAGTTTCATCTCGATCCGCAGGTGGGGAAGACGATGGTCCTCGTAAACGCTCATGGGACCGCCGAGCACCACAAGTCCGTGATATCCCTCGAGGCTCGGCTGAGCATCGGGATGGCGCCCGAAGTTGACGTAGCGAATCCTGAATCCCGCCCGCTTGAGCAGAGGATTGAGGGTTCCGAGAATTTCGTGCGCGATGTGTTGGAAAACCAGAAGTTTTCTCATGATGGAAACAATCCAATCGGGATGCAGGTCGATTATAGCGCGCGTGCCGAAAATGTGAATCGGGCGTCATAGCGACGTCCAAATCTTCTAAGACGGTAAGAAAATCTCACCCTCGCGTCAGCCTTGACGTATAATAGACCTTTAGGGCCCGCACCTACAGCAAGACAACTCGGATTTCACGAATTTGCGCTGAGCCAAAAATACGAGGAACATAGACGATGATAGGTGACACTCTACGAGGGCGAGACGTACCGCGATTTCTGGCGCGCATCAATGGCGCAGCGATGATACTTCATATCCCGTCGAGCTTGACTTTTGTCCTGGCGATGACACTCCTTGCCGGCGGCCTCCGCGATACTCAGGACGCGTGGAGCCAGCCGGTTTCCGCAGACGAGACTCAAGTACGAGTTTTTACGACGCCTGACGAATCGTCGCTTGTCATCGAAAGCGTCCGAAGCGGCGAGACCCTGACGCCGATGGCAGAGATGACCGGCGCGGGCGGACTGAAATGGTTCATGGTGAAGACCCGCAACGGCAATATAGGCTGGATTAAAACCGGTGATAACCCTGCGGTAACCAAAATCGACCGCCACTTTCGCTCGTTGCCGAATGAAATCCCGGTCATTGGCGCCGGCGCGGTATCAGGACCGGCTTCGAAGGCAGCGGCAAGAGGTCCGACCGCAATCCCTGTGCAAGTTCGCGGCTCGAAAGTGATCGTTTCCGTAACATTCAATAATACAGTCGCCGCCAACCTGTTATTGGACACCGGCGCTTCCCGGACCATGGTTTCCAGCCGGATCGCGAAAAATCTCGGACTCCAGTCCACCGGTTCCGGCGTAGGCTATGGCATTGGCGGTTACGTGGCGTTATCCACGGCGCGCGTCGAGTCCATCAAAGTAGGCGAAGCGGAGATGCAAAACCTGCAGGTCAGCATTCATGACTTTTCTCCGGATCCCAGTTTCGAAGGTTTACTGGGCTTCGATTTTTTACGGCACTTTCACATGTCGTTGGATTTGCAGAAGCCCGCTCTGGTGCTGACTCCACGCAACGCCACCTGAACCCTCGCTGAGCGTCAAGCGTTGCTTGCTGGTCAGCAGCAGGGCAACGGATTTTCGATAAGGTTATAAACGTGATCGAAAGTGACTTCGTGGACGCGGGCGAGAATTTTGAACACCCGCGGCGGCTCGTTCTTTAGAAAAACCATGATGGCGGTTTCGACCGGCGGGCATCCCTCTTTGACGCACGGGACTTCTTTTATGACGATCGGCGCATCCGGCGGGAATTCGAGTATCGTTTGGACCCAATAACGGATTTGATCGAAAACAAACTTGGAGACATCGATTTTCTGCCCGAACGGATCGACTTCGGTCGAATCGCTGCCGTCTTCGGCGGCGAGACAGGCCTGGAAGCCGTTGGTAATTTTTTCGCCGTCAAGGTCGCGGCCGATGAACACTAGCCGATTAGTGCGCTCCTCGTCTTCCGCCCATGCGCGCCCCGGCCGGCCTTCGAAAAGGAGATGAACGCCTTGAAAAACAAACTGGTCGGGATCGTTGCGCAGGTTGAGAATGCCCTTCATGCGCATGATGCTCGGACCGAACTCGGCCAGCAGTTCGCGAAACCACTGGCTCAGCTTCACGCCGTTGAGTTCACCCGGTGTAACGATCGAAACCGTAGAGATATCTTCGGTGTGCTTGTGCTCATCGTCGTGATCCTGGGCCTTGGTCTCGATATCGACACTTTGCAGATCCAGGACCTTGGCGATCTCGATGTCGGAATTTCTCGTCTGGTAAATACGCGCGGCGCCGTTTAACATCTTGAGCTTGTACTCAAGTTCCTGCAAGTCTTCGGGACTGATAAGATCGAGCTTGTTGAGCAGCACCAAATCGGCGAAGGCGATTTGCTCGCGCGCTTCAGTGGAATGATCGATCTGTTGGACAATATGCTTGGCGTCGACCACGGTGACGACGCCGTTGAGTCGAAACTCGCTTTTGATGCGCTCATCGATAAAGAAAGTCTGCACCACCGGCGCCGGATCGGCCAGTCCGGTGGTCTCGATCATGAGCGTGTCGAATTTGCTTTTGTGCTCGAGGAGCTGAAACAGGCTGCGCAGAAGATCGCCGCGCACCGTGCAGCAGATACAGCCGTTGCTCATCTCGACGATTTCCTGTTCGGAGGAAATGAGCAAGTGGTGGTCGATGCCGACCTCGCCGAATTCGTTGACGATAACCGCCACGCGACGGCCGTGTTCCGCGGTCAGGATGCGGTTGAGAAGAGTGGTCTTCCCCGCGCCGAGAAAGCCGGTCAATACAGTGACTGGAACTCTTTGATCATTTGTTTCGGCCATCGACTTGAAATCCTTCCACAATTATTCTGTAAAGGTAACAACAGCCTGTACTGCAGTCAACTTGGGTGAAAGGCCGACGGATGCGTAAGGAGGCGAGCTTTGATTGAATTTAGACCGATAGGTGTCGAGCAATATGTCGAGCGCCATTCGAAGCCGATGTCGTTGTTTCACGATAAGCTTTGGCTGGAAACCTATAGAAAAACAGGAAATCCAACGAGCATGATCGGACCCCTGGCGGCGCAGTTTTTGAAGATGCTGGTGCTCATGACCGGAGCGCGCCGTATTCTCGAGATCGGCATGTTTACCGGCTATAGCACATTGGCTTTCGCCGAAGCTTTACCCAAGGACGGACGGGTTGTCACCTGTGAAATCAATCCTGAAACAACGGAAATTGCCCGACAGTGCCTATCGGCGAGCCCGCATGGAAGAAAAATCGAAATAAGGCTGGGACCCGCATTGAATTCGTTGAAGGTCATTCCCGGTCCTTTTGACTTGTGTTTTATCGATGCCGATAAGGACCGCTATGGGGATTATTACGACGCCTGCATGAACTTAGTGCGGCCCAAGGGCGTTATCGTCCTCGACAACATGTTGAGAAGCGGCAAGGTACTCAATCCCTCGGATCCCGGCAGCCAGGTCATCGATGCCCTCAATAAGCGGATTCGCAACGACGCCCGGGTGGAGAACGTTCTGCTGCCGGTGCGCGACGGGCTCATGCTGGTGGTGAAGCTTTGAGGCGTCAGGGATGAAAGAAATGAAAACGGAAGGATGGAATAACCTTCCGAAAACGCGGCGTCCGGTTGCCTTAACTTGAAGAGCTACCCGCTTGTTGTGTCATCCGAGGAATAGAAGCAGGGACACACCCTCTGGTCGATGCGCTTACCTCTCACCGGTTTGCGCCGAGCGCAGTGCGGCAAGAATGGCCTCTAAATCCTTCGGCAGAGGAGCGCTCCAACTCCGCTGCGCATCGCCAATCTTCAGATCGAGACGGCAGGCGTGCAGGAACTGTCGTTTAAGGCCATAGTTCTTGCGAAATTGCCGGTTAAACTTAAAGTCACCGTGGCGGTCGTCCATCACCACTGGGTAGCCCAGCCGGGAGAAGTGAAGACGGATCTGATGCATGCGGCCGGTTTCAATGGTGACCTTTACCAGCGTAGTCTCCAAGGATCGTTCGACGATCTTGAAGCGGGTCAGCGCGCGCACCGCCTTACCGTCGCGGCCCGGTAACGGGAAATCGATAGTTCCGTGATTGTCCTGCAATCGCCCTGCGAGAAGAGAGATATATTCCTTTCGGACGTTTTTCTCTTCGGCAAAGATCCTTTCGAGGTTTGCGGCGGTGGCATCATCTTTAGCGACGACTAAGACTCCGGACGTATTCCGGTCGAGGCGATGTACCAGTTTAGGCAAGATCCCCTGATCGCGGTACAGGCGTTCGAGGGCGCCAATGATCGAGTGGCGCTTTAACAGCTGTTTGCCCTCATGGACGGATATTCCTGCAGGCTTATCGATCACCAGCAGGCTGTCATCTTCGTAGATTGTCGGGATCTTTGATTGGGTCGGCACCGCAGGCCCGCGTCGTTGGACCGTCTCCTCGAAAGGGATATACAGCCGGATCCGGTCGCCGACCTGGATGGGATCTTCCGGCTTGGAGCGCTTGCCGTTGACGCGCACGCCGTGTTTTCTAAACAGCTTGCGAACGTAGCCGACCGGAAAACGGGCTTTAAGGAAGTTCTCCAGTTTTTTGACGGATTCAGCCCTCGGCACGACTATTTCTTGGTCCACCGAAAACAATTTGCGGCAAGCGTGCCGGTTCGTCAAGTGAGTGTTTAGGTAATATTTGCAATTCTTTAGGAATTAAGATAGGTTACGCCGGTATTTCGGAAAAGAGTCTGCGCGCCGGGTGCGCGCCCCAGCGAGGTTGTCTTTGAGTCGTAATGAGTCGGTCGATGTTCTGCGAAAAAAAATCGATCAAATTGATGAAAGAGTCGTTGCCCTTCTAAACGATCGGGCCGCACTTGCACAGAAGATTGGTCATACCAAGAACCAGAGCAACCAAGAAGTTTACGTACCGCACCGGGAGAAGGAAATTCTTCGCCGGCTTTCTCGATTGAGCCAGGGTCCGCTGCCGGAAAATTCACTGCGCGCCATTTTTAGAGAAGTTATTTCGGCCTGCCGATCGGTCGAAGCACCGCTTAAAATCGCCTTTTTTGGAGCCGAGGGTACTTACTCGCATCTTGCCGCTCGGGAAAAGTTCGGCTCGGCGGTCACGCTGCTGCCGACGGCAACCATCGCCGAAGTTTTTCAAGAGGTAAGCCAAAAGCGAGTATCGTTCGGCGTGGTGCCTATCGAGAACTCCACGGAAGGCGTTGTCGCGCACACGCTCGATGTTTTTGTCGACTCCGACCTGAAGATCTGCGGCGAGATTTATCTCGACATCCATCATAATCTTTTGTCGCGCACCGGGCGCGGGCGCGACTTGAAACGGATCGTTTCTCATCCGCAAGCTCTGGCGCAGTGCCGGCAATGGCTGGCGCGGCATTTTCCTGCGGCCAAGCTGGATGAAGTGGCGAGCACGGCGCACGCCGCCATCATGGCGGCAGAAGACAAGACCATCGGCGCGATTTCGAGCACCTTGGCCAAGGAGTCCTACGACTTGCGGATCGTGGCCGCCAATATCGAGGATCACAGTAACAACATCACCCGCTTTCTCGTCATCGGCGATTATGAGACCGATCCAAGCGGCGACGACAAGACGTCATTGGTGTTTTCGGTCAAAGACAAGCCGGGAATTCTGCACCGTATGCTGCAGCCCTTTGCCAGGACGCACATCAATCTGACCAAGATCGAATCGCGGCCGATCAAAAACAAGCCGTGGGAATACATGTTTTTTATCGATTTCAAAGGTCATCAAAAGGAATCGAGGATCAGGAAAGCGATACAGGCTCTGCAGGCGAGTTGTATTTTTATGAAGACTCTGGGCTCCTATCCGAGCGGAAAATGAAAGTCATAGATCAAGTCCCGGAATATATCAAAACTCTGGTGCCTTACGCGCCGGGAAAGCCTATCGAGGAAGTCGAGCGCGAATTCGGTATCGCCAATTCCAGCAAGCTGGCTTCCAATGAAAACCCGCTCGGACCTTCGCCGCGCGCCATCGAAGTCATGCGCCAGAAATTGGACCAGCTTCATCTCTACCCGGATGGGGATTGTTTTTACCTCAAAGACGGTCTGGCAACCCAGCTTGGTCTTTCTTCTGAGCAGCTGATCTTCGGCAACGGATCCAACGAGATCATCGAACTGGCCATTCGCACTTTCATGCATCCCGGCGACGAGGCGGTCATGGCGCGCCAGGCGTTTGTTGTTTATAAGCTCGTCGTCCAGGCGGCGGGCGGAGTGTCAAAGGAAATTCCGCTGCAGGATTTTACCCACGACCTGCAAGCCATCGGCGCCGCCATCGGCGCCAGAACACGCGTCGTCTTTCTCGCCAACCCGAACAATCCTACGGGGACGATTTACCGCACGCCGCAGTGGGAGGCGTTTATCGCGCGGGTTCCGCCCGACGTGCTGGTGATCGTCGACGAGGCGTATTTCGAGTACGTTGAAGCGACGGATTACCCCGATTCGCTACACTACCATGGTCAAGGCAGGGCTCTGCTGACGGTGCGAACATTTTCCAAGCTCTATGGCCTCGCCGGACTGAGGATCGGTTATGGAATCGCGGACAAGCAGATCATCGGGCTGATGCAGCGGGTACGGCAACCGTTCAACGTCAACGCGCCGGCGCAGTGGGGCGCATTGGCCGCTCTGAATGATCGCGAGCATGTGCGGCGCAGCCTGGAGAACAACCGTCAGGGGATGGCGTACCTTACTGGAGAGTTTGCCAGACTGGGCCTGGACTATGTCCCGAGTCATGCCAATTTTATTCTGCTGCGTGTCGGCAACGGCGATGATGTTTTCAAGCGACTGCTGGTTCAAGGGATCATTGTGAGAGCCATGGCCGGATACGAATTTCCGCAGTACGTGCGGGTGACCATTGGAACCATGGATGAGAACCGAAAATTCATCGACGGACTCGAGAAGGCGCTTGGCGGCTGACCGGCTATTTCGGCGCAAACGTAAGGAATCTGGATGGCTGTGATGTTTCGCAAAATCGTTATGGCCGGCGTTGGGCTGATCTGCGGCTCCCTGGCCCTGGACATGCGCCGGAAACAATTAGCCGGTGAAATTATCGGTTACGGCCGCAGTGAGGGCAATCTGCGCCTGGCTAAAAAGCACGGCATCATCGACAGCTACTTTCTTCGCGAAGAGCAGATGCCGGACGGTGTGGATTTCTTAATGATGGGCACACCGGTGCAAACCATCGTGCCGCTCACCGCGGCGTTTCTTCCCAGGTTGACGGCGGGTTGCGTGATCAGCGACGTCGGCAGCGTCAAAGCGGAAATTGTTCGGGGCATGGAGAAATTACTGCCAAGGAATATTCCATTTGTCGCCGGTCATCCGATTGCCGGAAGCGAACAGTGGGGAGCGCGCGCGGCAAAGGCCGATTTGTTTGTGCGCCGGCGCACGATTCTGACGCCGACCGGGAAAACCGACAAGGCCGCTTTGAGCAAAGTCTCCATGCTCTGGCGCAAAGTCGGCGCGAAAGTGGAGCTCATGGATCCGGAAACCCATGATCGCGTGCTCGGAGTAATCAGCCATTTGCCGCATGTACTGGTTTATGCGCTGGTCAATGCTTTGGACCGCACTCACGTTCGCGGCGTCGATCTGAAGTCGTATTGCGCCGGCGGCTTCAAAGACTTTACCAGAATCGCCTCGAGCCGCCCGGAGTTATGGCGCGATATCTGTTTGATGAATCACCGCGCGCTGTCACGGTCGCTGGGCGACTATATCGAAAGTCTCGAACAGTTGAAAAAATGGATCCAGGACGGCAAGGGGACCCATCTGGAGAAAGAGTTCGCGCGCGCCAACGAGATCCGCGAACAGATCGCGTGAACGATTCGGCTATGAAACGAATACCGGAAATCAAAAAACCGCTGCGCGGGGAAATCTCTGTCCCCGGCGACAAATCCATCGGCCATCGCGCGGTGATTTTCGGCAGCATTGCTCATGGGCCGAGCCGCGTGCGCAATCTTTCCGGCGGCGAGGATAACCAGCGCACCGTTCAAGCTTTTAGAGATATGGGCGTGCAAATCCGCAGTGAGGGGCCGGAGTTATGCATCGAGGGCAATGGCTGGAAAGGGTTGTCGGCGCCCGCTAACACCATCGACTGCGGTAATTCAGGCACAACCATGCGCCTGCTTTCCGGGGTTCTAGCCGGACGCTCGTTTTCCAGCGTGCTCGACGGCGACGCATCGCTGCGGCGGCGGCCGATGCAGAGAATCATCGAGCCGCTGTCCCGTATGGGCGCGCGCGTCACCGGTTGCGACGGCAAGGGCTTGGCGCCCCTGGAGATCCGCGGCGCTCAGCTGGTAGGCATCGCGTATCAGATGCCAATTGCCAGCGCTCAGGTAAAGTCGGCGATCCTGCTGGCCGGTCTTCAGGCTGGAGGAACCACAACCGTTGAGGAGCCGCAAAGCTCGCGCGATCATACCGAATTGATGATCAAAGGCTTCGGTGGCGAGGTGGCGGTGGGTGGACGTCGCGTCGCGGTGCGCGGCGGCCAGAAGCTTTACGGAAGAGAGGTCCGAATACCCGGCGATATTTCGTCGGCGGCATTTTTTCTGACGGCTGCCGCGATCATTCCCGGGTCGCAAGTCACGGTTCGGGGTGTCGGCGTGAATTCTACCCGGGACGGAGTTGTCGAGATTCTCCGGCGCATGGGGGGCGACATAGAAGTGCTGGCCCCGAGAGTGGAGACCGGAGAGCCGGTAGCCGATCTCAAGGTGACTGGCGCGCGCTTGAAGGGAATTGAGATCGGCGCCGATTATGTAGCGCGTACTATCGACGAGTATCCGATTCTGGCGGTCGCCGCGGCGCTTGCCGACGGAGTAACCGTAATCAGCGGAGCCAAGGAGCTTCGTTACAAGGAGTCCGACCGCATCGCGGCCATGATCGAAGGATTGCGGCGCCTTGGCGTGGAGGTCGATGAGCGTGAAGACGGCATGACGATCCAAGGCCGCCAACGGTTGCAAGGGGCTGCGGTGCGCAGTTTCGCCGATCATCGGATTGCCATGGCGATGGCGGTAGCCGGTCTGGTCGCCGACGGGGGCGTCGAAATTGACGATGCCCAGTGTGTTGATATATCGTTCCCGACGTTTTTCGATTTGTTAGGCGAAATTTGTTTGCCATAACGCGCGCATGGCGATAGTAGGTCAATAGGGAAGCAATGATCGTAGCCATCGATGGCCCCTCAGGGGCCGGAAAGAGCACCCTGGCAAAAAACCTGGCCCGGGATCTGGGCTTCATGTACCTGGACACCGGCGCAATCTACCGAGCCCTGGCGCTAAAGATCCTGCGGCACGGCGTGGATCTGACGGATGCCGCCGCGCTCAACGAATTGGTGACTCACACCGAGATCGATCTTGGAGAGAAAGAGGGCCGTCTGCACGTGCTTCTCGACGGCGAGGACGTGACTGCGTCCATTCGAACTCCCGAGGTCAGCCAGATGGCCTCCATGGCGTCCGCCTTGCCAGTGGTTCGCCGGTATCTCTTGGAGATCCAACGCGCGCTCGGCCGGCGCGGCAATCTCGTCGCGGAGGGCCGCGACATCGGCACCGTAGTTTTTCCGCAAGCGGAAGTGAAGATTTACCTCGACGCGTCGGCGCACGAACGTGCCCGCCGGCGCTTCGAAGAATTGCGCGCGACCGGACGGGACGTCAGCTTTAGCGAGACTCTCGGTGAAATGAAGGAGAGGGATAAAAGGGATAGCGAGCGCGATATCGCGCCTCTGCGCAGGGCCGAAGACGCCGTGGCGATCGATTCGTCCGGGTTGGATGCGGATAGAGTGGCGCAACAGGTTTTGGAAATAATTAGAAGCGAAGCTTTAAAAATAAAAAATGATCGGAGTTTGGGTTATGATTCAGAGCGATGAAGAGAAGAATAGCGCCGCTGCGGGAGGCGCTAATGAGTTCGAGGCTTTATTCGAGGAGAGCCTGCGCTCGGTTAAACCGGGCGGCATCGTCAAAGGCATGGTTGTCGGCATTACAGCAACACACGTGCTGATTGACGTGGGCTACAAATCGGAGGGCCAGATTCCGATCCATGAATTTCAGGATCGAGAGGGCCAACTGCAGGTGAAGGTGGGCGAGGAGGTGGACGTCTACTTCGATTCTTCGGAGAACGAAGGCGGCGGCATCAATCTGTCGCGCCAGCGCGCCCAAAGCATGAAGGTATGGGAAGTGATCGAGAAGGCCTTCAATGAGGGAACGCCCGTCGAAGGCATCATCACCGGCAAGGTCAAAGGCGGGTTCAAAGTCGACGTCGGCGGCGTCATGGGCTTTCTCCCGGGTTCCCACGTCGACATCCGGCCGACGCGCAACCTCGATAAGTTTCTCGGCACTAAGGATTCCTTCGCCATCCTGAAGTTCAACCGGCCGCGCGGCAATGTCGTGCTGTCGCGCCGGGCTCTGCTCGAAAAGGAGCGCGACGTTCTCAAACAGGAAGTGCTCAAAGTTTTGGAAGAAGGCGTTATCCTGGAAGGCACGGTAAAAAACATCACCGGTTACGGTGCCTTTGTCGATCTCGGCGGCATTGACGGCATTTTGCATATCAGCGATATGTCCTGGGGCCGGATCAGCCATCCCTCGGAACTTCTCCAGGTGGGTCAGAAGGTGAACGTTGTAGTGCTGAAATTCGACTCCGAGAAAGAGCGGATTTCCCTCGGCATGAAGCAGTTGATGCCGGACCCATGGCACACCGTGGCGGAAAAGTTTCCTATAGGTATGCGGGTGCAGGGCAAGGTTATCAGCATTATGGACTACGGTGCTTTTGTCGAGCTCGAAAGCGGCATTGAGGGTCTGATCCATATTTCAGAAATGTCATGGACGCGCAAGGTCGCTCATCCGTCAAAAATTCTACAAGTGGGCCAGTTGGTCGAAGTGGCTATTCTCAACGTCGACCCCGAACACCGGCGCATCTCCCTGGGCCTCAAACAGGTGATGCCGAATCCGTGGGAAGAAGCGAGAGAGAAGTATCCGGTGGGCAGCGTCATCAAGGGGCCGGTGCGCAATATCACCGATTTCGGCATCTTTGTCGGCATCGAGGAAGGAATCGACGGACTGGTTCACGTTTCGGACCTGCATTGGACCAAGAAGGTCAAACACCCGTCGGAGCTTTTCAAGAAGGGCGACATTGTCGAGGCCAAGGTGCTCGGAGTTAATGTCGAGAGCGAAAGATTTTCGCTCGGCATCAAACAGCTTGCCACCGATCCGTGGAAAGTCATCGCGGAGCGTTTCCCCGTGGGCAGCAGAGTCAGGGGCCAAGTCACCAGCGTTCCCGATTTTGGCGTGTTCGTGCGGCTCGACGAAGGTGTGGAGGGTCTGATCCACGTCTCTCAGCTGAGCAGCGAGCGCGTCGAGAAGCCCTCCGCGCTGTATAAAGTTGGAGACGAAGTGGAGGCCGAGGTGGTCAATATCGATCTCACGGAGAGAAAGATCGGTCTCAGCGTCCGAGCTTTGCGCAAGAGCGAAGAGCGCCAGGAAATGGAAAGCTACCTCAGCCGCGACAAGCAGGGCGGCATGTTTTCATTCAATACTCTGCTCAACGAAGAGTTGCGACTCGATCGCGACGAAGAGGGACAGCAGGGACGAAACAAGGGAAAGGGCAATTCCTAATCACGTAAATTACGCGGGAGCACAGAAAACGATGGCTAAGAAGCATCCGATCCTCAGAGGGCTGGGTCTGCTTTCGGTGTTTGTCATGGCGATCTTTGTCGCCGCTTTCTTTTATGCTTATCTGAGCGGCGGCGACGCCAAAGCGCTGTCCCTGTTTGCCGGCGACGGTGTCGGGATTCTTCAGGTTAACGGCGCCATTAACGATTCACGCGAAGTACTTTCGGAGCTCAGGCGCTTTCGCGATGCGCCCTGGATCAAAGCCGTCGTATTGCGCATCGACTCGCCGGGCGGGGCGGTGGCGCCGACCCAAGAGATCTTTGACGAACTGCACAAGGTTCGAGAAGAGAAACCACTGATCGCCTCCATGGGTGGAATGGCGACGTCGGGCGGCTACTATATCGCGAGCGCCTGCGAAACCATTGTGGCCAATCCGGGGACTCTGACTGGTTCGATCGGCGTGATCATGCAGCTGAGCAATGTCGAAGAGCTCATGAAAAAAATCGGCGTCAAAGGCTACAACGTCAAAAGCGGCGTCAACAAAGATATCGCCTCCCCATTCCAGCCTCTGTCGCCTGAAGGCCGGGCCATCTTGCAGTCGCTCGTGGACGATGTCCACGGCCAGTTTGTCAGCGCGGTGGCCAAGGGGCGGGGCATGGATGAAGCTGCGGTCAGAAAGCTTGCCGACGGGCGCGTTTATTCCGGAGCTCAGGCCAAAGACCTAGGGCTGGTGGATGATTTGGGTAATTTAGAGTATGCCGTTGAGTTGGCGGCTAAGCGTGTCGGCTTGGAGGAGAGCCCGGCGGTGTACTATTCCCGTCCGGAGCAGGAGCGCTGGTTGGACCGGTTCCTTTTTTCTTTGAGCGGAAGACATTGGCCAGTATTCGAAAGACCCGGACTCCGATACGAATGGTCTGTGTCTCTGCTGCGCTGAAGCAGACTGAGGTGACGGTTACAACCATGTTTTTTACCGCCAAATACTTTCTTGTATCGTGAGGGAGACGTTATGACAAAAAGGGACTTGATAGACGAGGTCAATAAACGATTTCCACATCTTTCCAGACGGGATTCGGAAGTGATTATCAACGCCATTTTCGACTCCATGGTGGAAGCACTGGCTCAGGGAGATCGGATTGAAATTCGTGGATTCGGCAGTTTCGTCGTCAAGCACCGGCGCGCACGCCAGGGACGCAATCCGAAAAGCGGCGTGCTGGTGTCAGTGGCGGCAAAGCGGGTGCCCTTTTTCAAAGTCGGCAAGGAGCTACGCTTCAGAGTGGACGGTAAACCTTTCGAGGAGGAGGAAGAGGAGCTTTCCACATGAAGCAGCTATGGGCTCCTTGGCGAATGGCCTATATCGACCAGGACCCCGAGGAAACCGGCTGCGTCTTTTGTAATAAAGTAGAAGGGGTAGAAACCCGTGCAGCTCTGATTCTGGCGCGCACGGCGCATGCCATCGTGATGCTCAACAAATACCCCTACAACAACGGTCACCTGCTGTTGGCGCCGCTGCGGCACGAAAAGCATCTCTCCAGTCTCTCGACCCCCGAGTATGTCGACATAAACGAGGCTCTGCGCCGCGTTGTCGATATCGTGCACAACGCATTGAATCCGGGCGGAATCAACGTCGGCATGAATCTGGGCAAGTGCGCGGGCGCCGGAGTTGAAGACCATCTTCATTGGCACGTCGTGCCCCGTTGGGAAGGCGATACCAATTTCATGCCGGTACTGGGTGAAACCAGAGTCATGCCGCAGCATCTCCTGGACAGTTACGATCGTCTGGCACCGCACTTTGAGAAATTTTCATCGCAGGTGTCCCAAAATACGTTCGGGTAGTGTAGGGTTAAGATATAGGGGACCCTGCGAATTCCACGACTTCAACAAACTAAGCTTTAACCACCTATCAACCATTATTTTAGGGAGGCCGGTGAACGTGAATGACGCCAAAACCATTGGGGAGCTAAAAAAGAGCGGAGTCGCCGTGTTGTCGGTGCGCGAGGAAATGCGCAAGAATCTGGTCCACTGTCTCGAAACCGGTAAGCGGATAATGCCGGGTATCGTGGGTTACGACGACACGGTCATTCCGGAGATCGAAAACGCCGTACTGTCCGGACACCACATGGTGTTCTTGGGAGAACGCGGTCAAGGAAAATCGCGCATCATTCGCGGCCTGATGAATCTGTTGGATGAACGCATTCCGATCATTCAAGGTTGTGAGATCAACGACAATCCCTTTAATCCAATCTGCCGCGGTTGCCGCAAAAAACTGCAGGAACAGGGCGACAGCACGCTGCTCCAATGGGTCGACAGGGACTCGAGATACGGCGAGAAGCTGGCCACACCGGATGTGTCCATCGCCGATCTGGTGGGCGAGATCGATCCCATTAAAGTCGCCGAGGGCCGCTATCTCGCGGACGAAGAAACCATTCACTACGGTCTCGTGCCGCGCACCAACCGCGGTATCTTTGCCATCAATGAATTGCCCGACCTCACCGAAAAAGTACAGGTGGGTTTGTTCAATCTGATGGAAGAGAAAGACGTGCAAATCAAAGGTTACAAAATCCGCCTGCCGCTCGATGTTGTGATCGTCGCCAGTGCCAATCCCGAAGACTACACCAGCCGCGGCCGCATTATCACGCCGTTGAAGGATCGTTTCGACGTGCAGATCCGCACCCATTACCCGAAAAATATTGCAGACGAGCTCGTCATCATGGAACAGGAAGCGGCGCCCATGGATCGACGCAGCCGCAAGGTCGAGGTACCGCGCTTTATCAAGGAGATACTGGGACAACTGACCTTTGAAGCGCGCAAGTCCAACGAGATCAACCAGTCTTCCGGCGTGAGTGTGCGCGTGACCATCAATAACTTCGAAAGTATAGTCAGCAATGCCGAGAAGCGAGCGCTCAAATGCAAAGAGAATGAGATCGTTCCACGCGTCAGCGATTTGCATGCCGTTTTGGCTTCGACGACCGGCAAGATAGAGATGGAGTATGTGGGTGAGGACAAGAAGGAAGACGAGCTGGTGGAGAAGCTCCTCAACCGCTCGATTCTCAAAGTCTTCGATCAATACTTCAACCTCAATTCCCTGCAAAAAGTCGTCGAGTACTTCAATTCCGGCTGGGGAGTTGAAGTCTCCGATCAGATGGCTTCGCACGACTATCTCGAAGGGATCAAAGAAATCCCCGGCTTGAAAGAAGCGGTGAAAACCCTCGGGACGCAGGAATCGCCCAGTCTCATGGCTTCGGCCACTGAGTTTGTTCTCGAGGGACTCCATTTGCATCAAAAATTGAACAAGGAGATCGAAGGAGGCAGGGTCACCTACGGCAAATAGCCCTCGCCTGGGCGTAAAAGCGATCCATCATTATGGTGCACATCCGCTATAGCCGTTGGGACATCACGCGGCGCGATTCCCTCGATTCGGACGGCGTGTTCGATCAGCTCAACGATAACCTGAACGACACCGGCGACCTGCAGCAGGCCATGCGCCGGCTCATGCAGAAAGGCGTCAAGCAGGGAGAAAAGCAGACCAAGGGGCTTGACGATTTGTTGTCGCAGGTCGCCCGCGAGATGCGCAAGCTCTACGATCAGTACCGGCTCCAATCCGCCATGGACGAAGTCCAGGAACAGCTGGACTCGATCTTAGATCAAGAGAAACAAACACTCGACGAGCTCGATCAGTCCGGCCAGGATGTTCAATCGAATCAGCAATTCCTCAACGACCTGCCCAACAAAACCAGCGATGCAGTCGAGAAGCTAACCTCCTACAGCTTTCAAAACCCCGATGCCAAGAAGCAGTTCGAGCAGCTGCTCTCCCAACTCGATCAGATCCGTAAGTTGGAAAACTGGTTGCGCCGCGAGGGCAGCCTGTTTCGCGGACAAACGCCGATGGAATTCCAGCAGTCCCAGGAGTTGATGGAGCGCATGGAAGAGCTGCGCCGGCTCGAAGGCCAGCTATCGAGCATGCAGCTCAAAGACGTCGATATGGAGCTTTTGGAGAAGCTTCTCGGCGGGGATCCGAAGCAGGATTTCGAAGGTGTGATGCGCATGCAGTCTCTGCTCGAAGAGGGCGGTTACGTTCTTGAGCAAGGAGACCGGTTTGAACTGACGCCGCGCGGCATCCGCCGGGTCGGACAGTTGGCGCTGAGAGATATCTATCAGCAGCTGCGCCGCGATGGCATGGGGCGTCACGCCACGCGGCATCGCGGCACCCAGGAGTTCATGATCGAAACCAGCCGTCCCTACGTGCAGGGCGACCCGCTGCATATCAACATGGTTCAAACCTTGAAAAACGCTTTGCTGCACGGTGGCGGCGTGCCGGTGAAAATTCGTCCCAACGATTTCGCCGTCTATGAATCCGAGCATTCGACCCGCGCAGCGACGGTTTTACTCCTCGACATGAGCTGGTCGATGAGTTGGGAAGGGCGGTTTGCCGCGGCAAAAAAAGTTGCTCTGGCGATGGAGACCCTGGTGCGATCCATGCACCCGCGCGATTACTTCGGTATCGTAGGTTTTTTCACCCGAGCCGTCGAATTGAAAGCCAAGGACCTGCCGCAGGCCACCTGGAACATGGGTGATCCGTTCACCAACCTTCAGGATGGCTTGCACCTGGCGGCACAGTTGTTGGAAAAGAAGCCCAGCGCCAACCAGCAGATGATCGTCATTACCGACGGCCAACCGACGGCTTATTGCCGCCAAGGGCGGCTCTATTGCGAATGGCCGCTGAGCTTTGGCGGCATCAGCCAGCGCGCCGCGGAAGAAACCTTGAAAGAGGCAGAGCGCATCACTCGCAAAGGCATCACCATCAACACCTTTATGCTTGACGACAGCCCGGTGTTGCGCGGTTTCGTCGACGATCTCACCCGCATCAATAAAGGCCGCGCCTTCTACACACGCCCCGATCGCCTGGGAGAATATCTCCTGGTCGATTATCTCTCGCACCAGCGCAAAAAAGTTTAATGCGCTGCGCGCATTAAACCCGTTCCAGTAGTTCCAATCGTTCCAACGGTTTCGAACAACTAGTCAGTGGTATTGAGTACTTGAGCCTAGAGTTCGAAGTTTTGGCTAATCTTCGTGTAGCTCCAAAGCAGAGAAGGTTTTAACTGCAAGGCATACGGCACGTCTTCGGATTTCCGATCGTACGATTGGAACGATTGAAACGTTTTTTTGAACGGCTGGAACGCGGCCTCTTGGCCGCTTCTAGTTGACTACTGAAATTATTTTCAGTATACCGATCTTATGCCGTCCTTACTGACGCCCCGGCAGAGAGAGATCTACGACTTCGTGCTCCACACTATCCGGGAGAAGGGCTATGCTCCTTCGATCCCGGAGATCGGCAGCCGCTTTAATATCGCCTCGACCAATGGCGTTTCGGATCACCTTAAGGCTCTGGAGAAAAAAGGGTACCTTCGCCGCATCGGCAAACGGGCCATCGAGGTTTTGTCGGCTTTGGGCGAACCCGTTATAACCGCCACGCGGGACATTCCGCTTCTCGGCAGAGTGCCGGCAGGCAAGCCTTTTCTCAGTGAAGAAAACTCCGAGGGGCTTCTGACGATACCGAGCGATATGGGCTCGGGAAAACTTTTCGCGCTGCTGGTCAAGGGCGACAGCATGATCGATGCCGGCATTCTGGATGGCGAT
>CAYZXN010000199.1:0-28346 GCA_964482425.1 uncultured Syntrophobacteraceae bacterium | reverse complement strand
TCAACTTCGGTTCTGGAGGTCATACATGGATGGACTCAATGTTCAGGGAGTGGTTCACTGGTCGATACCGGTCAACGATTTGGAAGAGTCGGAAAAATTTTACGGCGAAGTTCTCGGCCTGGAGTCCCAGGGCCGGCTGGGCGGGTCCGGCATGTCCTGCTTTAAAGCCGGTGACCACCATATTTTGCTTTGCGTTCGCAAGGAACAGCTTGTCCGCACGCCGGAGCAGGACAATCGCCTGCACCATGCTTTTAGGGTCAGTCCGGAAGTGTGGGAGAAGGGTTGCAAGCTTTTCCACGAAAGAGGCGTAAAGATCGCCGAGGCGATCGTCTATCGAGAGAAAGGCCATTTCACCGGACGCGAGCTGTATTTCCTGGATCCCAGCGGTAACATGCTGGAGTTATGCGACCCGACGTGGAAGCCCGGCATGCCCAAGCCGACGTTCGAAGAGATTGTCGGGATGAACCGGAGTTCTTGAAAAGATCGCGACAGAAGAGTACGTCGGCCGTGCTGTGAGCGACCGTCGTTTAGGTGAAATTCGAATCCTTGAGCGTCTTAGTCAGCGATGTTCCGACCGGTAGCTCCATAACTGGGGAATCGCCCAGCAAACCGCCAGCACAGTTACACTGCAGAGTATGGATCCCACCAGGGCCGCGTTGGGAGCCCCGAGCAGGGCCGCTCCGGCGCCGGCGATGATTGCGCCCAACGCATTGGTAGTCTGCGCAAAGACGGTCAGAAAGCTGGATGCCCGCCCGCGCATGTCATCGGGCGCGAGAATCTGCACAACCGTCCGACGTATGGCGACGCTGATGGCGTCGCTAAAGCCCAGGAGGCCGACCGCGATCAACCCCATCCAGAACCAGTTCGATAGACCCAAAAACCCCAGACTCAAAGCAAACAGGAGCGTGCCAATGATCGCCACCGCTCCCTTGCGCTTGATGTCACCGGCGGCGAGCAAAATCACCGAGCCGACCAACGCTCCGATCGCTGGCGCCGCATAAAGGGCGCCCAAGCCGCGCGCGCCGACCATGAACACATCGTCGGCAAAGATCGGCAGTATGGGACGATAAAAGCCGAACAGGACAGCAAAGAAATCGAGCAGAAACAACGAAAGAATAATGCGCGTGTGGTAGATAAATTCGAATCCTTCGATGAGGCTGCGCCAGCTGACCTTGCGGTGCGCCCCTTGCGGCTGGCCCGAGCTGCGAACCAGCAGCACGCAGCAGATGGCGGGCACCAGTAAAAGGGCGTCCGCGTAGTAGGAAACGTCGATGCCGAATAGATCGATGAGAAATCCGGCGAGAACCGGCGCGGTGAGTTGAGTCCCTTGCAGCATGATGGTCGACAACGTGATCGCGTTTAACAGATGCGATTGCGGCACCAGGCTCGGGATAATTGCCTGACGCGAAGGCCCGCCAAGGACCTGGAGCGATGAGGTCAAGACGTTGAGCGTATTGATATGCCAAACCTGCGCCACTCCTGTTGTTGTCAAAAGGCCGAGCGCAAGCCCCGGAAACAGGTTGAGCGCGGAAGTGAAGAGAATCAATTTTTTACGATTGTAGGTGTCCGCCAGTACGCCGCCAAAGAGGCCGAAAAAGATAAACGGCACGGCCTGAAAGAATCCCGCCAAGCCGAGCTGCACGGATGATCCGGAGATCTGATAGACCTGATAGAGGCTGGCGACGTTGCGCATGTGCATCGAAGTGTTCGCGCACAGCACCGCGACGAAAATCAAAAGATAGTCCCGGATGAGAAGGGAAGCCCACGGCCGGATCGGCGCGGAGGGATCGTTCGCAGAGCTTGTTTCGGTGCCTTGGCTCACGGTGAATCGAGGATGACGTGGTTCGAGTGCGACCCGCAATGTAACTGTTGGCGGCCCAAGCGTCAACTTTGCTGTGTGAAGCTGACGCGTAGCTCATCTCGCGTAGGTTTGCCACGATCGGCGCTGTGCGCGTGCCGCGAAGTCCCGGATCCTGGCGGTATCCTGTCTTCTTCAAGCGATCTCTCTCCGGCGATTCCGCCGGCAACCTTAAGATGACCGGCTTTGCTGTGCCGGTAGATTCGTTCTTGACAGTTGTTTTGCGCGATTGATATGGTCCGTGCCTCACCATGGTTCGACGATCATCGTTGTTGTTTGCGCGATCCGGGCCGGTCTTCGTTGCCGCCCGCCAGGAAAGGAGTGCAAGATGATCAGATCGTTTATACCATTGCTTCTTTGCGCCATCATCGGCGCGGCGTCCTTTACTCAGGTTTTGGCCTGGGACAATCTGCCCATCGGTTATACGGCGGTCACCGGCATCAAAGCAGGACTTTGGGTGGCTGAAGAAGGCGGTATCTTTGAAGAGTACAACATCCAGCCTCATCTCATTCTGATCACGTCCGGATCCAAGATGGTTCAGGCGATGCTTGGTGGCGATCTCCCGTTGGCGGGGGCCGCGGGCAATGCGGCGGTTGATGCCAGCCTGGCGGGCGCTGATATCGTGATGATCGGCGCTTTGGCCAAGGTGCCGGCGCTCTACGTGATGGCGTTGCCTGAGATCAAGTCGATCGAGGACCTGCGCGGCAGCGGCAACGATGCTCAAGACCAAAGCCATTGTCGCCGGGCCGTTCTCCAGTCCGGCGAATTTAAGGGCCCAGGAAGCCGGCGCGCGTCTCCTGATGAACATGGTCAAGGCCGGCATCTATTTCCCGCATGATGCCTGGATGGCACGCCGTTCCTTCATCAACGGCAACGAGGATCTCATCCGGCGCTTTATGAAAGGTTACTCGGAGGGCGTAGCGAAACTCTTCAGCGATCCGGATCTGAGTCGCAGAGCGATTCGCCGGTTCACTCGCGCAACCGATCCAAAAGTAGTCGATGCCGTCTATCAGTACGCGCTCGACTACGTTGACAAGATTCCCTACAACACGCGCGAAGGCATCGTCGAAGTTCTCAACCAGGCGGCGGCGCGCAACCCTAAGGCCAAAGAGGCCAAGCCGGAGAGTTTCTACGACGACCGCTTTGTCAAGGAATTGGAAGCTTCGGGCTTTTACAAGCAGCTGTACAAATAGGCGGCCAATCAACCCATTGTCCGTCACGACAAGAAGCCGCTCGATGTGCTCGGGAGTAACTTCACCGCACGTGTTTGTCATGGAGGTGCTATGAAAAACGCCAGCTTTAGCGGCCTTATCCTTCCGGCGATACTGTGTTTTTTAATCGGCAGCGGCGTGCCGCGCGCTTACGGTGAGACCCGCGTTTCGATTGGCGTGACCGAAACGATGGAGACTTTCAATCCTTACGGTGACAGCGTGTCGCTCATGTATAGCGTCTGGTGCCAGGTGCTGGGTTGTCTCGGCACCTATGATTTCGACAAAGGCCAGCATGTCGGCTTGCTGGTGCAGCGTTGGGAGGTGAAAGATCCCCATAACTGGATTTTTCACCTGCGCAGGGACATAAGATTCCATAATGGCGCCCCGCTCACAGCCGAGGACGTGGTTCATTCGATCAATCGTATCCGCACCGATCCCATGAGCAAGCAGCGGCAGAATATCTCGGCCATCGCCAACGAGACGGTTATTGACAAGCACACGGTGAGAATCACCACCAAGGAGCCGACCGCACCGCTGCTCGACTATCTGTTCGATCGCATCATGATCACCAACAAAGCGATTTATGACAAATACGGACCGGATGTAGCCGACCGCCAGTACCCGGTGGGGGCCGGGCCCTATAAATTTCGCGAATTGATTCCAGGTCAGCGTCTGGTGATCGGTAAAGATCCGAATCATCCGATGTGGAAGCAATACAAACAGGCGCCCGATGAAATTGTTTTCCGCATCATGCGGGAGCCCGAACAGCGGGTTACCGCATTGCTCAACAACGAAATCCAGATCGCCCAGTTTGTGCCGCCGCATCTGCGCCAAAGAGTGGAGAAAAGCCCGGGTCATAAAATCACCACTTTTCATACCGCGGAGATCATGTTTCTAGCGATGATGCCGAAGTTCAAGCCGTGGGATAATAAACTGGTGCGACAAGCGGTGGCCTACGCCATCGATCGCGACACTCTCATTAAAACCATTCTTAGAGGAGAAGCTTCGCGGCTCGATGGCCCCATCGGCGCCGGTCAATACGGCTACGATCCTGATTTGAAGCCCAGGTATACCTACAATCCGGAAAAGGCCAGGGAGTTGTTGAAGCAGGCCGGGTACCCCAATGGCGTCGACGTGGAGCTTCAAACACCGGTGGGACGTTACACCCTGGACAAGCAATTGACCGAAGCCATGGTGCCGATGCTCAATGCCGTGGGCATCCGGGCCAAGCTCCTGACACCCGAGTGGGCGACCCTGTGGGCCAACGTGCAGGTTGGCAAGGTCCCGTTCTACTACATGGGACGGGGTGGGGTGGTCGACCCCAGCGCGGCGCTGTCGCAGTATTTCGAAACCGGCGGTTCGCCGCGTATCGGTTATTCAAATCCCAAGCTCGACCATCTGCTCTCCGCCGAGCGGCAGGCCTTCGATCCGGCCAAGCGTAAGCAGATTCTTGGTCAGGCGATGAGCTTGATCACCGAAGAAGCTCCAGCTCATTTTCTCTGGCGCCATCAGTTGCTCTTTGGCCTGGCCAAAAACGTGGATTATCGGCCGCTGCCGAGCGAGCGAATTTTCGGTTGGAATATTAAAGTGCAGTGAACCATCAAGGCCCGCAGGTGTGCAGCAGCGGGAGCTATGTCTCTCCGGCACTCCGCCGATGCTTGCTAGTGTTTCAGTGGAGCTTCTTGGACATTATCAAGGAAAATCTCGTACGTTGACACTCCGGTCGCGTTCGATTAGGAATCAGTCTATAATTTTTTCACAGTCTCTATTGACTGAAATACACGCGGTGTTTGGGGTGAAAAGGAGTTTTTAATGGCGCGAGGCAGGGTCGGGTACGCACTTGGATACGGTAAGTTCACCAATGTCAGAGAGATGGCCGAGGTCATGCAGCAGGCTGAAGAGCGCGGCTTTGAGATGGCGTTTTTTTCCGAGACCATCGAGTTGATGCGCGATTCGGTCAGCTCGTTGGCGGCTATCGGATTGGCGACAAAAAAGCTCAAGCTCGGCACCACGCAAATAGTTCGCTTGCGCGGGCCGGTGGTGATGGCGCAATCACTGGCGACGCTCGATGAACTGACGGGCGGCCGCATGACAATCGCCCCGGGGGCCTGCACCAAGAGCCATGCCCGCGTGCACGCCTTGCGCGAGGACGTCGGCGCCACACCCAGCGAAGTCCTGCGAGACTACGTCGAATCGATTCGGCTCCTCTTGAAGGGCGAGAAGTGCTCGTATCACGGAAAGTATGTAAATTTCGACAATGTCGGTCTGGGATGGAAACCGATACGCGCTGACATTCCGATCTATTTACCCGCCACCGCTACCGTAGGTTTACGCCTGGCCGGGGAGATCGCCGACGGTGTTGTTCTCAACGCGGTTTGCTCGCCGGAGTATACGGTCAATGCGCTGAGGATCATCAAAGAGTCGGCGGAAAAGGCCGGCCGGGATTTCTCAAAATTCGAAGTCGCGCAAATCATCAACTGCTCGGTGGAAGACGATCACAAAAAGGCTCTCGATGCGGTGCGATGGGAAGTTGCGACAAAACTCGATCCGGTGCAGATATCGTTTATTGCCGGGCCCAAAATGCGTGTCGGCGAGCCGTATATCAGAAAGGAAGATATCCCGTTATTTGAAAAGGCGCATGCCGATGGCGGCATGGAAGGACTCATCAAGGCGATTCCGGACTCTTACGTCGAAGGCATGACCGCGAGCGGCACACCCGATGAGGTAAAGAGGCGGGTCCAGCAGTATCGCGACGCCGGCGTGCAGATTCCTCTCCTCAGACCGGCCGCGGCGCATCAGACCCAACGTCTGTTGGATTTGTTCGCCCAAAGCTAATCTCTTTTCCGGACTGCGCTCAAGCATAGACAGGTCTATCTTTGGATTCTCGTTGACGTGAAGCTACGCGGAAAGATCTTTTGCAATGTATCGCGTCGGCATTGATATCGGCGGCACCTTTACCGACATGCTTCTGGTCGGTGAAGACGGCGTGGCGGTGATCGCCAAAACGCTGACAACGCCGGGCGATCCTAGCCTGGCGGTGGAGAACGCCCTCAAGCCGGTGTTACAGAACGGCACTGTGAAGGCGGCGGAGCGGGGTACGCTCATTCACGGTACCACGCTGGTGACCAACGCGCTCATCGAACGCAAGGGAGCGCCGACCGCTTTACTCACTACGTCGGGTTTTCGCGATGCCGTAGAGATCGGCCGCGAGCATCGTTACGAGCTCTATGACTTGAATCTGGAACTGCCCAAACCATTGGTGCCGCGTCATTTGCGCTTCGACGTGCCGGAGAGAATCGCCGCCGACGGCAGCGTCCTGCAGCCGCTCGACGAGGATCTTGTGCGCCGGCTGGTTTCGGAGCTTCGCCAAAAGGGCATCAAGGCGATCGGCGTGAGTTATCTCAACAGTTTTCGCAATCCGGCGCACGAGCGGCGTACCGGCGAGATGATCGGCGAATTAGCGCCGGAGATTCGCGTGTCGCTCAGTTCGGAAGTGGTGTCTGAGATCCGCGAGTACCAGCGTACCAGCACGACGCTGGCCAATGTTTACGTTCAGGAACGTGTGGCGGATTACCTGGAGCAACTGGCCATGCGGCTGAAGTCGATCGGCTTTGCCGGCAGTTTCTTTGTCATGCTATCGAGCGGCGGTATCGCCACGCGAGACACGGCGTCTCGTTTTCCGGTGCGTCTGCTCGAATCCGGGCCGGCCGCAGGTGCGCTTGCCGCCGCCCAAGCCGGCATTCTTTGGGGGCATCGCGACTTGCTATCCTTCGATATGGGAGGCACCACGGCCAAGCTCTGCGTCATCGACGATGGCGAGCCGCTAAAGACCCACGAATTCGAAGTCGACCGAGTGTATCGGTTCAGAAAAGGCAGCGGTCTGCCGGTGCGAATCCCGGTGATCGACATGATCGAGATCGGCGCCGGCGGCGGCAGCATCGCGCGTGTGGATTCGCTGGGACTCCTCAAAGTCGGACCGGAAAGCTCCGGCGCCGAGCCGGGACCGGTATGTTACGGACAGGGCGGTAGCGAGCCCACGGTTACCGATGCGGACTTGGTTCTTGGGTATCTCGATCCGCGTTATTTTCTCGGCGGTAAAATGCAACTGGATCTCGATGGCGCGCGCCGCGCGCTTGAAGCGTTGGGGCGTCAATTGCGTCTGACCGTCGAAGAAACGGCGTGGGGCATTCACAAGATCGTCAACGAGAACATGGCCAATGCCGCGCGCGCCCATCTCGGCGAGCGCGGCAAAGATCCGCGCCGCCTGCCGATGTACGCTTTCGGCGGCGCCGGACCCGTGCATGGCTTTCGCGTCGCCGAGATTCTCCGTCTGCCGGCGTTGATCTCGCCATTCGGCGCGGGTGTCGGATCGACATTCGGTTTACTGGCGGCGCCGCTGGCGTTCGATTTCGTGCGCAGCGCCTACAGCAGGTTGGATGAGCTCGACTGGCAATTCGCCAATTCGCTTTTAGATGAGATGGCCGAAGAAGGCCGCAAAGTGTTGGAGGGGTCGGGATTGTCGCGCAAAGACATTTCTTATCAGCGCAGCGGCGACATGCGCTACGTCGGGCAGGGACACGAAGTATCAGTGCCATTGCCCATCGGATCCTTGCACCCGAGCCATCTCGGCGAAATCTCGACCTCATTTGAAAGCACCTATCGGGAACTCTACGGCCGTAAAGGGCCCGATGTGCCGCTGGAGGTAATTAACTGGCGCGTCGTTGCCAGAGGGCCCCAGCCGAAAATGAAGATGCGGTTGCCCCGCAAGGCCGGCGACGGCGGCGATGCCCGGAAGGGCTCGCGGTCGGCCTATTTTCCCGAGAACGGCGGCTACTTCGAAACACCGATCTATGACCGCTATGCGCTCGAACCGGGAATGGCCTTTGCCGGACCGGCCATCGTCGAGGAGCGCGAGTCGACTTTAATTGTCGGTCCGTCCAGTCGAGCGTGCGTCGATGAAGGACTCAATATTGTCGTGGAGTTGACAGATGAAAGGTAAGGCTATCGATCCGGTTACTTTAGAAGTGATTTGGAATCGCTTTCTGTCGGTCGCCAACGAACAGCAGGAGGCGCTGATTCGCACGGCCTTCAGCACCATCGTGCGCGAGAGCCAGGATTTGGCCTGCGGTTTGTTCGATACCCGGGGGCGAATGATCGCTCAATCGCTGAGCGGTACGCCGGGGCATATCAATGCCATGGCGACGTCCATGAAACACTTTCTGACCGCTTTCCCGCCGGATCGGCTGGCGCCGGGAGATGTCTTGATCACCAACGATCCGTGGCAGACCGCTGGGCAGATCAACGACATTACGATAACCACACCGGTCTTCAAAAACGGCTGTATGGTGGCTTTGTTCGCAAACACCTGCCACAGCGCCGATATCGGCGGCCGTATCCTTTCCGCCGAAGCGCGCGAAGTCTTCGAAGAGGGTTTGCGCATTCCGATCATGAAGTTGTTTGAACGGGGCGAGCCCAACGGAGTGTTGATGCAGATCGTGCGCTCCAATGTGCGCCAGCCCGACGAAGTCATCGGCGATTTCTACGCGCAAACCGCCTGCAATGATGCCGGAGGGCGGGCGCTGCTGGAAATGATGGAAGAGTTCGACCTGGCCGGTATCGACTCGGTTGCCGATGAGATCATTGATCGTTCCGAGGCCGCGGTGCGCGCCGAGATCGCCAAACTCCCGGGCGGCCAATGGAGCAACGAAACCTGGAGCGACGGTTTCGAAGAGCCCATCGTGATTCGCTGCACCGTGCGCGTCGAAGGCGAAGAAATTTTCATCGACTTCAGCGGTTCATCGCCGCAAAGCACCCGCGGCATCAACGTAGTGCTGAACTATACGCACGCGTATGCCAGCTTCGCCATCAAGGCGGCGATCTGTCCGGATGTGCCTCACAACGAGGGCAGCTTTCGGCCGGTCCACGTCAGCGCACCGCCGGGCAGCATCCTCAATGCTCTGGATCCGGCACCGGTGGCCAGCAGGCAAGTGATCGGTCACTTTATTCCGAGTGCGATCTTTGCAGCATTGTCAGGCGCCATGCCGGGGCGCTTGATGGCGCCCGGCGCTGATCCGATCTGGCTGAGCGTATGGCGCGGCCAGAACCCACCGTTTACGTTGACCGTGTTTCAAGTGGGCGGCACCGGCGCGCGGCCTTCGAAGGACGGTCTCAACGCCGTGGGATTTCCCAGCGGCGTGGCCGGGGTTCCCGCTGAAGTCATTGAAAGCTTGTCACCCGTGATTCTACGACGGCGCGAGCTGCGCGCGGATTCGGGCGGAGCCGGCAAGTGGCGCGGCGGTCTCGGGCAACTCACCGAGTTCGGCCGTCGCGGCGAAGGGAAGTGGAGCGTCAGTTCCATCGCTGACCGTACCGTGTATCCCGCGCCGGGATTGCTGGGCGGGCAATCCGGAGCTACCGGAGAGGTTGCCTTGGCGGACGGTACGAAGCTTCATGCCAAGGCGCTTATCGAATTGAAACCAGGCGACGTTATCCACGTCAACTTGCCGGGTGGCGGTGGTTACGGCGATCCGTTCGAACGCGACCCCGAGAGAGTGCGTTGGGACGTTGTCGGCGGTTATATAACGTTCGAGGAGGCGGAACGAAAATACGGTGTGGCGGTTCGTTACAACGGCAACCCCGATGATTTGGTCCAGCTCCCGGACAAATGGGTTCTCGATCTCAAGAAGACCGCCGAACTGCGACGGCGTAGGCCGGCCTGAGGCCGCGTATTGCGTGGTTTATATTTTAAATTGAATAGTTTGTTTTTGTGAGCGAAGACGCGGAGAAGATATGAAACTGCAAGGCAGAGTCGCCTTGGTGACGGGCGGCGCCGGCGGCATCGGCGGTGCGGTAGTGCGCAGTTTGGCCGCAGCCGGGATCAGCGGTGTTGCCATTAACTATCGTAAGGCGGCTAGGGAGGCCGAAGCATTGGCAAGCGAGATTGAAAGGATCGGTGTTAAGGCCTCCGCCATTCCAGCCGATGTGCAAAATGACGAGCAAGTCCGGAATATGATCCGTTCGATTGAAGACGTTTTCGGCCGGCTGGATATTCTTGTCAACAATGCGGGTGTGACCCACTGGGTGAAGCTATCCGATCTGGAAGGTTTAAACGATGCGATTTGGGATGAAGTCCTTGATGTTAATGTCAAAGGGGCCTTTCGCTGCGCGCGCGCGTCTGCTGGTATGTTGGCTCAGTGTCAAGGAATGGTGATCAACGTGTCGTCGATTTCCGGAGTACTGGCGACTTCGACGATCTCTTCGCTGGCGTACGGAACGGCCAAAGCGGCGTTGATCTATATGACCAAGGGGCTCGCCGTGGCGCTGGCGCCAAACGTTAGAGTCAACTGTATCGCGCCGGCATTTACCGACACCCCTTGGATGAGCGAGCACTATGGCGCGGAATACCAGGAGGTGATGCGTCGTGCGGCGGCGGCTTATCCGTTGCAGCGGATCGCCAGCCCCGATGATATCGCCGGAGCAGTGCTCGGACTTATCACCGGTGGAGACTTCGTTACGGGTCAAACCCTCATTGTCGATGGCGGTTTGAGTCTTAGTTAGTCGAGGGATGTTTGATGCAACGAGAGCAATCGCTTCGTGAATTAGAGAATAGTCGTTTAATCGCCGTAATTCGCTCGCAAGGCCGTGAGGAGGCGCTGGCTACGGCGAAAGCCGCCGTAAACGGCGGAGTCAAGTTTATCGAGATTACGTTCAGCGTCCCGGGCGCTCTGGACGTCATCGAACAGCTGGTTAGCGGGAGCAACGCTCATATCGGTGCCGGAACGGTGCTCTCAACGGAGCAGGCTCGATCGGCTATCGCCGCCGGAGCGCGTTTTGTGGTGTCCCCTTCGTTGGAACTGGACCTGATTCCGGTCTGCCATGAGGCTGACGTTGCCTGTTATCCGGGGGCTGCTACGCCGAGTGAAATTCTTGCGGCGGCGCGGGCCGGCGCCGACCTGATCAAGATATTTCCGGCGGATTGTCTGGGCGGGCCGAACTTTATCCGCCAGATGAGGGGGCCTTTTCCGGCAGCTCGTTTTATGGTTTCAGGAGGTGTGACTCTCGACAATGTGAGAGAGTATGTTCGCGCCGGCGTCACGGGCATCTGCCTCGGCAGCGCATTTCTCGCCGCCGCATTGGCGGAGCAGGGTGAAAGAGGACTCGTCAATGAAGTCAAAGAGTTCGTAAAATTTGTCGCGCGGGCGCAAGCGGAGATTCAAAGAACATGAGAACCCTGCAACTCACTCTGGCATGCGAGGACTACGACCGCACACGGCCGGTCAAGGACGGCCGGATCAAGCTCGAGGGAATCGATCTGAACTATCTGGTCATGTCTGTCGAAGAGATTTTCTGGCGCATGATGAAATACGAGGAGTTCGATGCCTCCGAGCTTTCCATGGGCGCCTTTCTAACCGCGGCGGCGCGAGGACGGCGACCCTTTGTCGCGATACCGGTTTTTCCGTCCAGGACCTTTCGTCATCGTTGCATCTTCATCAACGCTGCCTCGGGGATCCAACGGCCGGAAGATCTGCGCGGCAAACGCATGGGTGTGCCGGAATACAGCATGACGGCGGCGATATGGTTGCGCGGTCTGTTCGAGCATGAATACGGGGTTGCGCCTGGCGACATCCACTGGATCCAGGCGGGCGAAGAGCATCCGGGGCGCAAGGATCGCGTCGATTTCGAAATGCCCGCGGGCGTTCGCCTCGAAAGCCGTCCGGATACCACATTAAACGCAATGATTTCCAGCGGTGAAATAGACGCCATGATGTCCCCGCGTATGCCGACCTGTTTCTTGGAAGGCGCGCCTCAGGTGCACCGGCTGTTCCCTAATTTCCGGCAGGCGGAAATGGATTATTTTGCCAAGACCGGGCTTTTTCCGATCATGCACTTGATCGTCATCAAAAGGACGATTTACGAAAAGGATCCGTGGGTGGCGCAGACCCTTTATAAGGGTTTCTGCGCGGCCAAAGACCTCTGCATGAAGGAACTCTACGACACCAACATCCTGCGCGTCAGTCTCCCCTGGACGTCGGCTGAATACGAGGACACCCGTGACCTCATGACCACGGATTACTGGCCCTACGGCTTGGCGCCTAACCGGAGCAATTTAGAGACCCTGCACGGCTATATGCTCGAGCAGGGTTTAATCAAGCAAACATTAAACCTCGATGAGCTCTTCGCGCGCGAGACTTTGGAAGCCTTCAAAATCTAACCTCGCGAGCTGTCCAGATGAGCTGAAAGAATTTTTCTCCCAGGTTTCTTATCGGTACCCGCGCATTCCCCACGGAGTGAATACCATGATCTGTGTGGGCGACGGCAAGGCCGCCTTGCTGAAGGTGTGTCGATGTGTGGAAAGGTATCTGTTCGGGAAGCCCTTGACGAACATGTCGAGGAGCATTGTGTTTTCCCGATAATGCATGGGAATCGCGACCTTGGGCTTTAGTTGCTGCAAGACTTCGCGGGCGGTGTCCGGCGGCATCGTGAAGGTGCCCCCGATGGGAATCATGGCGATGTCTACTTTGCCGAAGGCCTTGATCTGCTCGTCCGTCAACTTATGCGCTAAATCGCCCAGGTGAGCTATGCAAAGTGCTCCCAGATCGAAGACGAAAGCGGCTCCTTTGAGTGCGTTGCCGAATTGTTGCTGGTAAATCGGCACGGTGTAAATCAGCACGTCGCGCACGGTCGTGCTGATTCGGTTCCAATCGGCGCCGTAATTCCCCAAGCCGCGCAAGATCACGGGATTTCCCCTAGCGATTTCCACATAATTATGATTCGGATGTTCCCGCCCGACGGTGACCGCATGAGGCGCCACCTCAGGAGTTGGGTACATGCCGGGCGCCATGGGATCGGTTATGATTTTCGTCCCTCTGGCCGATGTAATCTGAAAAAAATTGTGACCGAAAAATTCGACTACGGCGTCGGGCTGGGCGGCGTGCACGGGCCTGACAAAGCCGCCGGCGACGTCGAGCTCGCGACAGGCCGCATGTGCAGTCGCAGCTCCCGATAATACCAGCAGAGCCGCGAGTAGTAATCCTCTCATGATGGCCTTTCAAGAGAAGCTGACCCTATGGCTGATTTGTTCGGCTTTGAAAAAATCGGCAACGTAGGGCGTCGCCGGCTTGCGCATCAGATTCTCGGCCTTGTCTACCTGTTCGAAACGTCCGGCTCTCATGACCGCGATACGGTCCGCCAGGGCGATGCCGTCCGCTACATTGTGGGTGACGTAAATGGTCGTGAGCCTGTGCTCCTGGTGAAATTTGACGATTTCGCCGCGCATTCGCAGGCGGTTCGGCGGATCGATATTGCTCAATGGCTCATCCATCAAAAGAATCTGCGGTGCGGTTGTCATGGCGCGCCCGAGAGCCACCCGCTGTTGCTGCCCGCCGGAAAGTTCCGTCGGTCTGCGCTTAAAAAAGCTCTCTTCGATGCCGACTCGCCGCGCCAGAGGCCGGATCATCTCGCCGATCTTTTCACTGGACCATTTACGTACTTTGAGCGGAAGAGAAAGATTGCTGTAGCGGCTTTCATCGAGCACGTTCATATGCGGCCACAGTGCAAAATTCTGAAAGATCATCTGCACGTTGCGCTTGCCGACGGCTATGTCGTTTACCGCCACGCCGGCGATGAAGATGGTGCCGGCGTCCGGCTTATCCAGCCCCGCGATGAGCCGCAGCATAGTTGTCTTGCCGCAACCGCTCTCGCCGACGACCACCAGCAATTCGCCGCTTTGCACATCGAGGTTCGCCTGGTCCAGGGCGGAGACCTTGCCGAACTTTTTGGTGAGACCCTGCAGTGATAAAGAAACCACCCAGACATGCTAGTAAAGGACGGGCTGAAAAACAATATAAAACCGGCCTGGAACCGGTCGCACGACTTGGCTATGATACCGGCATTCGTTACAGCCGCAGCAAGTCTGCGTCAAGGAGGTTTTATGGACAGAATACTGCCGCCAGAAGACCTGATTGCCGACCTTCAACAAACGCTGAACCATCGCCACCCTCGGCCTCATCCGTTGCGGCGGTTACTCTTGAGCGGGCGGCTCACCAAGGAGCAACTGCAGTGGTGGGCGAAGAATCAGTTCCACGAGTTCCGCAACATACACCGCTTTTTTGGAATCCGTTATCAAAAGTGCCCAATCCCGGAGCTGCGCCGGCTGCTTTTGGAGAATATGGTCGAAGAGGAGGGCGAAGATTTGTTTGGCGGCAAATACCCGAGTCATCGCGAGCTGTGGGTGCAGTTTGCCGGTGGGTTGGGAATCGCTCCCGAGGAGATCTTAAATTACGAGCCTCTGCCGGGGATACGCGCCGCGCTTGAGATGTATGTCTCGCTGGTGCAGCAGAGTCATTGGGCAGTGGCGATCGGCACCGGGCTCGTTTTTGAAGGCGGCGGGCCCAAACGGATGAAAGAAGAGCGTGAGGCGATCGAGGCGTTTTATCCCTGGGTTCCGGCGGACTGCTTGGATTTTTTCCGCGCTCACGAATACCACGACGAAGGCCACGGCGACATGGTGACCAACGTGATCAAGCAGCACTGCATGGAGGCAAAGCTGCAAAGAGAGATGCGCGAGGCCGTCAAACAACGGGGTGACATCATGTGGCTTCAGAATGACTGCATCTACAACGCTTATGTCCGCCCTTCACTGGCGCCGCAATCCGTGGCGGAGATAGAAGAAGGCTAGAGTAGTCCCCGAAAAAATTCGTTCAAAGTTTACCGGAAAACTCAAACCTTTAAAAAAGGCTTCATGGGTACAAAGGTCATTGATTTACGCAGCGACACGGTAACTAAGCCGTCGGCGGCAATGCGCCAGGCCATGGCTGAAGCGGAAGTCGGAGATGACGTGTTTTTGGAAGACCCGACGGTCAACCGCTTGCAGAGCCGAGCCGCCGAGGTGTTTGGTCGAGAAGCCGGTCTCTTCGTTCCTTCGGGCTCCATGGGAAATCTCACCTGTATTATGGCGCAAACACAGCCCGGGCAAGAAGTCATCTGCGAAGCCGCCGGGCACATCTACAATTATGAAATGGCCGCCATGACAGCGATCGCCGGTGTCCTGCCGCGCGTGGTCAATACGAGCAACGGGATTATGACTTGGCAGCAAATTTCACGGGTGATCCGGCCCAAGGCCTACTACCGGCCGCAAACTGCTCTTGTATCGTTGGAAAATACTCACAACATGGCCGGGGGAACGGTTTACCCGACGCGCTTGGCGCATGCGATCTGCGACCACGCGCATGAAGCCGGATTGAAGGTTCATCTCGACGGCGCACGCATTTTCAATGCCGCCGTTTACCTGGGTCAGAGCGTCGGGGAAATAACCAGCAAATTCGATTCAGTTCAGTTTTGCTTGAGCAAAGGATTGGGCGCGCCGGTAGGCTCAACGATTGTCGGTTCACGCGAATTTATCGAACGCTGCCGCTCGATCCGAAAAATGCTTGGTGGCGGTATGCGCCAGGCGGGAGTGATCGCCGCGGCTGGATTGGTTGCTTTGGAGCATGGGCCGAAACGCCTCCATATCGATCATGAGAACGCGGAACTTCTGGCGCGGGGTCTTTCAGCGATCCCCGGCATCCGCCTGGATTTGACACAAATTCAAACCAACATCGTTATCTACGATATTCGAGAAACTAAAATGACATCCACGGAGTTCCTTGAGAGAACCGCCCAGCACCACGTTTTGGGAGTGCCGGTCGATACCGAGCGCGTGCGCATGGTGACGCATCTGGATGTGGATCGGTCGGAGATCGAGATAGCAGTGCGGAACATCGGTGAGGCCCTACGCGTGTGAGTGTTACAGTTAGGCTTTCCTTCACAGCAGGCGAACTTCAACTGCCTTGTGCTTTTCTCTTTTTTGCGGTTGCTATCGAACGTAACGCGTCTTCTGCGACGATTCGCCCAATGGGTCCGGTGCTATAACAGCTCTGGGTAACTTTTTTGGCCGAGTCGATGATGAAGTTGGTCGCGTGAATAATTTTACGCCGCTCCTCCAGTGGCGCCGACTTTTTCCGCGTCTGCGGAAACCTGCAGCCCATAGGCTATGGGGAATGTCGCGTGGACGCGCTCGACCATCTCTCTGGCTTTATCCAGAGGATCTACCGACAATGCAATGACATCGACGTGTTCCCTCTCGAACTGCTCCATGTGAGCTTGAAAATCGGCTAACTGCCGAACGCAGTAAGGTCACCAAACACCGCGGTAAAAGATGAGGATCGCGTACTCCCCGTTCAAGCCGTCGGGGATTGTGAGAGCGCGCCCGTCCGTCAGCTGAACATAATATTGAGGAAACAAATCGCCGCCATTGAGTTGCCGAGACATTGCGGGTGTCCTTTCCAAGTCTTTGATGCCCGGTCGCTGCGGTTGGATGCAGGGATGATCCGGCTATTTAAAGGCAGCCTGTTAGACCCAAAAGGCTCGCCGCGTTGCCGCCCATGATTTTCTGCTTTTCAGCATCGCTGATCCGCAACTGCCGTACGGTGTCGACCGCTCTTATCAGGGGCAGAGGTACGGGTGGGGAATCGCTGCCGAACACAACGTGGTCGATGCCCACGGTATCGATGGCGCACTGAACCGCCGGCGGATGATAGCAGACTGTATCAACGTAAAGTTGCTCTATGTAGCTGGCGGGGGGACGGGTCATGACATCCGGCTCCCATGGGCCGAAGCTCATATCTTTGCGCAGCTCATAGCCGAAACCGTAGCGACCGGGGAGCATCGGCAAGGCTCCCCCGACATGGGCGCAGACCATCTTGAGCTTTGGGAAACGTTCAAAGCCGCCGGTGAAAATAAACCGCGTGAGAGAAAGGGTGGTGTCGAACGGCCTGCCGAGCATCTCGGGCAGACGGAAAATCTCCATCTTTTCGTTGCCGATAGTAAACTTCGGTGGATGAACGAATAGCGGCACATCGAGGTCGCTCACCAGCTCGAAGAAGGAGGTTGCTCGAGGGGAATCGAGATACTCGCCGTCAACGCTGGAGTTGATCATAATGCCTTTGAGCTTGTACTGGCGCACCGCTTTCTCTGTTTCTTTTAAGATCTGGTCATCGTCGAACGGGACCGAGCAAGCGAGACCCAGCAGGCGCGTTGGATGTTTAGCGGTGAGCTCGGCGGCATGGTCATTGAATTCCTGAACGACCCGTAGTGGATCGGCTCCGTCCGGCGAGCGTATCCAGTTGTTGCCGAAGACAGTGATGTCCACCCCGGCTTCGTCTTGCTCTTTGAACAGCCCGTCAAGATCAAAAATCGATTTTGGGGATTTGGGATGAAACCAGCCCTGGGGCATCAAATGTGCATGGCAGTCAATAATCATGCTGATTACCTTTCAGAATTTTCGTGATTGCTGCAGATTGTACCGACCGGCAAAGTTAAAACAATAAGTGATGCTCAAGATGAAGTTATCTTCAAACCAATGATACCTGCCAAAATTAGCGCAATACACGTCAATCGACCCAGAGCGGCTGATTCCGCAAAAAGAACGATGCCAAGGATAGCCGTTCCGGCCGCCCCGATGCCAGTCCACACCGCATACCCGGTCCCCACGGGGATCACCTTTAGCGCCTGGGCGAGAAAGTAGAAACTAGCGATCATCCCAGTAGCGGTCAAGATGCTCGGGCCGAGTTTGCTGAAGCCTTCCGTATATTTCAAGCTGACCGCCCATGCAATTTCTAAAATGCCTGCGACAACTAAATGGATCCAAGCCATCCCTTTTTTACCCCGCTATCCAATTGATCACGACACACGCGTGCGGCATTGATTTGCCGTTTGCATCCTACGGTGAATTCGCGACGTGCACAACTTTGGCAATCCGGGAGAGCGCATGTTAGGAAGCTACGATGTCCCGCACAAAGGCAGAATTGCAGCGCATGATCCGTGCTGCATTGGGTGAAATCAACGCCGATCTCGTTATTACCGGCGGCAAATTGATCAATGTGCATTCGGGAGAAGTGCTGGAGGGTTTTGAAATCGCTGTCAACGGCGGCCGAATCTGCTATGTAGGACCCAGCGCGCAGCACGCGCGGGGTGAAACAACCGAAGTTCTCGATGCCTGCGGGTTTTATGTTTCGCCGGGGTTCATCGATGGCCACACTCACATCGGCCACTATGCCCGGCCTTTCGAGAATCTCGAATCGTTCTTGCCGCATGGGACAACCGCCGTGATTGCGTCATGCGATGAGATGTCGACGGTGTTCGGCTACCGCGGGCTCAAGGTATTTTTGGACGAAGTCGAGCGGCACCCGGTCAAGGTTTTTACCCTGATTTCAATGGTTGCGCCCCAAGATCCGCTCCTGTGTAACACGGCCTCATTGAGCCAACAGGAAATCGCCGAAGCTCTCTCAGACCCACGGGTGCTAGGCGTGGGCGAGATTGTTTCATGGCTGCGGCTCCTTCAATGCGATGACGCGTTGCTTGAGACTCTGGAAAGAGCCCACCGTCGCGGCCAAATTATCCACGGTCATACCGCCGGAGCAAGGGATCGAAAACTATCCGCGGTGGCCACGGCGGGGATTTCGTCGTGCCACGAACCGATTCGCCTGGAGGACGCGCTGGAACGCCTCCGGCTCGGTTACTGGACCATGCTGCGCGAGGGCTCGCTGCGCCGGGATCTGCAAGAGACACTCAAACCGTTGATCAAACTTGGCGTGAGTCTGCAGCGCCTGATTCTGGTGACCGACAGCATGTCTCCCGATGATGTTGAAGAACTAGGTCATATGGATAACGTTGTGCGCCGGGCGATTTCACTCGGACTGCCACCCATGCACGCGGTGCAGGCGGTCACCCTCAACCCCGCGATTTACTCCGGTTTGGATCAAGAGATCGGCGGCATTGCTCCGGGTCGCTGGGCCGATATAGTGTTGATTGAGGATCTGGAGCAATGCAGGGTAGGACAAGTGCTGGTAAAGGGGAAAACCGTCGCCCGCGAAGGTAAGTCTGTAGTGGACGAACGCGCACCGATGACTCTGCCGGAAGAAATGTTTTCATGCCTGACCGTGGGGCCGACGATATCGGCCGAACAACTTGTCATCGCGAGCCCGAGCCCGGCTCCCCGGGTACGCGTGATGGAATTGCTCAACCAGACCATTACGGCAGAAAAGGTCTTGAAGGTCGAAGCCGCGAGCGGTTTGCTGGTTGCCGATCCTCAACGGGATCTCCTTAAAGTCGCCATGTTTGACCGGCATCACTGTACTAAACAGCCGTCCCTGGGTTTCTTGAACGGATTCGGCGCGCGCGTCGGGGCCGTCGGTTTGACCGCCAATCTTGACGAGAACACGCTGTTGGTGGTTGGCAGCGATGATCAGGATATGGCGCTTTGCGCCAATGCCTTAATCGCCGCCGGCGGGGGAATAGCGATCGTCGATCACAATTTGATATTGGAAAAGATCGATTTTCCTTTTGGCGGCATCTTTTCTCTCGATCCCTGGTCTGTCGTGGGCAAGAGACTGCGGCGGATTCAGAATCGCCTACATAATCGGGGCTCACCCTTCGACAAGCCCATATTCGCACTGACATTTCTGCCGTTTGTTAGCCTACCGTCGCTCAGAATTACGTCCCGCGGGTTGGTAAATGTGAAGGAGCGAAAAATAGTCTCTCTCATAGAATCTGAAGATTTCTAAGAAACGCCCTCTTTTTTGGCTTCTTGGCGCAGCGGTAGAACGCGACCTTCTTTTCTCATTGACACATGGCCTTCGAGAACCGCGCCGTCACCGATGACCAAACTTTGCGTTGTCACGTCGCCGACCACCGAGCCCGGCGGTTGGATGTCGAGTTTCTTTTCGGCTTGAATATCGGCCATTACCTTACCTTGTACCACTATAGATGCGCCGGTGATCTTTCCTTTGACGGTCGCCTGTTGCCCAATGGTAATGTTTCCTTGCGCAGTGATTTCGCCCTCGACTTCGCCCTCGATGGTCGTCGGTCCATCGAAAAAAAGTTTTCCGTTGATTTTGGTGCCGGGCCCGAGATAGGCCCCTTGCTCGCTGAGTCTATTCGCATCTGCCATAAGGTCCCCCTTTCCGATACAAGGGTGAGAATATAAATGACATTGCTAATTTTGTCCACTAAAGAATCGAAGATCGGTCGTGCACAGGATGGGTTTGTTTTGCCTAAATGAGCCGCGGTCTGTATAAACTGTAGCAGAAAAAAACAAGCCGCAAGCCGGTGTCGTTAAAGCCACCGCGAGCAGAACTGAACCGTTTTCAGTCTGTTGAGAATGCCGGTACAGGGGTTCGGCATTCCTGCGGCGACTTGTGCAACTACCGGGAGGGACCCAATGAAAATCGGCGACCTTAGAGACTACCTCGACGTGCTGGATGAATTTGAAGAACTGCAACGGATTAAAGCGCAAATCGATTGGAATCTAGAGATGGGAGCCATCACCCGACGGTGTTATGACCTCGGCGCGCCGGCGGCCTTATTTGAGAACATAAAAGGATATCCTCAAGGTTTCCGCACTCTCGGCGCACCTCTCGGGGCGAGTAAGAAGCGCGGGCACTCCCTGTTTGCCCGGACGGCGCTTGCCCTTGGCATGCGGCCGAACTCCTCGGCGAAAGAAATCATGCAAACTTATTTGCAACGTAAGGAAAAGTTGATCAAGCCAGTTGTCGTGAGCACCGGTCCTTGTAAAGAAAACATCATGAAAGGGCCCGAGGTCGACGTCTTGAAATTTCCGATCCCGCTGATTCACGGCGGTGATGGCGGACGTTACATCGGCACTTGGCACACCGTCATCACCAAGGACCCGGATAGCTCATGGGTCAACTGGGGCATGTACCGTCTGATGGTTCATGATCGAAATACGCTGGGATGCCTATTCCCGATGCAACAACATATCGGCCAAATGTATCAAAAGTATGAGGCGGAGAACCGGCCGATGCCGGTAGCGGTGGCGATTGGCGGCCAGCCGGTGATTCCGCTCGTGAGTTGCGTGCAACTCCCTCCCTATGTGAACGAAGTAGAAGTCGCGGGCGCGTTGCAGGACGCGCCAGTTCCGTTGGTGCAGTGTGAAACCCTGGACCTCTATGTGCCCGCGAGCGCTGAAATCATTCTGGAAGGAGAAGTGTTGCCGCACGAGCGTATGGTCGAGGGACCGTTCGGCGAATACATGGGGTATGAGGCAGGCAAATCGTCGCCAAAACCCGTCATGAAGATCAATGCCATTAGCTATCGAACGGATCCGATCCTACCGTTTTCCAATATGGGAATGCCTGTTCACGAAGGGCAGACGGCAACGGCACTGATCAAAGGCGCCGAAATCTATTCTGAACTGAGAAAATTGGGCGTACCTGTTAAAGGGGTGTTCTGTCCGCCCTGGGCAGTCGGGCACATGGCTGTCGTGTCCACTGAGGTTCCCTTTGTGAATTTCGCCCGCCGGGTCGCCCATGCCCTCTGGGCCACCAAACCGGGGCTGTTTACATACTACATTGTCATCGTCGACTCGGACGTGGACCCGACGAACATGGATGAAGTACTCCATGCCATGACGACAAAGTGTCACCCGGTGAACGGCATACATCAAGTTCCGCACAATCCAGGATTTCCGGTCCTGTTGCCGTTTCTGCCTCAAAAGGAGCGACTCATCGGAGACGCGGCCGGAGTCATCTTCGACTGCACCTGGCCCAAGGATTGGCCGCCGGAAACGATTCCAGTCAAGGCCAGCTTTGAAAATCTCTGGCCCAAAGAACTGCAGGAAAAAGTTGTAAAGAACTGGCAGAACTATGGCTTCAATGCGCCGGCCGATTGAAGACACGCGACCGCGTCTTACCTCGATGCTTTGAGCGCCCGCGAACTCCAAACTGTCGTGAAGGAAACTGAATACAAGAAATAGACCGGACGGTCGTCACACACGGAAGGCAGCACATGGGTTTGAGCAGATAGCATGGAAGCTTGCATTTTTAGCTCGCCTTGGGGGTAGTAGTTTCTTCTTCTTGAACCCACTCGTGGAAGCGACTCTCCAGTATTCTCCATTGTCCTCCGACTTTGAAGGCGGGAATCTGACGATGCTGGATCATTCTGTGCAATGTTCTTTTCGAAATTTTAAGGATACTTGCCGCCTCAGCCAAAGTTAACAATTTGATCGCCACATCAGCGTTTTTCATTTCAGGTGCTCCCGGAACACCCTGTTGAGCAAGCTATGTGCCACCTGAATAGAAACTATAAGATGCTGAAATAATTGATAAAAATGCTTATCCAACCGATAGGAGACAGCATCTTTGATCGAAAAATCGTCATCCCCTCTTGCGCGGCGACAAAAATGGCAGGAACTCGATCTGATGTGTGACGGTATTATCGAACGGTTTTTGGGTTCTCTGCGGTGGTGGTGCGAGGAGCGGGATTTGAACCCGCACGCCATTTCTGGCACTAGCCCCTCAAACTAGCGCGTCTGCCGATTCCGCCATCCTCGCAGGGCGTGATAACAGTACTAAGGTGTGGTCGGTTTCTCTGGCTGAGCCTCTTTCGGGACGTTCGGCGTAACCGGGCTCGATGCAGCCCCGGACTTATTCCCAGTAGCGGGCGCGGCGGGTTCTGGAGGTGCAGCAGGCTCTACGGCAGGGCTTCGACTGTCGAAAATTGTAGCCGCGGGCCGCTGTCCGGCAAAATAACCCAATGTCAGTGACGTGATCATGAAGATGATCGCCATCGCCGTTGTGAGTTTTGTGAGAAAATTTCCAGCCCCACTACTGCCAAATAAAGTCGAGCTCGATCCGCCTCCGAATACCGCGCCTATTTCTGCGCCTTTGCCGGTCTGCAACAAGACTACGAGAATCAGTCCGATACAGACAATCACGTGAGCGATCGTAACCATTAAAACCATCTTGATTCACCACTATCTATCCAAAGCAATAGACCACCGGCATAAAAGTCTCCGCCTTAAGGCTGGCCCCACCAACGAGCAGCCCATCAACGTCGGGAATGTTAGCGAGTTCGGCGGCATTCTCCGGCTTCACGCTGCCTCCATACAGCAGTCGCAAACCCTGACCGTTACTTTCTCCGAATGAAGTTGTCAGAAAGCTGCGAATGCTTTCGTGTACCTCGGTTACTTGTTCAGCATCCGCGTTGCGGCCGGTGCCAATCGCCCAGACAGGCTCGTAAGCAATTTCGATATTGCCTATATCATTTTCAAGAAGCTACTTCAATGCGTTTCGTAGCTGTTGTGTGATGACCGTTGTGGTTGCGCCGTTCTCTCGCTCTTCAAGGGTTTCTCCAATGCACAAGATCGGTCTAAGATTGGTTTTTAGCGCGGCCCTCAGTTTTTTTGCAACAATGTCATCGTTTTCGCCAAAGATATGTCGCCGCTCGGAATGGCCGACAAGCACGAAAGAGCAACCCGCATCGCGCAACATGCCTGGGCTTATCTCGCCGGTAAAAGCGCCGCTTTGCTGCCAATGGCAATTCTGGCCCGCCAGCTCGATTTTTGTTCCGCGTATTGTTTGTTGAACCACTACTAGGGCGCTGGCGGGCGGCGCCAGCACCACGGTTGCGACAGAAGGGGTTGTTTTAAGTTCTTTTTCGACGGCGCCGGCAAGGCTCGAAGCCTCTGCCAGGGTTCCATGCATCTTCCAATTACCGACAACAAGAGGTGTTCTTCTCATGCGGCTTGCTCAAGCGCTGCAATGCCCGGGAGCTCCCGCCCCTCTAAAAATTCCAAAGTCGCGCCGCCACCGGTTGAAAGATGGCTGATCTTGTCTGCAAACCCCGCCGCCGTTACGGCGGCAACGGTGTCACCTCCGGCAATGATGCTTACCAGTCTATTTTGATTGTCAGCCAAGGCACGGGCCAAGGCGTTACTTCCTTGGTTGAAGGGCTCGATCTCAAATAGCCCGAGCGGTCCATTCCAGAGTACCATTTTCGCTGACGCGATCCTCTCGGCAAAAACCTTGGCGGTGCTAGGGCCAATGTCGAGGCCCATTCGAGAGTCGGCGATATTGACCGCGCTGGGCAACGGATCTTTCTTTTCGGCATCTCCGGTCACGTGATCGATGGGTAAAAGCAACTCGACGCCGCGCGAGTTTGCCTGGGCCATGAGTTCTTTTGCAAGCGAGACTTTATCTTCTTCCACCAGCGATCTCCCCACATTTACGCCATTCGCTTTTAGAAATGTGTAGGCCATCCCGCCGCCGATCAGCAAGGCGTCCAGCTTGGGCAGGAGATTCCTGATCACACCAATCTTGTCGGAAACCTTGGCGCCTCCGAGGATCGTCACAAATGGCTTGTCGGGATTGGCGAGAAGAGGTGAGAGGTAATCGAGCTCTTTTTGCAGCAGAAGGCCGGCGGCCTTCGTCTCGAAGAATACCGCCATCCCCGCAATCGATGCGTGGGCTCGATGCGCAGCGCCAAAAGCGTCGTTGACATACACTTCGGCAAGCGAGGCCAATGTGCGTGAAAACTCTGGGTCGTTTTTTTCTTCTTCAGCATGAAAGCGAAGGTTCTCGAGGAGCACAATTCTGCAATCGGACCCGCGGACGATGCTCTCCACCTCGCTGCCGACGCAATCTGGCGCCAGGATAACCCGTTCTCCAAGTGATTTTTCAAGATGATCGCGCACCGGAGCCAGACTGTATTTTGAATTTGGCTTTCCATCCGGGCGCCCCAAATGCGAGGCGATAATCACCTTCTTGGCTTTTCTCAAGATCAGACGCAGCGTCGGTAACGCGCTATCGATACGGTGTGGCTCGGCGACCCTGCCATTATCGAGAGGAACATTAAAATCCACGCGAACAAAGACATTTTTCTGTGCGATGTCGATTTGATCAAGACGCCGGATCATGTCCCATCCTTCTATAGATGATGAATAGCGTGTAAATTCGTAATTGACTAATTATAGAGGTTGTAATACTTTTTCAACTAGCTTTGCCAAACCCATCATGTCTTTTGTCTGGTCGCTCCACCTTCTCTTAGCCCAAGACGGGTCATTCCTGCCGCGACATCAGGGTGTACTGGACCTTGTGCGCGGCTCAGGCTTGGTCGTGCAGGGGGTTCTGTACGTGCTGATTCTCTTCTCCGTTGTCGGTTGGGGTATCATTGCTTTCAAATTTCGCCAAATGCGCAGAGCCAAACAAGAATCGGAAAAATTCATCGAAATTTTTTGGGAAAGACGCAACCTTTCTTCCATACATGACGCAAGTCGAGAATTGAAAGCCAGCCCAGTGGCGCAGGTCTTTCGTTCCGGCTATGAAGAACTCGTGCGCGTTTCCCGCTCAAAAAAGGACTCACCGGCTGCAGATAATCTCACTACAGAGCTGGGAGGGGTTGATAACGTTTCCCGGGCTATGAAAAGAGCGACCAGCGTCGAAATCACCAAACTGGAGAAGTATTGCACCTTTCTCGCGACCACAGCGAGCGCCGCGCCGTTCATCGGTTTGTTTGGAACGGTCTGGGGAATTATGAACGCTTTCCTCGGCCTGAGCATGACACACTCGTCGAGCATTCAGGCGGTGGCGCCGGGCATTGCCGAGGCGCTTATTGCGACTGCCGTGGGGCTGGCCGCAGCAATCCCGGCACTCATGGCGTACAATTACTTCGTGCAACAAATCAAAGTGCTGGCCGTCGAAATGGATAACTTCTCGCACGAGTTCTTGAATATCGCCGAGCGGCATTTTTTCAAGTAGAAAGAGGTTTTTATGGCAGTAGATGTCTCGTCGCGCGACAGCACCACGATTTCGCAAATCAACGTTACTCCGCTCGTCGATGTTATGTTGGTGCTTTTGGTTATTTTCATGGTGACAGCGCCGATCATCCAGCAGGGTGTTCAGGTTAATCTCCCGCAGGCCAGTGCCGGAGCGATTTCCGGAAGTGACGAGATGCTGGTCGTCAGCATTGCCAAGAACGGCGATATTTATTTAAATGACAATGTCATGACATTGGAGGAGATGGGATCGAAACTGCGAGCCATCCGCCAGAATCAAGCCGATAAGCAGGTCTATGTGCGAGCGGATCAAGACGTACGCTATGGCATGGTGATGAAAACCATTGCAGCGCTAAAGCAGGCCGGTATCGAAAGGGTGGGTATGGTGACTCGTCCAACTGCAGAAGACAAATGATGACCCATGCCCGGAGACCCCACTACTAAACCCATCAACCTACGGGAGAAACCTGTTGTTTCAGCTGGAACAGGCGAGCCACTTTCGAAGTGGTTACTCTTTTCTTTTTTCCTGCACGGCGCCTTGCTCATAGCTCTCGTGCTGTCACCTTATTTCCCTTCGCAAACGACGTCTGCCCCCCCTGTTTACACGGTAGATCTAGTTGGGGGGGACAAGATAGGGGGAAACCGTCCAGGCACTCAGATTGAGCCATCTCCGCCCCCCAAAGAAACGAAACAAGAGGCTAAAGGAGCTCCTAAGATGATGTCGGAACCGGCCCCAAGTCCGCCGGAAATCAAAAAAGAACCGCCCAAAATAAAGCAGAAAGTCGAAAAGACGGAGATAACTGAGAGAGTCAAGAAGGTGGAGAAGGCTGAGAAAGCCGAGAAGCCAGCGAAAGAATTAGAAAAGCCGCCCAAAATTGAAGAAAAACCGGCTCAAGACTCGGTCAAGCCGGCTCCGGCTAGAAGTGAAGCTACGAAACAGCCGGTTCAGTCAGAAACACTGAAGAAAGAACCGCTAAAAGAGCTTAAATCAGAAGCAGCAAAGAATGAGCCGGCCAAAGAGGGTCGGACCGAACCAGTGCCGGCGCAGAGTTCTGAGGGTTCTTTGGATAAGGTACGCGAAAGGTTGATCCAATCTGCTCTCGACCGGGTTAAGAGTAGAACTGAAAGCGCGCAAAAGGCCTCCAAAACTGGAGATGTCCTCAGCGTCGGTCCAGGCGAGGGTGACGGCGCTGCGGCTCTTGGTCCCGGCGGGCGCGGTGGTGGGACGGTTGTGAAGGGTGCCGAATTTTTGATGTATCAAACCAAAATAGTCAGCACCATTAAAGGAAATTGGGCTTGGGCCGGACAAAAGGGAACTTTGAAGGCATTGGTTCGTTTTGGCATCAAAGATAACGGCGAAATTACTGGAATAAGAATTGCTGAACCATCGGGAGATCCCGCGTTTGACGAATCTGTTCTGCGGGCGCTCCGTAAATCGAGTCCTTTACCGGCCCCGCCGGAAAGCTATCGCAACGATTTTTCACAGGTGGAGATGAATTTTCAACCCTGATGACCGAGGGGAGTCAATTTTGAAGTCGAGATTGATCATTGTTCTTTGTGTCTTCACGTTTGTATTTGTAAATGTGTTTACTGCTCAAGCGCAGGTGCGTCTGGACGTCATTGGGCCTGGAATGCCGAAATATCCCATCGCTATTTCACCGCTGCGCAACACCGGTACGGGCGGAGACCCGGGGCGGATATCGGAGGGAGTGGCCGATGCCATCGTCTACGATCTCGATCTGTCGGGCTGGTTTCGTGTGCTGGATCGCGCGACCTATCTTGAACATCCGCAACGCAGCGGCGATACCCTGGGGACGTTTGATTTCAAAGACTGGTCGACGATTGGCGCTGTCGGGCTGGTTAAAGGCAGGTTTGCCGTACAGGGAGATGAGCTGACGGTCGAACTCCGTTTATTCGATGTCACCCAGGGTAAAGAAACGATTGGCAAGCGGTACACTGGCCGCACGCGGGATTTTCGGCGCATTGCACACAAATTTGCTGATGAAATCATTCAGCAGTTCACCGGGGTGGCAGGCATCTTCAATACAAGGATCGCCTACACCTCGACTAGTGGTGGGCGCTTTAAAGAAATTCATGTAGCTCACCTGGATGGTAGTGAAAAATACCAGGTTACCAACAATCGCACCATAAACTTATCTCCGTCATGGACTCCGGACGGCAAATCGATTCTTTACACCTCTTACAAAGACCGCAATCCGAGTTTATACCTCTTCGAACTTTTTACAGGCAAAGAGACGAAGTTTTCCGGGCGCACCGGTTTGAATCTCGGCGGAAAATGGTCACCGGACGGCCAAAATGTGGCGGTTTCGCTTGAGCGCGTAGGGAATACCGACATCTACCTCCTGGACCGAAACGGCAATATCACCAAGCGTTTAACTGAGAGTCCGGCGATCGACGTTTCGCCGTCCTGGTCGCCGGATGGGCGTCAGTTGGTGTTCGTTTCCGATCGGAGTGGATCGCCTCAGCTCTATATTTTGGATGTCGCTAGCGGCAAAACGCGGCGGCTGACGTATAGCGGTGGTTATAACACATCGCCGGATTGGTCCCCCGCCGGTGACAGAGTCGCTTTTTTAAACCCGGGGGGGGGGAAAATTTAAATCATTAAGATTTGGGTCGATGGCGGGGGACCCACGCGGCGGTCCACCAA